>NZ_JBEVLO010000056.1:0-15955 GCF_040509115.1 Mycobacterium sp. | reverse complement strand
GGTGCCCCTGAACCGTGGGACGGTTAGCGGCCGTTGCCGAAGGTGACGGTGGGCGAGCCAAGGCCCGTGGGGTGCTGGATGTCGCTGATCCACTGGTGGTGGTCGACGTCGGCGTTGGCGGGGGCGGCCAGTCCGAACACTGCGGCGGCGAAGCCCGCGGCGATGGCGGTGGTGATGGAGGCGATCGTCAGGTTCTTCATGATCCTTCTTCTTTCTGGAGTTCGTGGTCTCTGCTCCGGTGGGGAGGCCATCCCGGCCGGTCTGCCAGGTGTAACCGGCAGGTCAGGGGATTGATTTCCGTTGGCAGCGATTGAGCGGCGGGTGGCAGGAATCGAGCCCTTCCGCGCCGTGGAACGGCAATCTCGGGGCCAAGTAGGCTGCCTGCCATGCGTGTGGGAGTACTGGGAGCCAGGGGCAAGGTCGGGGCCACCATCGTCGAAGCCGTCGACGCCGCCAGCGACCTCGAGCTCTCCGCGGAGGTCGACGCCGGTGATCCCCTGTCGATGTTCACCGACACCGATACCGAGGTCGTCGTCGACTTCACCCATCCCGACGTCGTGATGGCCAACCTGGAGTTCCTGATCGGGGCGGGCATCAACGCGGTCGTCGGCACCACGGGGTTCACCGACGAGCGCATCGAACGGGTTCGGTCCTGGCTCGCCGACAAGCCCGGCGTCGCGGTGCTCATCGCGCCGAACTTCGCGATCGGCGCCGTGCTATCGATGCAGTTCGCCAAGCAGGCCGCACGATTCTTCGAGTCCGTCGAGGTGATCGAGCTGCACCACCCGCACAAGGCCGACGCCCCGTCGGGCACCGCTGCCCGCACCGCCAGACTGATCGCCGAAGCGCGAAAGGGCATGCCGCCCAACCCAGATGCCACCAGCACGGGAATCGAGGGAGCGAGAGGGGCCGACGTCGACGGCGTCCCCGTCCACTCGATCCGGTTGGCCGGGCTCGTCGCGCATCAGGAGGTGCTCTTCGGCACCCAGGGGGAGACGCTGACGATCCGACACGACAGCCTGGACCGGACGTCGTTCGTGCCCGGCGTTCTCCTCGCGGTCCGCAACGTCGCCGATCACCCCGGACTCACCGTCGGGATCGAACCCCTCATGGGATTGTGACGAGCGCTCGCGCGGGGAATCGACGCCCATGACGAAGGACGACGGGTCGCGAGCGCTGCGCATCCAGCTGCTGATCGGCTTCATGTGCGTGGCGATGGTCGTGTACTTCGTCTTGCTCGGTCGGGCCGGGGTCCTGCTCATCGCGTCGGGTCGTCCCGCAGCCATCGGGCTGGGCATCGCCGTCTTCCTTCTGCCCGTCGTCGGCGCGTGGGCGATGGTCGCCACGCTGCGTGCGGGGTTCGCCCATCAGCGGCTGGCCCGGCTCGCCCGCGAGCAGGGCATGGATCTCGATGTCAGCGACCTGCCGCGCAGGCCATCGGGTCGCATCGAGCGCGAGGCTGCCGACGCACTCTTCGACACCGTGCGGGCCGAGGTCGAGGATGATCCCGACGACTGGCGGCGGTGGTACCGGCTGGCCCGCGCGTACGACTACGCGGGGGACAGGGGACGGGCGCGGGAGACCATGAAGAAGGCCGTCGCGATGCAGGAGCAGCGGCCATGAGCACGACGCTGCTGATCGTGCACCACACGCCGTCCCCGCACTGTCAGGAGATGTTCGAGGCCGTCGTGGCCGGGGCCACGGACCCTGAGATCGACGGCGTCGAGGTGGTCCGCCGTCCGGCGCTCATCGTCTCGCCGGTCGAGATGCTGGAGGCCGACGGCTACCTGCTCGGTACTCCGGCGAACCTCGGATACGTCTCGGGTGCGCTCAAGCACGCCTTCGACCAAAGCTACTACCAGCTGCTCGACGCGACGCGAGGGAGGCCGTTCGGGCTGTGGCTGCACGGCAACGAAGGCACTGAGGGGGCCGAGCGCGCGGTGGACGGCATCACCGCCGGGCTGGGCTGGGTGAAGGCGGCCGAATACGTGGTGGTGTCGGGCAAGCCGAGCAAGTCAGACGTCGAGGCGTGCTGGAATCTCGGCGCGACCGTCGCGGCGACCCTGATGGGGTGATCGCCGCGGTGCATCACAGCCTGAATGCGACGGCGATCAGACTGAGGCAGCCCAGAAAGGCGATCAAACCGGCCATGATGCCGGCCACCGAGTACGGCATCGGGCCTGCCTCGGCCTCCAGGGCCCTCATCTGTTGGCGGTGCTGAATCCACGCCAGCGCCAGCGCGGCGAGGCCGACGACGATCATCGTCATCCCGAGGACCCAGGGGCTGAAGATCGGCTCACGGCGCCGCTCGCTGATCGCGAGATACTCGAAGAACTTGTAGATGGTGAACCCAAAACCGATCAGCGACATACTCGTTCGAATCCAGGCCATCAGGGTGCGCTCCTGCGCGAGGCGCGTGCGTTGCAGAGCCAGTCGCGTGGACGCGTCGAGCGGTGGTGATGTCATGTCGTCCGTTCAGCCGTGCCAACGATGCCGACGATGCCACATGGCAAACCAGGGCGCCGATTCCCGGACCAAAGGGACCGGCGCTTCACGGCATCGACGGGCCTGGTCGGCATCTACGCTGGCCCCGACGTCGTCGATTCCGATGAAGGAGCGCAGATGGCTGGTATCGCCGAATTCGCACTCGCTGGTGCGCCGATCGCCGGGGGAGCGCTGCTCGGCGTGCTCGCGGGCAATCTGAAGGCGCCGGACATTCGGGCGGTCGTCAAGGAGGACATGGACCTGCTGGACCGGCTTCCCCCCGAGCAGGCCGAACGGCGCGCGGAACTGCAGCGTGTCATCGACTTGCGGATCGACGGCTTGATCGCCGCGGTGGACAAGCAGCGTTCGATGCTCGACGTCGCCACGTCCTATCGGGGTAACTGGCGCGACATCGTGGTGTTCGTTTGCGCGATCCTGTTCACGATCGTCTGGTGGAACGTCAGCCACAGCCGTGCGAACTGGTTGGTGATGTTCATCGTGATGATCGTGGTGTCGGTCGCGGCAGGCATCTACGCCGCGCGCGGGATCCTCTTGGCCCTCCAGACCTTCCTGCGTGGGCGACGGGCCGACAGCGGTCAGTAGTGGTAGGTGTCCGACGGGGCGGGCACGTGGTCGGGATCGTCGCCGAACTCCGGAGTGTGGATGCCGTACGCCTTCGCCAGGTCCAGGATCTTGGTGGCGCGGGCAATGCGGGGCAGATCCGAGCCGTTGCGAATCTCACCGCCGTCGCGCTGGAACTCTGCGAAGAACTCGTTGGCCCAGGAGATCTCGTCTTGGGACGGCGAAAGGCCCTCGTTCACCGCGGGGCACTGATCAGGCGTCAGGCAGATCTTGCCGGTCATGCCGAACTCGACGGAGACCGCGCTGGCCTCGATGAGCTTGAGCGCACTCGAGCCGATCGTCGGCCCGTCGATCGCACTGGGCAGATGCGCTGCCTTCGCGGCGATGGTGAAGCGCGAGCGCGCGTAGGCAAGGGTGGCCGGGTTGTCCCCGAAGCCCGTGTCGCGGCGGAAGTCGCCGATGCCGAAGGCAAGTCGGAACGTGCCCTTCGTCGCGGCGATCTCGGTGATGCGCTCCAATCCGCGAGCGGTTTCGACGAGCGCCACGATCGGCACGTCGGGTAACCGCTTGGCCGTTTCGATCACGTGATCGACGGATTCGACCATCGCCAGCATCACCCCGCCGACCGAGGTCTGCGACAACATTTCGAGGTCGTCGGCCCACCAGCGCGTGCCGAAGCCGTTGACCCGAACCCAATCGGTGTTGCCAGCGACCAGCCAGTCCTTGACGTTGTCACGCGCCGCGGCCTTGTCCTTGGGCGCTACCGCATCCTCGATGTCGAGGACGACGATGTCGGCGCGGGAGTGAGCCGCCGGGGCGAAGCGGTCCTTCTGAGCGCCGTTGACCAGGAGCCAGCTTCTGGCCAGGACCGGGTCGATCCGGAATCCAGGGTCGGAAGGGTCGATGCTCGAAGCCGGATCATTGCCGGTGGCCTGGTCATACACCCGTCAATCGTGGCCTAAGCGGTGATGGCGAGGCAAACGGATGCCGATCGGCGGTCAGCCCAGCTTGGCGCCGAAGAAGCTCTCCATCGCGTCGTAGTGACGCCGTGCGGCGTCGGCGTCGTACACGGCGAGGTGGTCGCGCACCGCGAATCCGTGCCCGGCGGGGTAGAACTCGATGGTGTGCTCGACACCCGCCGCGGTGAGCGCCTTGTCCAAGGTCTCGGCGGCCTCGGGGGTGAACGACTGGTCCTCCTCGGCGCCCGCGACGTAGACCGCGGCGCGGATCTGGTCGGCCAGCAGGTGGGGGCTGCCCGGATCGTCGGAGGCGAGCCCGCCGCCGTGGAACGACATCGCCGCCGCAACCCGGTCGGGGACCCGTCCCGCCACGATGAGGGAGTAGCGCCCACCCATGCAGTACCCGGTGGTGCCGAACGTCGTGCCGCTGACCTCGGGCCGTGATTCGAGGTAGTCGAAGAAGGCCGTCGAGTCGGCGGCCATGATCTCCGGAGTCAGGCTGGTCATCATGGACATGATTCGGGCCCGCTCGTCGGGATCGCCGAAGGCGGTGGTGATGTCGAACGGCGCCCAGTCGCCCGCGCGGTAGAAGACGTCGGGCACCAGCACGGCGTAGCCGTAGCTCGCCAACTTCTGCGCCATCTCCTCCATCACCGGGCGTCTGCCCGCTGCGTCGGGATACATCACGACGCCAGGCCACGGGCCGTCACCCTCGGGTGTGGCGAGCGTGACCGGACACGTTCCGTCGGGTGTGGTGATGGTGTCGGTGATGATCGGCATGCAGATATTCTCCCGTCGCGTCGCTCGCCCCTTACCGTTCTACTCCTGCCCTCTGGTCGTAAGCTGGGCGCGTGCCGCCTACGACCGACATCCCGGGTCGCTCCGTTCCTGCCCTCCGAACGCCGTACGAGGACCTGCTGCGCCTGGTTCTCGAAACCGGTACCCCGAAGTCCGATCGCACCGGCACCGGAACCCGCAGCCTGTTCGGTCATCAGCTGCGATACGACCTGGCCGGGGGCTTTCCCCTGATCACCACGAAGAAGGTGCACCTCAAGTCGGTCGTCTACGAGCTGCTGTGGTTCCTGCGCGGCGACTCCAACGTGGCGTGGCTGCACGAGCACGGTGTCACCATCTGGGATGAATGGGCAAGCGAGACAGGCGATCTCGGGCCGATCTACGGTGTGCAGTGGAGATCTTGGCCCACGCCATCCGGCGAGCACGTCGACCAGATCAGCGCGTCGCTCGAGCTGCTCAAGCGCGATCCCGACTCCAGGCGCAACATCGTGTCGGCGTGGAACGTCGGCGAGATCCCACAGATGGCGTTGCCGCCGTGCCACGCCTTCTTCCAGTTCTACGTCGCCGACGGAAAGCTGTCCTGTCAGCTGTACCAGCGCAGTGCGGATCTGTTCCTCGGTGTGCCGTTCAACATCGCCAGCTATGCGCTGCTGACGCACATGATGGCGGCTCAGGCCGGGCTGGGCGTCGGTGAGTTCGTGTGGACAGGCGGTGACTGCCACGTGTACGACAACCACGTCGAGCAGGTCGCGCTGCAGCTCAGCCGGGACCCGCGGCCGTATCCGGAATTGGTTCTGGCGCCTCGGGATTCGATCTTCGACTACACCTACGACGACATTGCGATCGTCAACTACGATCCGCACCCGGGGATCAAGGCACCCGTCGCGGTATGACGGTCGGGCTGATATGGGCCCAGTCGACGTCGGGAGTCATCGGGCGCGACAACGGCATTCCCTGGCGCCTGCCCGAGGACCAGGCGCGATTCAAGGAACTCACCGTGGGCAACACCGTGGTCATGGGGCGACTCACCTGGGAGTCCCTGCCCGCGAAGGTGCGGCCGCTGCCCGGGCGCAGAAATGTCGTACTCACCCGGCAAGCTGGCTACATGGCCGACGGAGCGACGGTGGTGGACAACCTGGACGAGGCGGTGTCCGACGAGGGGACCTGGGTGATCGGGGGTGCGCAGATCTACACGCTGGCGCTACCGTTGGCCACCCGGTGCGAGGTCACCGAGGTGGACGTGACCTTGCCTCGGGAGGACGAGGACGCCGTCGCTCCGGTACTCGCCGAGGACTGGGTCTGCACCGAGGACGACTGGCTGACCAGTGACGCCGGAATCCGCTACCGGTTCCTGAGTTACCGGCGGCCATGAGGCTCACCGCAGACCAGGCGCGCCGAGTGGCCGTCGCGGCGCAGGGTTTCGCCGAGCGCAAGCCCGCAGGTCCGGTGTCGCGATCGCACCTCAAGCGGCTGGTGTCTCGGATCCAGGTGCTGCAGCTGGACTCCGTGTCCGTCGCCGTGCGAGCCCACTATGCGCCGGTGTTCAGCCGCCTCGGCCCGTACGACCGGACCGTGCTCGAGCGGGCCGCGTGGAGCCACTCGGCCCGCGCACCGCGACTGTTGGTCGAGTACTGGGCGCACGAGGCCGCGCTGATGGCGGTCGACGACTGGCCGCTGCTTCGGTGGCGCATGCGCGAGTACGCCGACGGGCGCTGGGGCAAGGAGATCGTCCGCAAGAACCGGCAACTGGCCGACGACGTCATCGCGGCGGTCGGGGAGCTGGGGCCGTCGACGGCCGGGCAGATCGAGGCGCACCTGGAGTCCGAACCCCGCGGTCGCAAGGGTCCGTGGTGGGACCGCAGCGACACCAAGTGGGTGGCCGAGGCGCTGTTCGCGTCCGGCGTCCTGACCACCGCCACCCGGGTCGGCTTCGCCAGGCACTACGACCTCAGCGAGCGCGTCCTCCCGCCCGAGGTGTTCACCCGTGACGTCGACGACGTCGAAGCCGTCCGCGAACTGGTGCTCCGCGGGGCCACCGCCCTGGGCGTCGCGACCGAGACCGACATCCGCGACTACTTCCGGCTGGGTGCCAACCAGGCCAAACCGGTGATCGCGGATTTGGTAGCCGAGGGTGAGCTCGAACCCGTCGACGTCGACGGGTGGGGTGCGCCCGCCTATCTGCGGGTCGGTCAAACCGTGCCGCGCGCCAGCCGCGGGACCGCGCTGCTGTGCCCATTCGACCCGTTGATCTTCTTCCGGCCGCGGGTCGAGCGGGTCTTCGGGTTCCACTACCGCATCGAGATCTACGTGCCCGAGCCCAAACGCCAGTTCGGTTACTACGTGTGGCCCTTTCTGCTCGACGGACAGCTGGTCGGCCGGGTGGATCTCAAGGCCGAGCGCACCCGGGACGCCTTGCACGTGCCCGGTGCGTTCGCCGAGCCGGGTCAGGACGGGCAGCGGGTGGCCGAAGCGCTGGCCGGTGAATTGCGCACGATGGCAACCTGGTTGGGCCTGGGCGACGTGACGGTGGGGAACCGCGGTGATCTGGCGACCGCGTTGAAGCGCGCGCTCTGACCTCGATGTCGCGCGAGGGGTTTCCGATTCGGCGAACGCGGCTAGAAGTGCCTGAGGCGCTTGAGCAAATGCGTGGGCGGGGTGACGTGCTACCAAGTTCGTGATGCCATGCCTTGCCTGAGGCTCTCGTCGAGCATGACCGTCGAAGATGGAGGATCATGAATGGGTGATCGGTCGGTGACGGCTTCGCGTCCGTTGGGTCGTTCGGCCGAAACCCAGGTGGTGACACGGTTTCTCGCGCCGGATTTCACCCGTCCCGCTGCGCTGGTCGTGGAGGGTGAGCCGGGAATCGGCAAGACCACGCTCTGGCTGGCCGGGGTCGAGCAGGCGCGGGTGAACGGGTTTCACGTGCTCCTGGCGCGGCCCGCAGCCGCGGAGTCGGCGCTGTCGTACTCCTCGCTGGCCGACCTCCTCGGCGGCGTCGACACCGCCATCCTGTCCGAGCTACCGGATCCGCAACGACGGGCGCTGGACCACATTCTGCTGCGGGCCGATGCGGGGGAGGCGCCGACTGACCCGCGAGCCGTCTCGGCGGCTCTGCTCGCGGTCCTGGAGCGGCTCGCGATCGAATCACCAGTGCTAGTGGCGATCGACGACCTGCAGTGGCTCGACACGTCCAGCGCCAACGCGGTTGCCTTTGCGGTGCGACGGCTCGCAGGCCCGGTGGCGGTGTTCGCCACGACCCGCAGCGACCGTGACAGCGTCACCGCAACGTCGTGGCTGCACCCGCCCACACCCGATGCCATCCGTCGGATCCCATTGCGGCCGTTGGACGTCAGCGGCCTACACGACGTCATCGCAGACCGCTTCGGGAGGTCGTTTTCACGCTCGACCGTGGCGAGTATCTACGAGGTATCGGGCGGGAACCCGTTCTATGGCCTCGAACTGGCGCGGTCGTTGGAAGGCCACACGCTCGCCTCGACGTCGCTGCCCGCCTCACTTGCCGAGCTGGTGGGCGCCAGGGTCGACAGTCTCGGTGACGACGTCCGCACTGCCCTGCTCGCCATGGCCTGTCTCGCGGCGCCGACCACAGACCTCGTCGCTCGCGCAATCGGCACCACCGCCGCGGACCTCGTGGCCCTGCTCGTGGACCCCGAGAGCACCGGTGTCGTCGAAATCGATGGTCGCCATCTGCGTTTCGGTCATCCGCTTCTCGCCAGAGGCGTTTACACCGACACCGCACCGGCCCACCGTCGGGCCATGCACGAGAGGCTGGCCGGCCTCGTCGCCGATCCGGAGTCGCGGGCCAGGCATCTTGCGCTGGCAGCGACGAGCGCGACCCCCGAACTGCTCGCATCGCTGGACATCGCGGCCGACCTGGCGCGCAAGCGCGGTGCGCCCGCGGCCGCGGCCGAACTGCTGGACCTCGGACTCGAACTGGGTGGTGACACGCCGGAGCGTGAGATCCGCTCGGCTGGTCATCACCTCCGAGCGGGCAACCCCGACCGCGCGAGGAAGCTCCTCAACATGGCCATCGGGCACGTGGAGCCCGGGGCGCTCCGCGCTGGTGCGCTCATGACGCTGGCCGTCGTCGAACTGTTCGACGACAGCTTCCTCGAAGGCGTGGGTGTGCTCGAGCGCGGGTTGGGCGAGGTCGGCGACAACCTTGCATTGAAAGCGCGGATGCTGGTCACCCTCTCGTTCGCCCTGCTGAACGTGGGCCGACCCGCGGAGGCGCTCGACAAGATCGAGCATGCCGTTCTCGCCGCCACGGGATCCATGGCTCCTGCTCTGCTCAGTCAGGCACTCGGCATGCGCGCGATGGTGCGATTCGTGCAGGGCAAGGGATTTGATCAAGCCGACGTGCGTCGCGCGCTGGACATGGAGGCCCCCAACCCGAGCGTCCCGATCGCGTTTCGCCCGACCGTCCAGAACGCCTTGCTGATGGCGTGGTCGGGACGACTCGGCAGCGCGCGGGACGCCTTGCTCTCCATCCGGCGCGACTGCCTCGAGCGTGGCGCGGAGGCTGAGTTGATCTTCGTCTCCTTCCACGCGTGCTTCGTGGCGCTCTGGCTCGGAGAGTTGGACGAAGCCAGTCGGCTGGCCGAGGACACCGTGGAGCGCGCGCAGCAATTGGGCGGCAACGTCTCCCGGTTCATCGCGTTGACGACCCGCGCGTCGGCACGTTGCTACGCCGGCCGTGAGAGCGACGCCCGATCCGACGTCGAGGAGGCCACGGCGGCCAGCGTGCGCAGCGGCTTCATGGCCATGGCCGTGTGGCCAGTCACCGTGCTCGGGTTCCTGGAGGTGTCGCTGGGCCGCTACCAGGCCGCGTTGGCCACCTTGGCTCCGTTGATGGCCAAGATCACGACCGCCCCCGAGGCGGCGGAGATCATTGCCGCGGCCTTCATTCCCGACGCCGTCGAAGCGCTGGTGATGCTGGACCGGCTCGACGACGCCGAGCCGCTGATCGAGGTCCTCGAACGCAACGGCAGCAGGCTCGACCGGCCCTGGATGTTGGCCGTCGGCGGCCGGTGTCGTGGCATGCTTCTCGCCGCGCGGGGTGACGCCGACGAGGCGCGCCGTACCACGGAGCTGGCGCTCGCCGAGCACGACCGCATTCCGATGCCCTTCGAGCGGGCCCGAACACTGCTGGTGCTGAGCAGGATTCAGCGCCAACAGCGTCAGAGCGAGGCGGCGACGGGTTCACTCGAGGAAGCGTTGCGGGTCTTCGAGCGGCTCGGCACGCCACTCTGGGCCGCCCGTGCCCGCGCCGAGCTTGACCGCTCCGCGATCGATGCGCGCAGGCAGACGCTCACCACATCCGAGCAGAAGGTCGCACGACTGACGGCATCGGGCATGACCAACGGTGAGGTTGCCGCCACGTTGTTCGTCAGCCCGAAGACCGTGGAGTTTCACCTCGCAGGCGTCTATCGCAAACTCGGCATCCGCTCGCGAGCCGAACTTGGGCGTCACATGCGGGAGCTCGACGAGTAGAGCACCCCGGAGTTGCCCGCGTTCCTAGGGAAACACCTAGTTACTCCTTGACATCGCAACTATTAACGTCCCCGTCGAGGGGGAAACGTGATGACCAAACGCACCGCCGTGTCGATCGCCGTCGTTGGCGCGTCGTTGCTCTGGGGGGCACTCGCATCGCCTGTCGCCAGCGCCGACGACCCATTGGGCCCGATCAGGGGCGCAGTCAACGGCGACCGGACCAGGACGGCCTGCCCGGCACTCGCCTACAGCCAGGTACTCGAAGACCTCGCCCAGGCAGCGGTACGACCGGGTGACCGAACAGGTGGTGACCTCAGCGCATACAACGGGACCGCGAAGCTGACCATTGGCTGGGGGGACCCCCAAGCCGCGGCGATCAACGATGCCTACCAGAAGGGTGCAGGCCAATTGATCGGCAACTGCTCCTATACCGAGTTCGGAGTCGGATTTCATCGCGACGAAAGTCTTGAGTACGACTCGGTGAGCATCGTGTTCGGCACGCCCGCGAAGGCGGCGCCACCTCCTGCGCCCAATCCCGATCCAGTGCCGACTCCCGCCGTCCAGCAGTGTCCGGCGGGTTCGCCGACGCCGACGGTTCCGGCCTCCGGAACGTGTGCTCCCGTGCCGCCGCCGAAGGATGCCGTTCGGGTGTCGTTCGACAGAGGGTTTCAGTGGACGGTGAACGTGACGAGCACCGCGGACATCGCAGGCAAGTGCACGTACGTTGCGACCAACCCACTGTTACCCGGTGCGAACAGGAGCTTCGACATCGGGCCCAGGGGGAGTGCGAGTTTCACCGTGCTGGCTCCTCCACCGTTGTCCACGTATCACGTGGTCGTGTCGTGTACCGGTCCCTTCAATGGCGCGACCGTCGAGTTCGGTCGCGTGGAACAGGATGTGTCTGCCCAATGAGGATCAATCGCATCGGTGCCGTGGCCGCCGTGTCGGTGGCGCTTTTCTCGACCTTCGTCTTCGGCATCGCGCCGGCGGGTGCCGAACCCGGAGGCTGCCCGGCAGGTGCCACCGTCGACGGCGACGCCTGCAGCGCTCGGCTGACTTCGGTGACCGCCAAGGACTTCACGATCACCGGCACGTTGGTCGGTTCTCAGCCTCCGGTCACCCTTTCGGGGCAGCCGGCGAGCTACCTGCCCTCGAGTGGGTTCGCGACGCCGCCGGACACGGTTCAAGAGTGGGATGCGACGATCGAGCGGGTCAACAGCCTCGACCCCGCCGATCCGAATTGGTACGGCAACGGCAAGGCCAAGGCGTTCCTGCCCACGGAGCTGAATCGGCTGGCGACCCAGTTCCCGCCCGAAGCCCTCGTCGTCCGCTTCGTGCCCGACGAGTCCAATCCTGCTGTGTTCCAACTCTTGTCCGTCCAGCCGACAGCCTGACAGCCGAGAGGAATCGATGACCATGCGAACACTTGCATCGATCACCGTCGCCGTGGTTGGCGCGTCGCTGCTTTTCGGCTCCCTGGCCGCTACGCCGATCGCCGACGCCGACGACCCACTGGCCCCGATCAGGGCCGCGGTGAATGGCGACCGCTCCCAGACTCGGTGCCCGGCCTACACCTACAGTCGTGTGCTCGAGGACGCCGCCCAGGCGTGGGCGCGGGGCGGTGCGTACGGCGTGCCGGGCGGCCCGGGCGGCTACGACAAGACGCAGGTGGCCAGTGGCTCGGGTGATCCACAGGCCGCGGCGATCAACGCCGCCTACCGCGATGGTGCTGGAGGCTGGATCAGCAACTGCGACTACACCGAGTTCGGGGTCGGCTTCGTCCGGGACGAGGGTGCTGAGAACGACGTGGTGGCCATCGTGTTCGGGGCACCCGCGAAGGCGGCGCCGCCTCCCGCTGCCGTGCCGCCCTCCGCTGCCGCGCCGCCTCCCGCTGCCGTGCCGCCCCCCGCCCCACCCAAGGTCGCGCCGAAGGATGCCGTTCGGGTGTCGTTCGTCAAGGGGTTTCAGTGGACGGTGAACGTAACCAGCACCGCGGACATCGCAGGCAAGTGCACGTACGTTGCGACCAACCCACTGTTACCCGGTGCGAACAGGAGCTTCGACATCGGGCCAAGGGGGAGTGCGAGTTTCACCGTGCTGGCTCCTCCGCCGTTTTCCACGTATCACGTGGTCGTGTCGTGTACCGGTCCCTTCAATGGCGCGACCGTCGAATTCGGTCGCGTCGAGCAGGACGTGTCCGCATGATGACCATCCGTCGCACCCGTGCAATGGCAGGAATCTTCCCACTCGTGTCCGTGGCCCTCGTCCTCGGGAGCGGCCCCGCCAATGCCGAACCGATTGGCTGTCCGGCAGGCTCCATCGTCGACGAAAGTGGATGCAGCTTGCGGCTGGTCTCGGTGACCGCTGACAGCGCCCAGGGCACGATGACCGGTACGCCAGTTGGCGGCTCGACGCCGATTATCGTTGCGGGTGAGGCGGATTCGTATCTTCCGTCGACCGGGTTCGGCAGTGCTCCGCCGGATGCCGTGCAGCAGTGGGATGCGACGATCGACCGGGTCGATCATCCGTCCGACCCGAACTCGTACGGCCAAGGCAAGGCCAAGGCGTTCCTGCCCAGGCAACTGAACGAGCTTGCGACTCGCTTGCCCGCCAACACCATCGTGCTCCGATTCGTGCCCGGCGGCGAAGACCCCCGCGTATCCGTGCTGTTGTCGATTCAGCCGGTCGCCTGACCGACGCGAACCGTCGCGGGCGATGTTCATTCGGGCGGTTGCGCGTTGATACGCGCATCGTTGATCAGGTTCAGGACGCGGTGCACGTCCCGGCCGTAGTCCGTGGGCTCCCACGCGTCAGAACGTCCTCTACCAGGTGTCGCTGCTCACCCGTCAGAAAGACAAGGTCGACCTCCTTGTTCATCACCAGGTGGGGCCATCTCAGCTCAGCGGAATGTCGTGGTCGCCCTTCGATTCCTGATACCGCTCCGACAGATCGGCGTAGCGTGCCTTGATTCGCTCGGTCTTGGCCCGCAGTTCGCCACGCAGCGGCTCGTCCTCGCGCTCGACCAGGTCCGAGATCGAGTGCGCCGTCCAGAACGCGTTCTCCCGCCGGTAGCCACCGGGTTCGAGGCCGAACAACTCCTTGAGGATCACCAGGTCGTGCGGGATGGCGAAGCTGTCGCGCGAATCTTCGTGGCTGTAGAAGTAGTAGTAATTGTCGAATCCCGCCCACGTGATCGCCGACATGCACAACGTGCACGGCTCGTGAGTGGTCAGGAACACCAGATCGCTTGTCGGAGGTCGGTTCTCCAGTTGATAGAACTGGTTCAGCGTGTTGATCTCGCCGTGCAGCAACGGGTTGTCGGTCTCGTCGTTGGTGCCCGCGATGACGAGCGACAGATCCGACTTGCGCAGCAGCGCCGCACCGAAGACCTTGTTGCCCGCCGCTACTCCACGCTCGGTCAGCGGCAGGACGTCGAGGTCGATGACGTCCAGGAGGCGGGGCGCAATGGTCGTTGCCATGGCTCACCCTAAGGCCTACCGGGGCGCCGGGTCAGACGTCGGCGGTCTCCTCGGCCAGCGCGGGCACGCCCTTGCCGCGAAACACGTTGATGGCGAACACCACCGCGCCGATCACGAGCCATACCAGGCCGCCGATCTTGGCTAGTGCATCGGCGTTGAACAGTACGTAGGCGATGATCACGAAGCCCAGCGTCGGCACCACCAGGTGCAGCAGATAGTTCTTCGACTTCTGCCGCACCAGGTAGTACCAGATCACCGACAGGTGCAGCAGGCAGAAGCCGAAGAGCGCGCCGAAGTTGACCAGTGAGGAGATCAAGGCGATCTGGCCGACGAAGAACAACACCAGGACCAGGCTGATCGCACTGACGAACAGCAGGGCGGCCATCGGGACCTTGCGGCTGCTGATCGTGGATAGAAAACTCGGCAGCTGGCCGTCGCGGCTCATCGAGAAGAGCAGACGGCTGGTGGCGGCCTGGGCGGCCATCGCGTTCGCGAAGCCCACCGCCATGACGTTGACCGCGAAGAAGGCGTTCATCCACCCGGTGCTCGATGCCGCCTGGACGAGGGTGAAGAACGCGTTGCCCATCTCGTCGTCGCTGAAGGCCTCGCGGCCACCGGCGAGCAGGCTGGCCAGCCAGGTCTGCGTGACGAACAGGGCGGCCACGACGAACAGGGCGATGATCATCGCGCGGCCCGCCGGATTGCGGTGGCCAGTCGACTCCTCGGCGAGTGTCGAGATGCCATCGAAGCCAAGGAAGCTCAGCACGGCGATCGACAATGCCGCGGCCAGCAGGGGAGCGCTGACCACGTCCGGATTCCAGATGGGAAGGGTGCTCCAGCCGACGTCGGGCAGGCTCTGCCCGCTGATCGCGCGGACGGCGATGACCACGAAGATCACCACGAAGACCAGTTCGATCGCCAGGAACACGCGGTTGGCGATCTTGAGCGTGCCAATCCCCAGCAGATTGATGATCGTGTTGACCACCACGAAGACGATGGCCCACAGCCAGCGTGGCGTGCCGGGGAACAGCCCGATCATCGATTCGGCCGCGAAGACGTACAGCAGCGTGGGGACCAAGAGGTAGTCCAGGAGTATCGCCCAGCCTGCGAAGAAGCCCGCCGCCGGGTGGATGCCGCGGCCGACGTAGGAGAACACCGACCCGGCCAGCGGGAACGACTTGGCCATCTGCGCGTAGGCCAGAGCGGTGAACACCATCGCCACCAGACCGATGACATAGACCAGCGGCACCATGCCCGACGCGCTGTTGTACACGGTGCCGAAGATCGCCCACGGGGCGATCGGCACCATGAAGACCAGCCCGTAGACCAAGAGGTCGAATGTCGATACCGAGCGCTTCAGTTCCTGGGTGTACCCGAAGGATTCGAGCGTGCGCTCGGGGATGTCGGATTCTGGCATGAGGTGTCCCGTCGATCGTGGAGGTGGTCAGGCCCGGGCTGGGGCGGGATCGTGCTCGGCGAGGAACGCGGCGACGACGGCGCGGAACGCTGAAGGCTGTTCGAGATGGGTGCAGTGGCTGGCGCCGGAGAAGACGTGGCTCCGCGCGCCGGCGATGCGCTCGACGTAGGGGCGCCACGTCGCGGGCGTGGCTTCGTCGAACTCCCCGGCTAGCACCAGCGTCGGTGCGGCGACGAGGTGCAGCCGGTCGATCACCGTCCAATCCCGCAGCGTCCCGATGACGTGAAACTCGTTGGGGCCGTTCATCGTGTAATACACGGTGGGCTCGGCTTCCATCTGGTGCTCGGATGCGACGAAGTCCGCGGGCATGGGCTCGACCCGGCACACGTGGCGGCGGTAGAACTCTCCGGTGGCGGCCAGGTACTCCGGATCGGTGACGGTGCCCCCGGTTTCGTGGCGGGTCAAGGCTTCCTGGGTTTCGCCGGGAAGCTGCGCGCGCAGCTCGTTGGCTCCCGCGACCCACAGGTCCATCGAAGCGGGGGAGTTGCAGATGGACAGGGAGGCGAGTCCGTCGGGTCGACGGACGGCGATCTCAGCCCCGAGCATGCCGCCCCACGACTGACCCAGCAGGTGGTATCGGTCAGTGCCCAGCTGACGGGCTAGTTCGGTTCGTACGGCGTGGAACTCGTCGACGAACAGGCTCGGCTCCCAGAAGTCGCGGGGTGCGT
>NZ_JBEVLO010000055.1:0-5772 GCF_040509115.1 Mycobacterium sp. | reverse complement strand
GACGACACCTGGTTGACGGCCTCGTTGAGAAGCGTTGAGTAGGTGCCGCCCGACGTGATGGCGGCCGGGGAGTCGCGAATCAAGATGCGGAATCCATCGGTGCGTTCATCGACGTAGGTCAGCAGCGCCAGGGCCACCCGTTCGACCCGCACCCGCGACCTGTTGTTGGTCAGCGACGAGGTGATGCCATCCAGCAGCGCCGACATCTCGCGGTCGACCACGACGGCGTACAGGCCTTCCTTGCCGCCGAAGTGCTCGTAGACGACGGGCTTGGACACGCTGGCCCGCTGCGCGATCTCCTCGATCGACGTGGCGTCGTAGCCGCGCTCCGCGAACAAGGACTTGGCGATCTCGACGAGCTGCTGGCGCCGTTCGGTGCCGGTCATGCGCGCACGGGGTGCTCGCACTTCCTTCTCGGGCGCTGCCACACTGTCAGCGTAGGGCAGTGCCACCCTCCCGGGTCGATGCGCTCCTGCCAGCCGTCAGACTAAAGTCACTCCCGCAGTCCGTCGTGGTGTAATCGGCAGCACCTCTGATTTTGGTTCAGATAGTTCAGGTTCGAGTCCTGGCGACGGAGCAGTGAGTGAGGCTTGCCGAACGAGCAGACGGCCTAGGCTTGCCGAGCGACCATTCAGCACGGGGCACGTTCCGTACGCCGAGCATGCGTGACCCGCACCGCGGCACGCCGCTCCAACCCGGCACGACGCGCACGCTCGCGCGGAAGTGAGGAATCGATGACGACAAGAGACGCCACCGCGGTCATCGTCCTGGCCGCGGGGGCAGGCACCCGCATGAAGTCCGACATTCCCAAGATGCTGCACACGCTGGCAGGCCGCAGCATGCTCTCGCACACCCTGCACGCCATCGCCAAGGTGTCCCCGCGGCATCTGGTCGTCGTGGTTGGCAAGGACCGCGATCGGGTATCGGCCGCGGTCGGCAGCCTGGCCGACGAACTGGGCATCACCATCGACGTCGCCGTGCAGGATCAACAGCTCGGCACCGGCCACGCCGTCGGTTGTGGGCTCGCGGCCATACCTGCCGACTTCTCCGGCACGGTGATGGTGACGGCGAGCGACGTCCCGCTGCTCGACGCCGACACGCTCGCCGGCCTGATCGCCGCGCACGGCGCGGAGTCCGCCGCGGCGACGCTGCTGACCACCACGCTGCCCGACCCCACGGGCTACGGCCGCATCCTGCGCACCCAGGACGGCGAGGTCACCAGCATCGTCGAGCAGGCCGACGCGTCGCCGTCGCAGCGCGCCATCCGGGAGGTCAACGCCGCCGTGTACGCGTTCGACGCCGGTGCGCTGCGGTGGGCGCTGACCCAGCTCAGCAGCGACAACGCCCAAAGCGAGCTCTACCTGACCGACGCCATCGAGATCCTGCGTCGCGACCACCAGCGCGTCCGCGCGCAACACGTCGACGACAGCGCCCTCGTCGCGGGCGTCAACGACCGCGTCCAGCTGGCCGACCTGCACCGGGAACTGAACCGCCGGATCGTGGCCGCCGCGCAGCGCAGCGGCGTGACGGTCGTCGACCCGGCGACCACCTGGATCGACGTCGACGTGACCATCGGACGCGACACCGTCGTGCATCCTGGAACCCAACTGCTGGGCACGACCCGCATCGGCGCGCACTGCCAGATCGGGCCCGACACCACCCTGACGGGCGTCGTCGTCGGGGACCGGGCCACGGTCATCCGGACCCAGGGTTCGTCGTCGAGCATCGGCGACGGCGCCGTCGTCGGACCGTTCGCCTACCTGCGGCCCGGCACCGAGCTCGGCGCCGAAGGCAAGATCGGCACGTTCGTCGAGACCAAGAACGCGAACATCGGCGCAGGGACCAAGGTGCCGCACCTCACCTACGTCGGGGACGCCGACATCGGCGAGAACAGCAACATCGGCGCCTCCAGCGTGTTCGTCAACTACGACGGGGAAACCAAGCGCCGCACCACGATTGGCTCCCACGTCCGCACCGGATCGGACACCATGTTCGTCGCCCCGGTCACCGTCGGCGACGGCGCCTACACCGGTGCGGGCACCGTCGTCCGCGAGGACGTGCCGCCCGGCGCGCTGGCCGTATCGGCCGGCCCGCAGCGCAACATCGAGGGCTGGGTGGCCCGCAAGAGGCCGGGCAGCGCCGCCGCCGAGGCTGCGGGCAGCGACGCCGCCGGTTCCGAGACCGACCGTCAATCGGACGCCTGACGTTGGCATTCCGGTAACCCGGCCACGCGGTCCCAGAAACGCTACGTACGATCAACCCCGTATCGATCCCCGACGGCAAAGGCAGCTCGAAGTGGCCACGGACTGGACCGACAATCGCAAGAACCTGATGCTGTTCTCGGGCCGCGCGCATCCCGAGCTCGCCGAGCAGGTCGCCAAGGAGCTGGACGTCAGCGTCACCGCGCAGACGGCCCGCGACTTCGCCAACGGCGAGATCTTCGTGCGCTTCGACGAGTCGGTGCGCGGCTGTGACGCCTTCGTGCTGCAGTCCCATCCCGCGCCGCTCAACAAGTGGCTGATGGAACAGTTGCTGATGATCGACGCGCTCAAGCGCGGCAGTGCCAAGCGGATCACGGCGATCCTGCCGTTCTATCCGTACGCCAGGCAGGACAAGAAGCACCGTGGCCGCGAGCCGATCTCGGCCCGCCTCGTCGCCGATCTCTACAAGACCGCGGGTGCCGACCGGATCGTGTCGGTCGACCTGCACACCGATCAGATCCAGGGCTTCTTCGACGGCCCCGTCGACCACATGCGCGGCCAGGCATTGCTGTGCGGCTACATCCGGGACAACTACGCCGACCACGACATGGTGGTCGTCTCCCCCGACTCCGGCCGCGTCCGCGTCGCCGAGAAGTGGGCCGACTCATTGGGTGGCGTTCCACTCGCGTTCATCCACAAGACCCGTGATCCGCTGGTGCCCAACCAGGTCAAGTCCAACCGCGTCGTCGGCGACGTCAAGGGCAAGACCTGCATCCTGACCGACGACATGATCGACACCGGCGGCACCATCGCCGGAGCGGTGAAACTGCTCAAGGCCGACGGTGCGGCCGACGTCGTCATCGCCGCCACGCACGGTGTGCTGTCGGACCCGGCCCGCGACCGACTCGCCGAGTGCGGCGCCCGCGAGGTCGTGGTCACCAACACGCTGCCCATCGGCGAGGAGAAGCACTTCCCTCAGCTGACCGTGCTGTCGATCGCCCCGCTGCTGGCCAGCACGATCCGCGCCGTGTTCGAGAACGGCTCGGTGACGGGACTGTTCGACGGGGACGCCTGATGGCAGTGGCGGCAGCCCAGAGCGTGATCTATCTCAACCCCCGGTGCTCGACGTCGCGCAAGACCTTGGACCTGCTCCGCGAGAGCGGTGTCGAGCCCGAGGTGGTCCTCGACAGCGTCCGCGAGATTCTGTGACCTCAGCCCGGCTCGTATGCGCATTGGCGGCGCCGCTACTGGTCGCCGGATGCGCCGCAGGCGGGTCCGGAACCGTCGCGACACCGACCTCGTCGTCCGCCGCCGCGACCAGCGCGGTGGCGCCGATGACGCCCGCCCCGCCACCAGCCGGCCAGCCGGTGCCGTTCCGGGACTACCTCGCGTCGATCAACGTCACCGGGAGTCCCGTCCGCTTCGACCAGGCTCCCGGCCTCACCGTCACGGTGCCCACCCCGGACGGTTGGGCCCGCACCGCGGACCCCATGTTCGCGACGGGGGTCGACTTCGTGCAGCCGATCGACGTCAAGGGGACCTACCCCTCGGTGACGGTGATGGCCATCAAGCTGGACGGCCAGTTCGACCCGAAGGACGCCGTCCTGCACGCCAACACCGACGCGTTGCCGCCGAACGCCACCGGCGTCGTCGAGTCCTACGCCGACTATCGGGGTTTCCCGTCGGCGGTCGCGCAGGGCGTCGTCGGCAACGTGCAGCACTACAGCCGGATCGTGCTGGCCGACGTGCCATCGAGCGGTCAGCGGTACCTGGTTCAGCTCGCCGTGACGACGCTCGTCGACCAGCCGATCGACAAGTCTCCCCAGCTCACCAGCATCGTCTCCGGCTTCACCGTGACGGCGACGTGAAGGCCGCGTTACCCATGGCCGCCTGCGCCGCCCTGACGATCGGACTCACCGGGTGCGGACCGTCGGCGCCTGATTACCGGTCGATCTGGACGACGCCCACGACGACGACCACCACGAGCTCCGCCGAGAAGCCCATCTCGATCTCCACCTACTTCGAGCAGGTCAACGTCACCGGGGCGCCCGTCGCCCCCGACAAACTGACCGACCTGGAGGTGTCGGTTCCCGAGCCGCCCGGGTGGAAGCCGTACTTCAACGCCAACCTCTCGCCGGGCACGCGGACGATCGCCAAGGGCGCCACCTACCCGACGGCGATGCTCCTGGTGTTCCAGCTGGACGGGAACTTCGACCCCGCAGAAGCGTTGAAGCACGCCGACGGCGACGCCCTGCTCTCGGAGAACTTCAAGGAGCTCAACTCCTCGAACGAGAACTTCCGCGGCTTCCCGTCGGCGATGATCGAGGGCACCTACGACCTCAACGGGCAACGGATGCAAAGCTACAACCGGGTGGTCATCGCGACCGGAACGCCTGCGCGAGCCGGCCTGCCAGGGCAGAAGTACCTCGTCCAGCTGACGGTGACGACGTTCGCCGACAAGGCTCAGGAGGAAGGGCCCGACATCGAGGCGGTCATCAAGGGCTTCACCGTCAAGGCGAAGTAGGCCGTCGCCGTCGGCCTGCAGGGGCACGCGACGGCAGGCGGCAGCGTTTGCGCCGTGATTTCGTGATGAATGCGGACGTGCGTTAATCTTGCTGACGATCACGGCGAGGGTGGACCGACTGGGCCACCGTTATCGGCGGGAACCACATTTCGCAGCCCAGCTGCTTCCTGTCTCCCTCGCCGCGCCACCACAGACCGGCACAGGAGCACATCACATGGCCAAGACAGCGGCCCACGCCTCGAACAATCTGACCGCTGAGGTCCGTACCAAGACCGGCAAGGGCGCGTCGCGTCAGGCCCGTCGCGACGGCAAGGTGCCCGCCGTGCTGTACGGCCACGGCGCCGATCCCCAACACCTGACGCTGCCTGCCCGCGAATTCGCCGCCGTGCTCCGCAACTTCGGCACGAACGCCGTGCTGACCCTCGACATCGACGGCAAGGAAGCGCTCGCGCTGCCCAAGGCCATCGAGATCCACCCGATCCGCCGCAACATCCAGCACGTCGACCTGATCATCGTCCGCCGCGGCGAGCGCGTGACCGTCGAGATCAACGTCGTCGTCGAAGGCGACGCGGGCCCGGACACCCTGGTGAACCAGGAGTCCAACACCATCGAGATCGAGTCCGACGCCATGTCCATCCCCGAGAGCCTCACGCTGTCGGTCGAGGGCATCCGCGCGGGCACGCAGTTCCTCGCATCGCAGATCCCGCTGCCCGAGGGCGTCACGCTGATCTCCGACCCCGACCTGCTCGTGGTCAACGTCATCCCCGCTCCGACGGCCGACGACCTCGAGGCCGAGGGTGCGGGCGAGGCCACCGACGAGCCGGCGGCCGTGGCGTCCGAGGAGGCCGAGGGCGAGGCTGCGGACTCCGAGTCCGAGTAGTCGCGCGGTAACTGGAAGTGGCCGAACCCCTGCTGGTGGTCGGCCTCGGCAACCCCGGACCGCGGTACGCCACCACCCGGCACAATCTGGGCTTCTTCGTCGCCGACGTTCTCGCCGATCGTCTCGGCGCGGGATTCAAGGTGCACAAGAAGTCCGGAGCCGAGGTG
>NZ_JBEVLO010000054.1:0-18500 GCF_040509115.1 Mycobacterium sp. | reverse complement strand
GGGGATGCGGGTCGTGGCGGTCGACATCGCGCCGGACAAGCTCGCGCTGGCCAGCAAGCACGGTGCCGAGATCGTGGTGAACGCCGCCGAGCAGGACGCGATCGCCGCCGTGCAGGAGCAGACCGGCGGCACCCACGGCGTGCTGGTCACCGCGGTGCACCGGGCCGCGTTCGGGCAGGCGATCGGGATGGCCCGCCGCGGCGGCACCATCGTGTTCGTCGGCCTGCCGCCGGGCGACTTCCCGGCGCCGATCTTCGAGGTCGTGCTCAAGGGCCTGACCATCCGCGGGTCCATCGTCGGCACCCGCCAGGACATGACCGAAGCGCTGGACTTCTACGCGCGCGGCTTGATCCACCCGACGGTGACCCCGACGCGGCTCGACGATGTCAACGAGGTGTTCGAGCGGATGGCACGCGGTCAGATCGACGGTCGCGTCGTCATCGACTACCGGCAGGACTGATTGAACCCCGTCATTTCAACCCTGCCATCGCCTGCGCGCCCACTCACTTCGCCGGGGTGGGCGCGCACGTTGGCGCGATCAGGGAGCCAGGACATGTGAACGGGCGTGGAGGATCGCTTCGTCCAGAGTGTCCATCAGATGGTTTTCGTGGCGCAGCGAATCAAACACCCCGACGTTGGCCAGCAGGTTGAAGTGTTCGGGCTGCACGCCCTTGATGATCACCGTGATGCCCCGGGATTCGAGTTCGGCAGTGATCTCCGTCAGGGTGTGCGCGCCGGTGGCATCGAGCATTCCGAGCTGGGACATTCGGATGATCACCACGGTCACGTGCGGATGCTCGGCGTCGACGATCGCAGTCGAGATGCGTTCGGCCACACCGAAGAACATCGCCCCGTCCAGGCGCAGCAATGCGATCTGCTCGTCGCCAGGTCGATGCGGGCCCGGTAACTCCTCGCGTACCACGCTGCTACGCCGCGCGATGCTGCGCAACGCGAACAGCGCCGCGACGACGATCCCGATCTCCACTGCCTCGATGAGGTCGAAGCACACGGTGACGACGGCGGTCATCACGAAGATCAAGGCGTCCGAACGCGTCGACCGCAGCAGCTGACCGACCGTGGAGGCGGAGATCATCCGGAACGACGTGACCATCAGCACACCGGCCAGCGCGGACAACGGAATCGCTGCGACGGGTCCGGTCGCCAGATACACCACGGCGAGCAGCACCAGCGAATGCACGATCGCCGACACCCTGGTGCGAGCGCCCGATCGCACGTTGACTGCGGTCCGGGCGATGGCACCGGTGGCGGGCATGCCGCCGAAGGCGCCGGACGCGATCGACGCCAGGCCCTGCCCGAGCAGTTCTCGATCGGGGTCGTAGGAGCCGGTGGGGGACATGGTGGCAGCCACCCGTGCCGACAACAGTGATTCGATCGCCGACAGCGCCGCGATCGCTACGGCGGCGCCGATCAGGGTGCGCAGCGCGCCGACGTCGATGGTGGGCAGCGCAGGCGCGGGAAGGCTGGACGGCAACTCACCGATGGTCGGCACCGGCAGGTTGAACGCACGGACCACCACGGTGGCGGCGATGACGGCGATCAGCGATGCCGGGATCCCACGGTGGATTCGCGGTAGCGCGACCATCATCACCGCGACGAAGGCCACCACGCCAACGGTTTCCATGGCCGAGGTCCAGTCGCCGCCCCCGAACACCTGAACGAGTACGTCAAGGGCGGCCGGAAGGGTCCGCCGACCGGCAGGCGCAGGCGTGCCCACGGCGTTCGGAATCTGTTGAAGGAAGATGATCGCAGCGATCCCCAACGTGAACCCCTCGATCACCGGCCAGGGTAGGAAGGTCACGGCCCGTCCCCAACCAGAAACCCCGACGGCGACCACCAGGACCCCGGCCAGCACGGTGACCAGCGCGATGCTGCCGAGCCCGTGCTGGGCGACGATGGGGGCGAGAACCACCGCCATCGCCCCTGTCGGGCCGGACACCTGGACGTGGGAACCGCCGAAAACGGCTGCCACCAGCCCCGCAACCACGGCCGTGATGAGCCCCGCCGCCGCTCCCACCCCCGAGCTGATGCCGAAGGCCAGCGCGAGCGGAAGGGCGACCACGCCGACCGTGACACCAGCCAGCACGTCGCGGCGCCACGATCGAGGTAGCGAGGCGTAGTCGGCGCGGCGCGGTAGCAGGAGGGCGACCCTGGCGATCACCGTGTCGATCATCGTCGTGTTCTTCTCCTCACCGTCGGCCCGACCGGCGGCGTCGGCTCCCAGGCCGGGCTTGTCGCGAGCGTGCACCGCGCACGCTACGGATCCGCGAGCCTCATCGCTGGAGTCAAAGGTCCTCGATCCCGGCACCATGGGCGTCGTGCCAGCTGGCCGGTGCCCCATGGCCTTCCATGAAGTGACCAACGGCCCCTCCCCGGCGAGGTGCCGGAGACCCTACCGTGAGGCACACACTGCGCACGGAGACACGATTCTGCGCGCCCCATCCTCGAAGGGGTGAAGACATGACGGCAGCGTCGTGAATCGCGCACCCGTCGGCCCGCTGGCACCGGCCCCGCCCACCCCCTCCGACGCAGGCACCGCCGAGCGGGCGTCGTGCGCATCCGTCGACGAGGTACTGGCCTGGACGAACGGCACGAAGGCCGGGCTGACCAGTGCGGAGGCTGCCGCGCGCCTAGCGAGCCACGGGCCCAATGCCGTCCGCACCCACCGGGTCAGTGCGCTGTCCGTTCTCGGGCGGCAACTGCGCAGCGCCGTGCTGATTCTGTTGGCGGGCACAGCCGTACTGTCGTACTTCCTGGGCGACAGCACGCAGGCGATCATCATCGGAGTGATCCTGGTGGTCAGCATCGGGTTGGGATTCTTCAACGAGTACCGGGCCGAACGCACGGCAGCGCAACTACATTCGTCTCTCCGCCACACCGCCACGGCGCGCAGGGACGGGCGGTACACGGCGGTCGACGTGACCGAGTTGGTGCCAGGAGACGTGATCCGGCTGGCATTGGGCGAGGTCGTTCCCGCCGACGTGCGTCTGATCGACGTATCGGGACTTGAGTGCGACGAGAGCATCCTCACCGGCGAGTCCAGCGCAGCCGAGAAATGGTCCGTGGCGACCAAACCCGGTGTCGCGCTCGCCGATTCGAATGACCTGGCCTTCATGGGCACCATCGTGAGTGCAGGCGAGGGATCCGGGGTGGTCTACGCGACTGGACCGGACGCCCAGTTCGGTCGGATCGCGGCGGGGCTAGGGACTCGCCAGCCGCAGACCGCCTTTCAGGAGGGGCTGCGGCACTTCTCCTACCTGTTGCTGTGGGTCGCGATGACGCTGACGGCGGTCATCCTGATCAGCAATCTGCTCCTGCAACGCCCGATCATCGACTCGTTGCTGTTCGCCCTGGCGATCGCGGTCGGCGTCACTCCTCAACTGTTGCCTGCCGTGGTCAGCACCAGCCTGGCGACGGGAGCGGGACGGCTCGCCAAGCTCAAGGTCTTGGTCAAGCGCCTGGTGTGCATCGAGGACCTAGGCGACATCGACGTGCTGATCACCGATAAGACCGGCACGTTGACCGACGGGCACATCACCTTGGTCGACGCGGTGGACCCCGACGGGGTATCGGCCGACCGGGTCCTTCGGCTGGGACTCTTGGCGACCGCGGTCGATCCCGCCACGGGCGGAGGATCGAGCAACGCCCTGGACGCCGCGATGTGGGAAGCCCCGCGCGCCCGCGATCTCGCGAAGGGGGATCTCCCGCTCATCGCGACGCGACCGTTCGATCACACCCGGCGAGCGGCTTCCGCGCTGGTAGGCGACGACGACCAACGGGTGTTGATCGTCAAGGGGGCACCCGAGCAGGTGCTCGCCAAATGCGTTGGGGTTTCCGGTATCGCGGGTTCGACACTGGACGCGCTCTTCGCCGACGGTCGGCGCGTGGTGGCCGTGGCCAGCAAGCCCGCCCCCCGCTCGTCGAGCATCGAGGCCGAAGACGAGGCCGAGCTGACCCTGGACGGGTTCCTGGTCTTCGCCGACGAACCGAAGACCGCCGCCAGGGAGTCGTTGGCGCGGCTGGCGGGACTGGGGATCGAGGTCAAGGTCGCCACCGGAGACAATCCCCGCGTCGCCGAACGGGTCTGCGCGGAACTGGGATTGATCAGCAAGGGCACCGTCACCGGGGCCGAGCTGGACCGGCTCGACGACCGTGCGTTCGACGATCGGGTGCGCAACTGCACGATCTTCGCCAGGATCTCCCCGGAACACAAGGCGAGGCTGATCACCTCGGCTCGTCGGGCCGGCCGTTCGGTGGGTTTCCTCGGCGACGGTGTCAACGACGCGCTTGCGCTGCACGCCGCCGACGTCGGAATCTCGGTGGACACCGCCACCGACGTCGCGAAGGACGCCGCCGACGTCGTGTTGTTGGAGAAGGATCTCGGCGTGTTGGCCACCGGGGTCGCCGAGGGCCGCCGCATCTTCGCCAATACCATCAAGTACGTCCTGATGGGGACGTCGAGCAACTTCGGCAACATGTTCAGCGCCGCGGCGGCCTCGGCGGTCCTGAGCTTCCTGCCGATGCTGCCGAGCCAGATCCTTCTGAACAACCTGCTCTACGACAGCTCTCAGCTCGCGATCCCGACCGACCGCGTCGACGAGGAACAGCTGCTCGCCCCCGCGCACTGGGACATCGCGTTCATCCGACGGTTCATGCTGACGTTCGGACCGATCAGCTCGCTGTTCGACTTCCTCACCTTCGGCCTGATGCTGGGTGTCCTGCACGCGGGTCCGGTCGAGTTTCGTACCGGTTGGTTCGTCGAATCCCTTGCCACGCAGACACTGATCATCTTCGCGATCCGCACCCGCCGCATCCCGTTCTACCGCAGCAGACCGGGCAAGGTGCTGATGGTCGCGACGTTCACGGTGATCGGCGTCGGCGTGGCCTTGACGCTGTCGCCGCTGGGGCCTGCGCTGGGGTTCACTCCGTTGCCGCTGTTGTTCTTCGCCGCCCTCTTGGTGATGGCCTTGCTCTATCTGGTGCTCGTCGAGGTGACCAAGCGCGTGTTCTACGCCGAGTCATCGCACGCGCGAGGACCGCGCACCCGCGGTCTCGAGCACCGAATCCACCGGCGCGCCGCGCGATTCAGCCATGCGGGATGAGGCGTGGCCGTCGCCCCTCCCGACGCCCATCAGGTCACGTTGCGCAGTACCGCGGCGCCGTCGAAGCGTCCCGCCTTCAGGTCGGCGAGCGCCTGTTGGGCACGCTCCAGGGGATATTCGTGGGTCCGCACCTGGAGGTGGTGCTCGCCGGCGAAGCGGAGAAAGGCCTGCCCATCGGCCCGGGTATTGGCGGTGACACTGCGAATCTCGCGTTCGTAGAACAGGTCTCGTTCGTAGTTGAGCACAGGCACGTCGCTGAGGTGAATGCCTGCGATGGAGAGGATGCCGCCGCGGTCGAGGGCGCGCAGGGCTACGGGGACCAGCTCGCCGACCGGTGCGAAGAGGATGGCACCGTCGAGGGGTTCGGGCGGCGCGTCGTAGGCCCCGGTGACCGACGCGACGCCGAGGTCGAGCGCCAACCGTTGGGCCTGTTCGCCGCGGGTCATCACGTGAACGGTGGCGCCCTGAGCGAGGGCGATCTGCGCCGTCAGGTGTGCGCTGCCGCCGAAGCCGTAGATGCCGAGTCTGCCGCCCCGGGGCAGGGCGACGCGTTGCAGGGCGCGGTAACCGATGATGCCCGCGCACAACAGCGGCGCGAGTTCGGCGTCGTCATATCCGGTCGGCAACCGATAGGCGAAGTCGGCTGGGACGGTGCAGTATTCGGCGTAACCACCGTCGTCATCCCAGCCGGTGTAACGCGAGTTCGGGCAGAGGTTCTCCGCCCCGCGGAGACAGTAGGGGCACGTGCCGCAGGTGGTGCGTAGCCAGGCGACACCCACGCGGTCACCGACCGAGTGACCGGTCACGTCGGCTCCGAGACCTACGACGGTGGCCACGATTTCATGGCCGGGGGTGACTCGTCGACGATGAGGAAGTAGATCGCCCTCGCTCACGTGCAGGTCGGTTCGGCATACGCCGCAGGCGTCGACCAGGACCAGTAGCTCCCCAGGCGCGGGTCGGGGGACGGGCTTGCGTTCGTAGCGCAGTGGGCCGGACTCGATGGCACCGGGTTCGGCGACCACCCAGGCGTTCATGGTGTCCTGCGCGGTCATGACGATCCTTCCTTCGACGGCGTGGCCGGTACGGCATCGAATTCTCGCCCATGGCGGCTGGCGCCGATCGGGTTCAGGCTGACCAGCACCACACCGGCGAGGTAGATCGCGACGACCGCGACGGGTAGGTGCCCACCGGGGGCGAACCCGTTGGCGGCCAATTGCCACAACGAGTATGCGACTGCCGCGCCACCCACCACCAGCACCGGTTGCGAGCACCCAATCGGAAGTCCCACCCGGACAGCGGGAACGGGCCGCGCGAACGCAGCGCGACCCAGCCACAACAGGTACAGCTCCGTCGCGGTCACCACCGATAGCACGGCCACCCACACCAGCCGCCACAGCCACCAGGCACCGGTCCCCAGGGCGGGCTGTGGCACCGTCCCGCTCGGGTAGCAGACCAGTGCGACCACTACGACCGGCACCATGTGCCACAGATAGAGCGCCATCGCATTCTCGTTGGCGACGACCAGGACGTGGCGCCAGCGCACGCGCTGTAGCCAGGCCGTCACCGTGGGCGCGGCCGCCAGCAGCAGCCCGGCCTGCACTCCGGCCAGGGCCAGCAGTGCCACCGTAGGGGGCGAGGTGTTCTGGATCGTCTGGCCCGCAACGCCGATCATGCTCACCGGATAGAGATTCAGCGGGATCACCGTTGCCAGCACTACCGCCGATCCCGCCGCCAACGTCAAGGCCCGACGGCCAGCGAGCGCCCCGCCGTGCCAGGCGACACCGAACTGGTAGATCGCACCCCAGCAGAGTGCGTAGTTGATCCACCCGAGCGCCGGGACGTGGAGGCCCAAGGTGAGCGCATCGACGGCCGCCACCGCGACCACGAACGCGGCGGGCACCTTCAACCCCCACCTCTGCTGCGCGGCGACGGCCACCGGAGTCAACGACACCACACCGAGATAGACGGGCAGGAACCACAGGTGCAGCGCGACCACCCACATCGGCATGGCCAGCCGTGAGCCGTCGATTCCGAGCCAGCCTGCCACGGCCACCGCGACCACCGGGACCGCCACATAGGCCGTCGTCGGCCCGACGATCCCGGCGACTCGGTGCCGCAGCCAATCTCGCAGTGGGCGTGCGGCTGCGTGTCGGCGCGTCCACGACGCCGCGTTCGCGTAGCCGGCGACCACGAAGAACACCGGCACGACCTGGAACAGCCACGTCAGCCATTGCGTCCATGGCAACTCGGCAAGCACTTCGTCGTAGCCGAAACGTCCGCCGTGAAAGGTGACGGCCGCCAGAAGCCAGTGGCCGACGACCACGACGAGCACGGCGACGACCCGGTACAGGTCTGCCGACGACTCGTGGTGTGACGGATCGATCCGGGCGTCAGTCATGGCGGTGCACTAGCAGCACCGAGCACTCGGTGCCACGAAGCACGAAGCGGCCGTACGGGCCGACCAGGCCTTCGGCGGCGAGCCCGCCGGCGTTGCCGACGACCGTGAGTTGCACCGGTTCGTCGGGTGTGGCGAGGACGGTTGCGACGTCGTCGGGAGCCATGAGGATTCGGACGGATAGTTCTGGGTGACGGCCCAAGGCCTCGGCCAGCCGCCGGTCGACGTCTTCGGGCGCGAGCTCGCGGAGCCGCGCCGACGTCAGGTTGAGCACCACGAGCCCGGCGTGCCGCAGCGCCGCTTCGGCCAATCCCGCGTCGACAACGGTCGCCAAGTCCAACGGGTCGTCGACGACGATGGCGACGTTGCCGTCGGGTGGTTGCTCGGTGTCGTTGCGGCGTCGGACGATTGCTACCGAAGTCAGTGCCGCCCTGGCCACCGCGGTGGCGGTCGTGCCAGCGAACTTGGCCGCTTCGAGGTCGCTGCCCGCCGACCCAAGGCAGATCATGGCCGCGCCCACCGACTCGGCCACCAAGGTCGCCGCGACGTGCCCACGCATGATCTCGGTCTCGACCTTCACCTTGCGACCATGGCGCGTGATCGCGGAATGGGCGGCCTGCAGTGCCAGCTCGCCTTCCTCCCGCTCTCGGCCGACGTCGGCCGACGTGGACTGGATGACGTGAATCAGTCGCAGCGGGACGTCTCGGCTGACGGCCTCGTCGATGGCCCATTCGGCGGCGTGCACGGACGACGGGGAACCGTCGACGCCGACGACGACCGACGAGCCCGAATCCCCGTGTTGCATCTCGTGCCTCAGTTCTGACGCTCAGATTTCTTCGTCCGCATCGACGGTATGCGTCGATCGGTGCCGCACGACGCCGCCTTCGGGCCTCGGACCATGGGACCTAAGCCCTCGCTACTCGGGGCCTGAAGGCCCTCATTGGGGGAAGCGCGTGGGGGAGAGGTCCTTTGGCACTTGCTGCCAGGCGCTGCGGCGGGAACCGTGACTCGATGGCGGCCCGAGATCGAGGCCGGCGGCGCGGCGTTGGCGGATCTGACGTCACGACCCGACGATGGGAGCGCTCCAGCGCACGCGGGTCCCGCCGCCGGGTGCATCGGCGACCTCGCAACTGCCGCCGACGAGTTCGGCTCGGCGCCGCATGTTGGCCAGCCCGCTGCGGCGCGCATTGGAGGGATCGATGCCCCGGCCGTCGTCGACGACGTCGATGGTCAGCTCGTCGGTGACGTCGACTCCGATCGTGAGGTGCTTGGCGCCGGAGTGTCGAATCGCGTTGCTCAAGGCCTCGATGACGACGGGCATGGCCTGCTCGACGACGTCGGCCCCGACGGCGCTCAACGGTCCGGACAGACGCACCGTCGTCTCGATCTCACGGTTCTCGGTCAGTCTGGCGATGGATTCCTGCAGCTTTTGGCGAAAGCCGGTATCGGAGGCCGGTGCCCGTAGGGCGAAGATCCTGCCGCGGATCTCGTCGATGGTGGCCTGCAGGTCGTTGACCGTCCTGTTGAGGCGGTCGGTGATCTCGGTCGACCGGGTGCGGGCGATCGTGCCCTGTAGATCCATCCCGGCCGCGAACAGTCGCTGGATCACGTGGTCGTGCAAATCGTGGGCGATGCGCTCACGATCGACGATCAACGTGAGTTCCCGCGCCTGCTGCCGACTCTCGGCCAGCTTGAGTGCGACCGCCGCGTGGTCGGCGAAGTCACTGACCAGCTCGAGGTAACTCGAGTCGAACGGTGCGTCGTCACGGCTGCGAGCCACGGCCAGCACTCCGAGAACGGACTGCTGGGCGCGCAGTGGCATCACGATGGCCGGCCGTGGACCGACGTCGGTGAAGGCCTGGATGGAATGGCGAAACGATTCGGTGATCACCGGCAGGCCCGAGCGGAACACGCCGCCCGTCGTCGATCCCTCGACCGGTACCTGCTGGCCGAGCACCTCGTCGGCCAGCAGGCCCACCGCGGCGGAGACCTCCAGGGTGTCGACCTCTTCGGCGGGTAGGTCGGGGTCGCTCGGGACCAGAACGATGGCCTGCTCGGCTTGCGTGAGTTCGCACACGCGCTCGGCAATCATCAGCAGGGGCTTTCCGACCGGGCCGTCTCCGGATGCCAGGGCCGTGGTGACCGTGCGACTGGCCTCCATCCACTTGGCAGTGACCACGACGCGGTCGAAGAGCCGGGCATTGTCGATCGCGACCGCGGCAGCGGAGGCCAACGCGCGCGCGGCGACTTCGTCGGCTTCGGTGAACGCCTTGCGGGCGGTCGGCTCGGTCAGGTACAGACTGCCAAAGGTCTGCTGCCGGATGGTGATTGGCACACCGAGAAAGGCTCCCATGGGCGGGTGGTGCTCGGGGAATCCCACCGCCGCCGGATGCGAGCCCAGATCGTCCAGTCGCAAGGGCTCGGGGTGATCGAGCAAGACTCCGAGGACACCGTTGCCGACGGGGAGATGGCCGATCCGCTCGGCGGTGTCGCGCTTCATGCCGGAGTGCAGAAACGACAACAGCTTGCCGTCGGGGGCGCGCACGCCAAGAGCGCCATAACGCGCTCCGGTCAACTCCATCGCCGCGGTCACGATGCGGTCAAGCGTCGCGTCCAGATCGAGGTCGGTGGTCAAGCCAACGATCACCCGCAGCAGTCGTTCCATTTGGTCGCGCGAAGCGCGCAATTCGTCGAGTTGCGCGTGCATGTCGCCGATGGGTCCACCCCGCCCCAGAGCCGAGAATGCCGAGTCATCGTCATCGATGCCCACGCAAGAGACCTCCACTCTCTGGCTCTGGGGAGTCCAGTGAATCCTAGCCCCGATCATGATCTGGCCGCGTGTTGCGTGGCCTCGGGCTACGTCTCCGTCCGGATCACCGCCTTTCGGGGCACCCGTGCTGGTTCAGCGCGACGCCTCCGCCACTGACGGCGCCCAGGTGAGGACCTCGCCGAGGGGCCGGCGAGGGGTGGGCGGCGGGGTCGCGTCCAAGGCTGGGACCGTGCCCACCCGGATCAACACTTGGGGCAGGCGGTGACCGGTCAGCTCGGCGACGATGTCGCGGCTGGCCGCGACCTCGGTCACGTGCGTCAGCGGGCAGGTGGCCATTCCGGCCATGGTCGCCTCCAGCAATGCCGCCGAGAGGGCTTCGCCGCACGTCAGGATGTCCTTGCGGCTGTCACCCAGCGCCGAGAGTGCCACGACCTTCGAGTGATCCTCAGTCACCTGCGGTCGGCGTTCGGGTTGGCTCGTGACGGGGAAGCTGCGTCCGATGTCGACGCGGTCGCTCTCGGCCGCGGAGACCAGAGCGCTGGGTGGGATGCCGTCGCCGGTCTTGAATGGTGCTGTCCACCAATCCAGTTCGGCGTGATACGACGAGTCGTACAAACGAAATGCTTCGGTCAACTGCGAGGCCTCGGCCAGCTGGGCTCGTGCGCTGTCGGGCAGCACGTCCACGAACGCCAGATCGTCGGGGACGGCGTTACGCAGCATGGGCCCGAACTCGTCCCAGTCGACAGGGGCGGCGAAGGGCAAGCGGTCGGTGCGCCGCAACAGGATTGCGTTGGCTCGTCGGCGATGCGCCTCGGTGACGTATGACATCGGTTGGAAGTCGATCGAGGCCAGGTGAGTGATGTCATTCGGATTCGGGTAGTGGTCGACGTTGGCCGCCCAACCGGTCGCCGCCATCGCGACCTTGAGGTGATCGAGCACCGCGCCGCAGCTCAGCAGTGCCTGTCTCCCCGAGGAGTCGGTGTCGACGAGACGGTCGTGGTCCCCGTACAGGTGCAAGACCCCGTTGCCGCACGCGACGAATCGCCACGGTTGACTGTTGTGGAATGACGGTGCGCGGCAGGCGAGGTGCACGGCATCGGCGATGACTCCGCTCGGCACCACTGGTTTGGGCATGTCGGTCCCTTTCGTTCGCTACGGTGACCATGTCACCTGCAAGGTTCCGGACACCAGGGCCATACGGCCCTGACGGTCGAGGACTCGGGGCACACCAACCGGGGTCTGAGGACCGCTGTCCCTGGCTCGTCAGCGCGGGACGATGGCGTCATGAACTCAGCTCCAGCCCCATCGATGGGCAAGAGCGGACGGGGCGCCACTGCCGCCGCGCAACGCGGTGCGCCAAGCCCAGCCGGGGCCCCCGAAGTTCGCGAAACCCACACGGGCATCGTCGTCTTGGTGGGTGACCGCGCGTACAAGGTCAAGAAGCCGGTGGCCACCGACTTCCTCGATTTCACCACCGTGCGACTGCGGGAGGAAGCCTGCGAACGGGAGGTTCGGCTCAACCGGCGGCTGGCCGAGGATGGCTACCTCGGTGTCGCTCACCTGAGTGGCCTGGTTGGCATGGAGCCCGAGCCCGTCGTCGTGATGAAGCGGTACCCGGACGTGGCGCGGCTCGCGACGATGGTGCGACGTGGCGAACCCGTCAATGCTCACTTGACCGCAATCGCGAAGCGCCTTGCGGACTTTCATGCCACCGCCGCCCGGTCGGCGTCGATCGACATCCAGGGCGAGGTCTCGGCCGTCCGAGGCCGTTGGTCGGAGAATCTGACCGAACTGCGGCGATGGGCCGGAACGGAACTGGCCGCAGACCGACTGGACGACGTCGAACGCCTGGTCACGCAGTTCATCGACGGTCGCACCACCCTGTTCGCCGAGCGCATCGCCGCGCACCGGATCGTCGACGGCCATGGCGACTTGATCGCCGAAGACGTGTTCTGCCTTCCCACGGGCCCGGTTCTATTGGACTGCTTGGACTTCGACGACGCGCTGCGGTGCGTCGACGGCCTGGACGACGCGGCCTTCCTGGCCATGGACCTGGAGTTCCTCGGCCGTCCCGACCTCGCTGAGTTCTTCCTCGACGAGTACCGGCTCGGGGCCGACGACACCGCGCCTGAGGCGTTGGCGCACTTGTTCGTCGCCTACTGGGCGGTCGTCCGCGCGAAGGTGGACCTGATCCGGTCCGAGCAGGGTGAGCGCGAGCGCGCAAACGACGCCCGACGACACCTCGAGTTGGCCCTACGCCATCTCCGCGAGGGCACCGTGCGCCTCATCCTGGTGGGCGGCGGTCCGGGTAGCGGCAAGACCACGTTGGCACGCGCGCTCGGTGAGCGACTGAGTGCAGAAGTGATCTCCAGCGACGACGTGCGCCACGACATGGTCACCGATGGCCAACTCGGTGGGGACCCCGGCCACCTGGACAGTGGCCGCTACAGCCCGGCCAACGTCGAGGCGGTCTACACCGCGATGCTGCACCGGGCCCGCACACTGCTGGCCTGCGGCCGGTCGGTCATCCTCGACGGCACCTGGCGTGACCCATCTCACCGAGCCGATGCTCGTCGCATGGCCAACGAAATTAGCTGTCCAACCGTGGAATTGGCGTGCACCCTGCCGCTCGGGCAGGCCGTCGAACGCATCGGGCAACGAGCCCGCTCGACGTCCGAGGCGACCCCAGCGATCGCCGCGGCCATCGCCGGCGGTCAACACATCTGGACTGAGGCGCACCCGATCGATACCGGCCGCCCGCTTGGCGACTCGGTCGCCGAGGCCAGGGAAGTGTGCTGTCTGGCCTACTGACCGGCCGAAACTTCGCCACACCAACACAAACGAGAAGAAGGGGGTTTCATGAAGGCGCTGGTCTACCACGGTCCTGGCAGGCGTTCCTGGGACGACGTTCCCGACCCCGTCGTGCAGCAGCCCACCGACGCCGTCGTCCGCGTCGACGCCGTCACGATCTGCGGCACCGATTTGCACATTCTCAAAGGTGACGGGCCCGAGGTCGAGCCGGGCCGGATCTTGGGCCACGAAGCCCACCGATTCCACCTCGACGACTTCGAGGACGCCTACGACGTGTTCGCGCGCGCCGGGGAGACAGGTGCTGCTCACCGCGAAATGAGTTCGACGTCAGAAGCATTGGAGCGCAAGATGAAATTGGCATATGACGGTACGCGTGACGTGACGGTCACCGATCGGCGGTTGCTCCTCGAGTCGATGGCCCGTCATCCAAGCGGTCGACGTGTCCGGCGGGTAGACGAATCGCACGGCGGCTCCCGTCATGGCTAGCGACGCTGCGCCGGTCGTCGTCGGCGTTGACGGCTCCCGTGGTGCTCTGGATGCGGCCCGATGGGCCTGCGCCATCGCCGACCGCCTCGGCGTACCGCTGCGCGTGATCACGGCAATGCCAGCCTTGGGCTACAACCCGTCCGACATCGCCGTGGCGGTGCGAGTCGCCGCCATCGAGGAGCATCGGACGTGGGCCGACCGCTACCTGGAGGCGGCCGCCGACGTAGTTCGCGCCGACCATCCCGGCGTCCAGGTGACGACGGCGTCGCTCGCCGAACCAGCCGACGAGGCGCTCGGCACGGCGAGTCGCTCGGCGCGGCTGGTGGTTCTGGGCTGCGAGGACGTCACTGCGACGGGTGCGCTCCTGGTCGGATCGACGACACTCAGGGCACTGGCTCACGCCAGCTGTCCCGTGGTGGCCTGGCGTGGTGGGGCCATCGCTCCGTCTACGCAGCCGATCGTGGCAGGCGTCGACGGATCGGGCCGCGATGGTGGCGCGCTGCACCTCGCATTCGAACTCGCCGAAGGACTCGACGTTCCGTTGTGGGTCGTCCATTCCTGGAAGTTGAAGGGGTACGCGCAGTTTCACCGGCCGGCCGTAGTCGACGCGGACGCCGACACCCAGCGGCAGTCCCAGCGCATCGACGAGCTCATCGGCGCTCAGCGCACGAACCACCCCTCGGTGAACGTTACGGCGCAGATCGGCGAGTCCGCCAAGGCGAGCCACGCTTTGGCCCTGCACGGTGAGTGCGCTCAGCTCGTCGTGGTTGGAAGCCGCCGTCGGCATCCGTTGGCTCGCGGCCTGTTCGGATCGACCAGCTTGAACCTTCTGCACCATTGTCGGGTGCCGGTCGTCCTGTGTCCGTTCGAGGAACACGATCCCGCTTACCAGGACTGACAGGCCTGCGGGCAACTGATTGGGGCCTTCCGAGAAGTGACTTCTTACCCTCGTCCGGGCGTCAGCGATCGTGAATAGTCAAGTTTGAGGCCAAGACCCGTGGAGGTAACCGTCGGATGAACACGCACTTTCCCGACCCGGCGACGCTGCGTGCGGCGCTGGCCCTCGCGACGCGAGCACCGTCTGTCCACAACGTCCAACCGTGGAAGTGGAGGGTCGGCGCAGCCAGTCTGCACATTTACTCCGAGCCGGCGCTGCACCTCGAGCGCACCGATCCCGATGGGCGCGAGGCGATGGTGAGTTGCGGGGCGGCACTCAATCACGGCGTGGTCGCGCTGGCCGCGCTGGGATGGCAGAGCAAGGTGCGTCGATTTCCCGACCCTGCCGAGCCCACGCACCTGGCCTCCATCGAGGTGCAACCCCTCGTCCCCAGCCAGGTGGACATCGCACTGGCGGCAGCGATCCCGCGGCGGCGCACCGACCGGCGTTACTTCAGTGCGTGGCCCGTTTCCCACGGCGACGTGGCGTTGATGGGCATGCGCGCCGCCAGGGCGGGCATCGTGATGCGAAGACTCGATCCGTCGCCGAAGCTGCGGGCCACCCTGGAGCACGCGGTGTGGCGGCATGTCACCGATCCGGAGTATCTGGCGGAACTGACGATGTGGAGCGGCCGATACGGCGGCACTGCCGGCGTTCCTGCCCGCAATACCCCGGAATCCAATCCCGAGTCCCCCGTGCCTGGCCGGCTGTTCGCCGGTACCTCGCTGGCACAACACGCCACGCTCGAGCCCGCCGAAGATCATGGTGTGCTGTTGGCGCTCGGCACGGCCGACGACGACGACCTGGCCCGGTTGCGCACCGGTGAGGCGACCAGTTTGGTATTGCTCACCGCCACGTCCCTGGGAATGGCGAGTTGTCCCGTCACCGAGGTGTTGGAGTTCGGCGAGACGCGCAGCACCATTCGAGAGGACGCCTTCGATGGTGCCGAATTCCCGCAGATGCTGGTGCGAGTCGGCTGGGCACCCGTCAACGCCGACCCGTTGCCGTCGACGCCGCGGCGCCCACTCGGTGAAGTCGTCACCCGGCTGGATGGGACGCGTTGGGAGTGAGTTCGCCTTGGACCCTCCGTATTTGGGCCCTCCGTGGTGGTTGGCCGCTCCAGGTCTGAACTACACAGGGCCCAAAGACGGAGAGCCCAAATACGAAGGCAACGAAAGGAGTCTGACATGTCCATTGCGTTGGGGGACGGGGGCATCATCGTCGCCGTCGACGGCTCGCCGTCGAGCTTGGTGGCCACCGACTGGGCCGCACGCGACGCCGCGCTGCGTCGCGTTCCGCTGACCCTGGTCCACGTGCTTTCTCAACCCACGGTGGGCCTGTGGCCAGAGCCCGTGTCGTCCGCGGGCTTGCTGGAGTGGCGGGCGCAGAACGGCCGCGAGATCCTCGGCGAGGCTCGCCTGGTCGCCGACCGGGCCATCTTCGACGTCGCCCCGATTGCCGTGGACGAAGTGTCGTGCCCAGGGACCCCGATCCCCACCCTGGTGGACCTGTCGAAGGACGCGGCGATGATGGTCGTCGGCTGCCGTGGTCGCGGCGCACTGAGACGCCGTCTGTTGGGTTCGGTCAGCTCCGGCCTGATTCACCATGCGCACTGCCCGGTCGCGGTGATCCACGACGAGGACCCGTTGATGGACCATCCTGCACAGGCCCCGGTGCTGGTCGGCATCGACGGCTCACCGGCTTCTGAGCTCGCGACAGCGATGGCGTTCGACGAAGCATCCCGGCGTGGAGTCGGGCTGATCGCCATGCATGGCTGGTTCGACGACGAACTGCACGCCTGGACGGGGATCGACTGGGACCGCCAGTTGGGGGCCGGCAGGGAAGCGCTGGCGGAGCGGCTGGCCGGATGGCGGGAGCACTATCCCGACGTGGAGATCGAGCAGCGTCTGGTCGACGGTGATCCCGCCGAGCAACTGGTCAACGCTTCAGAGGGTGCGCAGCTGACCATCGTGGGTAGCCATGGCCGCGGCGGCTTCGCAGGCATGCTGCTTGGGTCGGTGAGCTCGGCGGTAGTGCAAGCTGCCCGGATGCCGGTCATCGTGGCTCGGCAGGCCTGACCATCTGGCATGCGCGGCTTAGCTCCCAGGCTTACCTCCCAGGCTTAGCTCCCAGGCGGTGCCGACGTCACAGTGTCCCGTGCTGGTCGCAGACCAGCACCGAGCAGTCGGTGCCGTGCAAGGCCGCGTAGCTGGGTGGCCCGATCATCTCGGCGATGCCGTGAGCGCGGCGGCCGCCAACCAGCACCAGCTGGATCGACCGCGCGTGCCGAGACAGGTAGTTCAGCAAGCTGCCGTGGACGGCGACTGGCTCCACCTCGAGCTCGGGATGGCGGCGCCGAGTGCACGCCAGCCGCCGGTTCACCATGGCCCTGACTCGCCGGTTCTGTTCGGCGACCGCGTGATTGTCGTGAACATCGGTGACGTCCGCCTGCCAGACGGAGATGGCGACCAGTGGCGCGTTGCGCAGTAGGGCCTCGTCAATCCCGAGTTGCAATACGGCGTCGTCGTTCTGCGACGCGTCGAGTTCCACGACGACCGATTTCGCGGAGGTGGGCGTCGGGAGGGACCCGCGGATGATCGCGACCGGACAGTGCGCCCTGGTAGCCAGCGATACCGCGGTGGATCCGATGTGACCCGACCTGGCGCCTGCGGTGCCGACGGCGCCGATGCACAGCATTGCCGCTCCTCGGCTGGCCTGCAGGAGTAGATCGGTGGGTCGGCCGTGCAGGATCTCCACTTCGACCTTGACCGGTTGGTCGGTCGATTCGACCAGGGTGACCACTCGTCGGACTGCGGTCTCGGCGGCGGCCAGGGCGTTTTCCACGTACTCGATGTCGTCGGATTCACAACGGGGTTCGATCACCGACACCAGGCGCAGGGGGACGTCCCGAGAGACCGCTTCCTGAACTGCCCACAGTGCGGAGGTCAGCGCTAGGCGGGAACCGTCGATGCCGACGACGACTGATGGTGACGTGGGGATCGTGTCGCGCATGATGCCTGCTTCCGGTCGATCAATGCCCTTCACGCTATGGCTCGGCGAATCGCGCTGGCAGGGCCGAAGGTCCCCGCGCTGCGGTCGTTGGTCACCGCGATGGGCGTGCCACCTGCTGACGGTCGGGTGAACTCAGCGTGAACATTTGTCCAGGAGCTCGACGCCGCCCACGGTCGTTGGGGCTGCTGTTCGAGAGAAGTCCCGCTCAGGTTGGGTGAGTGACCGACTCCCGGCGGCGGTGACCGGTGGCGTCTGTGATCGACGTCGCCTTGGACCGGCTTGGAGAACGGCGAGACCACGGTCCACCATGGAAACATGCTCGTAACAATTGGTCCTCGGTCGACGGCCGATCCGCGATGATCACGCACCCGCGGCGGTGGTGGTTGCTCGGTGCGCTGAGACGCGGTCGCGTCGTCCGCACCGTCGACCGGGTCGAGGCGTGGACGGCCCTTGCCGTCATCGTGCTGGTGCTCGTTGGCATTCACCCGGTGGCGGGATTCGCGCGCGACGTCTACACCACCAACTCGGCCGCGTTTGCCGCAGAGGCGGCCACCCGGCACACGGTCCAAGCCGTCGCCGTGAACGCCAGCCAGACCGCCACCCGCGGGGTGGGATCGGCCTACCAGGTCCAGGTGCAGTGGTTCGCAGGCAATGAGACTCGCGACAAGGTGGTCCGCATCGACCGCGCCGTCGTCGCTGGGGAGCACATCCCCATCTGGGTGAACGACGCAGGCCAGGTCACGACTCCGCCGCGAACGGATGCCGACGCCCGCACCGACGCGATTGGTGCCGGAGCCATCGTCTGGCTCGTCACGGTGGCTGCGGGCGCGGCCGCCTTGACGGCGTTCCGACGAGTGCTCGACCGACTTCGCTATCACGCGTGGGATCGGGGTCTTCGTGCCCTCGCCGACAATGACGGTGGTTGGGCCACGCGCAATTCGTGACGCGGGCCTGAACGCCGCGCCGCGA
>NZ_JBEVLO010000053.1:0-2647 GCF_040509115.1 Mycobacterium sp. | reverse complement strand
CGTATGAGGAGTGGCGATGCCAGAGAAACGTCGGAAGTACGTCCCCGTCAGCGTCTCTCACATCCACCACGTCGTCGACGCGAGCCCGCACAGGCGAGCCAGGTCTGGAGGTGGACGGGTCGGGTCCGTCGGCCGCGCAGCGACGGTCAACACGAGCAAGCTGCCGACGACGCCGGGTGATGCTCTCCGAAACGCAGGGTGGCTTGTGCTCGAGCTCCACGGAAGGGTGTTGATCGAGTCGGGATGGGGTTGGTGCCTCGATTCCGCGATGGCCCATAGCTTGTGTCATCGGCAGCGCCCTCGGCCTCGACTTCACCGACGAGTCGGAGGTCACCGGGCTCGTCTACAAATCGGAGATCGAGTTCTTCGACGACGGCCCCGAGAAGCCCGTCCGCATCTGGAGCCGACTCGGCCGACGGCCCCTCATCGCCGGCGGCAACTCCAACGGCGACATTCAGATGCTCCGCTACGCCCGAACCCGCCAACGGGACGGCCTGCGCATCCTCGTACGTCACGACGACCCCGACCGCGAGTTCGAGTACGACGACGGGGCCGAAGACGCCCTCACCCGCGCCGCCGAACACGGCTGGACCGTCGTCTCGATGCGCGACGACTGGACCCGCATCCACCCCGACGTCCCAGCGGCCCCCGCCGACGAGTGAGTCGAACTGAATCCACGCGCTCGCAGTCGGCGCAGCGCCGGCGTTTGGCCACGTCGAGCGTCGCCACCGCGCAGCGGGCGAGGGACTGTCCGACCGTCTGTGTAAGCGGTCGTGATGGTGGTGGTTAGCGGGCGGCCTCGATGCGGTCGCCGTAGTGGATGGTCAGCGCGTTGAGGATGGTCTTCCAGCCGCTGATCTGGCCGGTCGGGTTGGACCGGTTCTGGCGTCGCTCGATGGCGACGAGGTAGAGCACCTTCAACGCCGACTGCTCGGTCGGGAAGTGCCCGCGATGTCGCACCGCTTTGCGGAACCGGGCGTTGAGCGACTCGATCGCGTTTGTCGTGTACACGATTTGGCGCAGCTCGACGGGGAAGGCGAGGAACGGCACGAAGTCGTCCCAGGCCCGTTCCCACGTGGCGACCATCGCCGGGTAACGATCCCGCCAGTGCTCAGCGAACTCGCCGAAGCGGACGGTGGCGGCATCCAGCGTCGGGGCCGTGTAGATCTCGCGCAGCTCCCGACAGACCGGACCCCAGTACTTCTTCGACGTGAACCGCAGGCTCGAGCGCACCAGGTGCACGACACACAACTGCACCTCGGCCGCCGGCCACGTCGCCCGGATCGCATCAGGCAAGCCCTTCAGGCCGTCGCAGCACACGATGAACGTGTCGTTGATGCCGCGGTTGCGCAGCTCAGTGAGCACACCGGCCCAGAACTTCGCCCCCTCACCGCCGGTCGGTCCGACCCACATCCCCAACACGTCGCGTTGACCGTCCAAGTTGACGCCCATCGCCACGTAGATCGGCCGGTTGGCGACCTGGCCGTCGCGGATCTTGACCACGATGGCGTCGATCAAGATCACCGGGTAGATCGCGTCGAGGGGCCGGTTCTGCCACGCCACCAGGTCCTCGATGACCGCGTCAGTGATCCGAGAGATGGTGTCGCGGGAGATGTCGGTGTCATAGACGTCGGCCAGGTGGGCCTGGATGTCGCCCGTCGTCATCCCCTTCGCGTACAGCGAGATGACATTGCCCGACAGACCGTCCAAACGACGCTGCCCCTTGCGCACCGTCTGCGGCTCGAAGCTGCCATCACGATCACGAGGCACCCGCAGCTCGACCTTGCCGACCTCCGTCGTCACCGTCTTGGACGTCATCCCATTGCGGCTGTTGCCAGAACCGCGCCCTTCGACGGCGTGGCGTTCGTAGCCGAGATGATCAGTCATCTCCACTTCCAGGCCGGTCTGCAGCACCCGGCGCACCAGCCCGGTCAACAAACCGTTCTCACCGGTCAGCTCGACCCCCTCGGCACGCGCCTGGGCGACCAGCTCAGCCGCCCAGTCCCGCATCGCCGGCTCATCGCCCACCAACGGCACGCTACGCACCGCCAGCGAGGCCCTCGTCGTGTTGGTTGCTGTCTCAGTCATCGCAGTGATCCTCTCCAGCCCACAGCCCTCAGCCGTGGACCCTCAGATCACGCCACTTACACAGAGCTCCGGACACTCCCGCGGGCCCCGACACGTTTGAGATAGCGCATGACCATCTTCTTGGAGCGTCCCTCGGCGAGGCGGCGGGCCATGTAGGCCTGGGTCGGTGGGTGCCATCGGAGCCGGCTGATGATGATCACGTGGAGGGCCCAGTTGGCTTGGCGGTCGCCGTAGCGATTGAGCCGGTGGTGTCGTCGCCGGCCCGATGACGCGTCGATCGGTGAGACGCCGCAGAGCGCGGCGAACGATGACGACGTGCGGAGCCGGTCCGGGTTGTCGCCGGCGGCGGCGAGTAATGCGGTGGCGACCTGGGCGCCGACACCGTTGATCGCGCGCAGCGTCGGTGCCGGCAAGTCGCGCGGGAAGGTCGGACAGGGCAGACTCGTGAGTGGTCATCGTGCGCCTTCTCGGGTGGTTAGCGCTTCCGAGAATCGCACGATGACCACCCTCACCCCGAGGACCGGTGCCGCCTCCTACACCACGTGATGGGACTCACTCG
>NZ_JBEVLO010000052.1:0-14518 GCF_040509115.1 Mycobacterium sp. | reverse complement strand
GGTTCGGCTCCGTCGCCGACGTCATCGACGCCTCCGGCGCCAACGGCGACCGCGTCGACCTCGCCGTGGTCTTGAAGACGTTCGCCGAGAGACGGTTGCTCCGGGTGCTCTCCGAGGGCGGCCCCGGGATGATCAGCCTGTTGATCGAGCACGGCGCCCTCGACGAACTCTGCGTCTCCATCGCGCCAATCCTGGTCGGCGGTCAGGCCCGCCGCATCGCGACCGGCTCCGGCGAAGCCCATACCCGCATGCGTCGAAGTCACGTGCTCACCGACGACGAGGGCTACCTCTACACCCGGTACGTCAAGGACGAGTGAGACCCCCGCCGCTTCGCTCGCCCCGGGAAGCCTGGCCGGACCACCGTTCCATGATCGCTAATGTGGTCACCATGCGTCGGCATCCCCAGCTGCTCAGGGCCCTCTGTCTGCCCGCCGTTGCGGCTGTCGTCCTCGCCGGATGTGCACCCGGCCTGGCCGCCGACCCCCGCTTCGCCACCGACTCCGGCGCTCAGCCGCAGGGGGCACCCGAGACCACGCCCGCCCCGACGGGACCGGGCCCCATCCAGGCGCCGAAGAACGACCTTTCATGGCGCGACTGCACGGCGCGGGTGTTCGGCCAGGCGGCGATCCCCGCCGTGCCCGGCGTGACACTGGACTGCGCCAGTTACGACGCGGACCTCGACTCCCTCAACGGCGCCTCCGGAACGCTGACCATCGGCGTGGTGCGGGCCCGTTCGGCCGCCACGCCCGCGGATGCGGGGCCGCTGGTCATGACGACCGGAACCGACTTGCCGTCGTCGGTGCAACTGCCGGTGTGGCTCTCCCGCGGCGGCGCCGACGTCCTCAAGACCAATCCGATCGTCGCGGTCGACCGACGCGGTATCGGGCTGTCCGGCGACCTCGACTGCCGCGACTCGTTCGAGCGCCAGGAGATGATGGACCAGGCGCAGTTCGAGTCCGGTGACGATCCCGTCGCCAACCTCGGCGCCGTCGTCCAGACCGCCACGACCAACTGCACCGACAGCATCGCCCCCGGCGACTCCGCATACGACAACGCCCACGCCGCCGAGGATCTCGAGCGCCTGCGCAGCACCTGGGACGTGCCGACCCTGGCCCTGATCGGCATCGGCAACGGCGCCCAGGTGGCGCTGGCGTACGCGGGCTCACATCCCAACAAGGTGGCGCGCCTGGTACTCGACTCCCCCCTGCCGCTCGCCGTCTCCGCCGAAGCCAAGGCCGAGCAGATGGTGAAGGGCCAACAGGCGGCCCTCGACGCGTTCGCCGCGCAGTGCGTCGCCGCGGCCTGCGCGCTGGGGCCCGACCCGAAGGGCGCCATCGACGCCCTGCTGGCCAGCGCGCGGACGGACCAAGGACCAGGCGGTCTCTCGATCGCATCCCTCGTCGACGCCATCACCACCGCGCTGGCCTTTCCCAGGGGCGACCGACTCGCCGCCAACAACGCGCTCGCCGACGCGCTCGCGGCGGCCCGTGGCGGCGACGCCTCCCAACTCAGCGGCTACGTCAGCGAGGCCGAACAACTCCGCAAGACCGACGGCCAGTTCGTCAACTCCTGCAGCGACGCGCTCAACCGGCCAACACCCGACCGGGTCCGCGAACTCGTCGTCGAATGGGGAAAGCTCTACCCCCAATTCGGTACCGTCGGCGCGCTCAACCTCGTGGAATGCCTCGCCTGGCCCAGCGGCTCGACGCCCCCCGATCCGCAGAACCTCAAGATCCCGGTGCTCCTGCTCGGCGTCCAAAACGACCCGATCGTCGGCAACGAGGGAGTCGCCGCCGTCGCTGCCACCATCATCAACTCGGGCGCACCGAACCGACGCGTCATGTGGCAGGGCGTGGGTCACGGCGCCAGCATCTACTCGCCGTGCGCACTGACACCGGTGATCGCCTACCTCGAGTCTGGCAAGCTCGCCGAGACCGACACGTACTGCCCCGCCTGACTTGCCGGTCACTAGCGTCGGTGTACGGTGCGCTGGTGGCGGTACCTGACACCCTGTTGAGACCCTTCCGGCCCCGCACCTCCCCGCCGAATGCCGCGACCGTTCTGCGGTCCGTCCTGTGGCCCGTCGCCATCCTCTCGGTGATCCACCGCAGCTACGTGCTGGCCACCAACGGCTACATCACCGACGACTTCGGCCCGGTGTACCGCGCCGTCATCAACTTCAAGCTCGGGCTGGACATCTACAACGAGCACTTCGACCAGGTCGACCCGCACTACCTGTACCCGCCCGGCGGAACCCTGCTGTTGGCCCCGTTCGGCTATCTACCCGTCGACGCATCCCGCTACTGGTTCATCACCTTCAACACCGTCGCCATCCTGGCCGCCGCCTACCTGTTGCTGCGACTGTTCGACTTCTCGATGGCCTCCGTCGCCGCTCCCGCCCTGCTGCTGGCGATGTTCTGCACCGAAAGCGTCACCAACACACTGGTCTTCACCAACATCAACGGCTGCATCCTGCTGTGCGAGGTGCTCTTCTTCCGGTGGCTGCTGGACGGCAAGGTCAACCACGAATGGCTGGCGGGCATCGCCGTCGGATTGACGCTGGTGGTCAAACCGTCGCTGGCGCCCCTACTCCTGCTGCCGCTGCTGAACCGTCAATGGCGGGCCCTGATACCGGCTTTCGGCGTCCCGCTACTGTTCAACGCCGCTGCCTGGCCGCTGGTCAGCGACCCCATGGGATTCGTGCGCAACACCGTCCCCTACATCCTGTCCACGCGCGACTACTTCAACAGCTCGATCCTGGGCAACGGCATCTACTACGGCCTGCCGACGTGGTTGATCCTGGTGTTGCGCCTCGGCTTCCTCGCACTCGCGATCGCCAGCCTGTGGCTGCTGTACCGCTACTACCGCCAACGCGACCCGCTGTTCTGGATGATGACGTCATCCGGTGTGCTGCTGATCGCCACCTTCCTGGTGACCTCACTGGGCCAGGGCTACTACTCGATGATGCTGTTTCCGTTCCTCATGTCGGTGGTGCTGCCCAACTCGGTGATCCGCAACTGGGTGGCCTGGCTCGCGATCTACGGCTTCATGACGATGGACCGCTGGCTGCTGGGGCACTGGCCGACCACCGGCCGCTACCTGGAATACATGAAGATCACCTACGGCTGGTCGCTCATGCTGATCGTGGTGTTCTGCGTGCTGCTGTTCCGCTACCTGGACGCCAAGGCCGACGGCCGCCTCGACGAGGGCATCGATCCGCTGTGGATGACGCCCGATCGGGAGCGCGCTAGCGTGAAGGAATGACCACCACCCCAGCTCCGAAGCTCGCGTTGACCGACGACGAGTGGCGTACCAGGCTCAACCCCGCCGAATACCAGGTGCTGCGCCGAGCAGGCACCGAGCGCCCCTTCACCGGCGAGTACACCGACACCAAGACCGAAGGCGTCTACCAGTGCCGGGCCTGCGGTGCGGAACTCTTCCGCAGCACCGAGAAGTTCGAATCCCATTGCGGCTGGCCGTCGTTCTTCGACCCGGCGGACTCCGACGCGGTGATTCTGCGGTCCGACGACTCCGGTGGCATGCACCGCGTCGAGGTGCTCTGCGCCAACTGCCACAGCCACCTGGGGCACGTCTTCGAGGGCGAGGGTTATCCCACGCCGACGGATCAGCGCTACTGCATCAACTCGATCTCACTGAAGCTGGTCCCCGCCGAGGGCTGATCCCCCCGCCGACGGCAGCACGGCCGTTCGTCCCGAAGTGCGGGCGCGCTGATGCTGTGCTGCAATGGAATTCATCGACCGTGCAGGGAGGCCCGATGCCCACCTACCGCTATCAGTGCGCGGACTGCGGTGGCTTTGAGCTCGTACGGTCCATGTCGGAGGCCGCGGACCCCACGCCCTGCCCAGGATGCCGAGAACCCGCTCGACGTGTGTTCGGCCTTCGCACCACCGGGTTCGTGGAGACCGGGCTGCGCGCTGCCATGGATGCCAGCGCGCGCAGCGCGGATGCACCGTCGGTGGTGACCTCGGTCCCCGGCCGGGCCCGTCGAGCAACGCGCATCACGACCGACCCCCGGCACCGCCGACTGCCCCGACCCTGACCCTGGAGGTTCCGTGCCCGACGTCGTCTTCTCCGTCGATCAAGCCCTTTCGATGCGGGAGCAAGCGGTGCCCGGCCACAACAGATGGCACCCCGACATCCCGCCTGCCGTCACGGTCAAACCCGGCCAGTCGATCCGCGTGGAGTGCCGGGAGTGGACCGACGGCCAGATCGGCAACAACGACTCCGCCAACGACGTCCGCGACGTCGACCTGACCCACGCCCACATGCTGTCAGGACCGATCTACGTCGAAGGTGCCGAGCCGGGGGACCTGCTGGTGGTCGACATCCTCGACCTCGGACCCGTCCCCCAGGAAACCGGCGACGCGCCGGGCCAGGGCTGGGGGTACACGGGGATCTTCGCCAAGGCCAACGGTGGCGGATTCCTCACTGACACGTTCCCCGATGCCTACAAGGCGATCTGGGACTTCTCCGGCCAAAAGTGCACGTCACGCCACCTCCCCGGAATCGAGTTCACCGGAATCACCCATCCCGGCCTGTTCGGCACGGCACCGTCGGCGCAACTGCTCGCACGCTGGAACGCTCGCGAACGCGCGCTGATCGCCACCGACCCCGAGCGGATCCCGGCGCTGGCCCTGCCCCCGCTGGAGGAATCGGTGCTCGGCGGTACCGCCACCGGGGACGCCCTCGCCGCGATCGGCCGCGACGGCGCGCGCACGGTCCCGGCCAGGGAGAACGGCGGCAACCACGACATCAAGAACTTCACCCGTGGCTCACGGGTCTTCTACCCGGTCCACGTTCCCGGCGCCCTGTTCTCCGGCGGTGACCTGCACTTCAGCCAGGGCGACGGCGAGATCACCTTCTGCGGCGCCATCGAGATGGGTGGGTTCATCGACTTCCACGTCGACCTCATCAAGGGAGGCATGGAGACCTACGGCGTCACGACCAACCCAATCCTGATGCCGGGCAACGTCGAACCCCGCTACTCGGAGTTCGTCACCTTCATCGGCATCGGTGTCGACCACGACACCGATACCCAGCTCTACAACGACGCGACCGTCGCGTACCGCAACGCCTGCCTCAACGCGGTCACCTACCTTCAGAAGTTCGGCTACTCCGGCCCGCAGGCATACCTGCTGCTCGGCGCCGCGCCGATCGAGGGCCGGGTCAGCGGTGTCGTCGACATCCCCAACGCATGCTGCTCGCTGTACCTGCCGACGGCGATCTTCGACTTCGACATCACGCCGTCGGCGTCGGGTCCCGTGTCGGCCGACCGCGGGTCCTGCGCCGTCTCGTCCTAGGGCAGACGGGCGATCAGTTCCTCGGCACCCACCCGCGGGCCGGTGAAGAACGGCGTCTCCTCGCGGACGTGGCGGCGCGCATCGGTGTAGCGCAGCTTCCACATCAGCTCGACGATTCGACCCAGATCCGGCCCCTCGAACGCCAGGATCCACTCATAGTCACCGAGCGCGAACGCGGGCACCGTGTTGGCCCGCACGTCCGGGTACTCGCGACCGGCCATGCCGTGCTCCACCAGCATCTTGCGGCGCTCGTCATCGGGCAGCAGATACCAGTCCAACGAACGCACGAACGGGTACACGCACACGTAATCGCCGGGGTCCTCACCCGCGATGAAGGCCGGCACGTGGCTCTTGTTGAACTCGGCGGGCCGGTGCAATGCCACCACGCTCCACACCGGATCACTCACCAACCCCAGGGCGGTGCGCCGGAACGCGCGGTAGGTGGCCTGCAGGTCCTCGACGCGCTCGGCATGGGTCCAGATCATGAAGTCCGCGTCGGCCCGGAAACCCGCGACGTCGTACAAACCCCGCACGACGACGCCGTTCTCCTCCTGCTGTTTGAGGAACGTCGCGGTGTCGTCGACGACCGACGTGCGGTCCTCCCCCAACGCCTCCGGCTGCACGGAGAACACCGAGATCATCATGTATCTCTGCATCGAATTGAGGGCGTCGTAGTCCAGCTTGGCCATTTGTCTAATTGCTCCTCACGTGCGCGTACGTCCTATCGTGCCACGCCGGCTCCGGCCACCGACGCCGCCGCCCGCGTGCCTGACGCCACACACGCAGGCACTCCAATGCCGTCGAGATAGCCGCCCGCCACCGCCAACGTCGGCGGCAGGCCGGCCCTCAGCTCGGCGATCAGCCCCGCGTGGCCAGGACCGTACTGCGGCATCGCGTCGATCCACCGCTGCACCCGACAGTCGACCGGCTCGGCGTCGATGCCGAAGACGGCTGACAGATCGGCCGACGCCCACGACAACACGTCCTCGTCACCGGCGTTGCGGGCCAGAGCGTCACCAAACCGGCCAAAGGAGAGCCGGACCAGTTCGACGTTGCCGCGTCGTCCCCACTTGCGCGACGTCAGCGTCATCGCCTTGGCGTTCAACCGCTCACCGGCGGCGACCAGCACACCGGACTGCTGCGGCAGTGGCGTCCCGCCCGGCAACGCCAGAATGGCGAGCACCGTCGACGCCACCTCGATGCGGCGAGCCGCCGCCGCAGTCCTCGGCGCGACGCCCTCGATCAGACGCGGCAACCGCGGAGCCGGGACGGCCAGCACCACCGCGTCGGCGTGCCACCGCCCGCGCTCGTCGTCGACGATGCTCCAACCGTCGGCCTCGCGGTCGACCCGCTCGACGGCCACCTGCGCCCAGTCGAAGCCAGCCCGAGCGATCAACGCTTCGAGCAGGACCCCGTATCCGCCGTCGACCGCGCCGAACACCGACCCACCCGACGGGGCGGGCAGCACCTCGCGCACCGCGTCGGTCAAGCTGCGGGCGCCTCTGTCGAATGCCGCGGCGAGCGTGGGAGCCGCCGACCGCAGCCCGATGGTCGCCGACGAACCCGCATACACGCCCGCCAGCAGCGGATCGACGCAACGCGCCACCACCTGCTCGCCGAATCGATCGCCGACCACCTGCGCGACGGTGGGATCCACCCCTGGCCGCCACGACCACGGCCGTGACCGCTCCGCCGCGATCTGCGCGACCGTGGCGTCGTCGACCAGCCCGGCGACCGAGGACGCCTGGGCGGGGATGCCCTGCAACGTGCCCTCCGGCATTCGATGCAGTCGGCCGCCGCTGAAGATCATCGGCCGCACCCCGGTCGTGCCGACCTGTCTTGCGGCCAACCCCAACTCCGCCAGCAACGACGACACCTCCGGGCGCCGAGCGATGAACGCCTCGGCGCCGACGTCGACCAACTGGCCGCCCACCCGCTCGGTGCGCAACGCCCCACCGAGCCGGTCGGCGGGGTCGAACACGGTGATCGAGGCCTCCGGTCCCGCCGCAAGCCGCAACCGGTAGGCCGCGACGAGACCCGAGATGCCGCCGCCGACAACAGAATACGTGGGACTCACAACGAGTGCACCAGAGCCACCGCCTCGGTGACGATGCCCGGATCGGTCGGGGGCAGCACGCCGTGCCCGAGATTGAAGACGTGGCCGTTGGCCCCGGCGTCGACGGCGCGACGGCCGTCCTCGACGACGCTGCGCACGGCGCGCTCCACCACCGGCCATCCGGCCAGCAACACCACCGGATCGAGGTTGCCCTGCAACGCGACGTTGGGGCGGACCCTTGCCGCGGCATCGGTCAGCGAGGTACGCCAATCCACGCCGACGACGGCCTTGTCCCCGGCCACCGCTTCGGACATCGCGCCGAGCAGTTCGGCGGTACCCACCCCGAAGTGCGTCATCGGCACCCCCTCGGCGGCCAGCGCGTCGAACACGCGGGTGCTGTGCGGCAGCACGTAGGTGCGGTAATCGGCCAACGACAGCGTCCCCGCCCACGAGTCGAACAGCTGGATGGCGTCGACGCCTGCCTCGAGTTGGGTGCGCAGAAACCCGATCGTCACGTCGGTCAGCGCGGCCATCAGGGCATGCCACGTGTCCGATTCGCCGAGCATCATCGCCTTGGTGCGTTCGTGGTTGCGGCTGGGGCCCCCCTCCACCAGATAGGACGCCAGCGTGAACGGCGCACCCGCGAAACCGATCAGCGGGACCTCGCCCAGCGCCGCCACCAACTGTGTGACGGCTTCGGCGACCGGCTGCACCGCCTCGCGCTCCAGCGGTCTCATCGCGGAGACGTCAGCCGCCGTCCGGATCGGGTCGGCGATCACGGGACCTACGTCCGGCACGATGTCCAGGTCGATGCCCGATGCCCGCAGCGGCACGACGATGTCGGAGAACAAGATCGCGGCGTCGACGCCATGGCGGCGCACGGGTTGCAGGGTGATCTCGGTGATCAGCTCGGGGTCGAAGCAGGCCTGCATCATGGTGTTCTTCGCCCGCAACGCCCGGTACTCGGGCAGCGAACGTCCGGCCTGGCGCATGAACCACACCGGCACGCGGGAGGGTTTGAGGCCGGAGGCCGTAGCCAGGTAGGGCGACTCCGGCAGATCACGACGGGTACTCATCAGCACCCATGCTGCCATGTGCGCACCGCGGTCGAACGGTCGCCGGCCCGCGGACGGATTCCAGGTGGTACCCCATTTCGGCGCGCCTGCGCACAGCCCCGGCGCGATGGTCTAGCGTCAAACGCCATGACCACCGCCGAGCCGGCTCAGTTCCGCGAAGCGGTCGAGGCGATGAATGCCGCCACGGTGCGGCCCGAGATCGAGCTCGGGCCGATCCGGCCGCCGCAACGGCTGGCGCCGTACAGCTACGCCCTCGGCGCCGAGGTTCGGCATCCCGAGACCGCCATCGTTCCGGAACGATCCGACGGCGATGCCTTCGGCCGACTGATCCTTCTGCACGATCCCGAGGGTGCGGAGGCGTGGGACGGGACCATGCGATTGGTCGCCTACATCCAGGCCGATCTGGACTCGCACGAGGCGGTCGACCCGCTGCTCCCCGAAGTGGCCTGGAGTTGGTTGGTCGACGCGCTTGCCTCGCACGAGGATCACTTCACGGCGCTCGGTGGCACCGTCACCGCCACGACGTCGGTGCGCTACGGCGACATCTCCGGCCCACCACGGGCCCACCAGCTGGAGCTCCGGGCGTCGTGGACCGCCACGACGCTCGACCTGGGACCCCACGTGCAGGCGTTCTGCGAGGTGCTCGAACACGCTGCGGGGCTTCCCCCCGCGGGCGTCACCGACCTGGGCACCCGCACGCGCGCGTGACATGACCGACGGCGAGGGCGCCGGCCCCGGCGCGGCCGACAACGATGACGACCCCACCGAGCCCGTAGACCCTGCACAGTCCGCAGAACCCGACGAGCCCGAGGCGACTCCCCTGCTCGCACCGGCCGACGGCGTGCCCGAACTGGCCGTCACCTCCGACCAGATCCTCCGCACGGCCGAGCTGCTGATCTCCGGGCACGGCCCGTTCGCGATCGACGCCGAACGCGCGTCCGGCTTCCGCTACTCCAACCGCGCCTATCTGATTCAGATCCGCAGGGAGGGTGCGGGTTCGGTCCTTATCGACCCGGTGAACCACGGTGAGGACCCCCTGATGGTCATGGCACCGCTGGCCGACGTGCTCGACACCGACGAGTGGATCCTGCACGCCGCCGATCAGGACCTGCCGTGTCTGGCCGAGCTCGGGATGGTTCCGCCGAAGCTGTACGACACCGAGTTGGCGGGCCGCCTGGCCGGCTTCGAGCGGGTCAACCTGGCCGCGATGGTGGAGCGACTGCTCGGACTCAAGCTGATGAAGGGTCACGGTGCGGCCGACTGGTCGATGCGTCCACTGCCCGCGGACTGGTTGAACTACGCCGCCCTCGACGTCGAGGTGCTCATCGAATTGCGCAACGCGATCGCCGCAGTTCTCGAAGAGCAGGGCAAGACGGATTGGGCGACAGAGGAATTCGAGCATCTCCGGACCTACGTCGCATCGCCCACCCGGCGCGATCGCTGGCGGCGCACGTCGGGCATCCACAAGGTGAAGAACCCGCGGACGCTGGCCGCGGTACGCGAACTGTGGACGGCGCGAGACAACATCGCTCAACGCCGCGACATCGCACCCGGCCGCATCCTGCCCGACTCCGCCATCATCAACGCCGCCACGACGAACCCCGAAACCGTCGACAAGTTGACGTCACTGCCGGTCTTCGGCGGTTCCAGGCAACGGCGCAGCGCCCGGGTGTGGCTGGATGCCCTGGCGCGCGCCCGCTCCACCGACGACCTACCTTCGGCGTCCGAGCCGACGACGGGTCCCCCGCCCGCAGTGCGCTGGAGCCGTCGCAAGCCGGAGGCGGCCGAGCGCCTCGAGGCCGTCCGCAGTGGACTCACCGTACTGTCGCAACGGATTTCGGTGCCGACCGAGAACCTTCTGACGCCAGACCTGGTGCGCCGACTGGTGTGGGACTGGCAACCCGTGGAGGACCCGGCCGCCGTGATCGACGCATTTCTCGCCGAGGCCGGCGCCAGGGCGTGGCAGCGAAGACTGACGGTGCCGGTGCTGGCCGAAGCCCTGACACCCACCGAGGACGCTCTGACACCCACCGAGGACACCACCGACTAGCGTGGGCGTCCACTGCGGCCAGGCGCGGCACGTCGTCGCCGTCAGGGCACACCCGGCGGCAGGGGCAGGTTAGTCCACCCGGTCGCTGACGTGCGACTCCCCGATCGAGCTGCCAAGGGCTGCAACCCAACCCGTGATCTGGCGCGCGACGTTCTGATCTGTCAGTCCGACGTCGGCGAGCACCTCGCTGCGGGAAGCGTGTTCCTGAAATTCCTGCGGCACGCCGACGTCGCGGCACGGCACGTCGATCTCGTTGCTACGCAGGGCCGCCGACACAGAGGAGCCGACACCGCCGTGCACCCCGTTGTCCTCGACGGTGACGACGAGTTTGTGGGCCTTGGCCATCGCCCCGATCACCTTGGGCACCGGCAACACCCAGCGTGGGTCGACGACGGTCACCCCGATGCCCTGATTGCGCAGCCGTTCGGCCACCGACAGTGCCATCGACGCGAACGCACCGACGGCCACCAGCAGCACGTCCTTGGTCAACCCGTCGGCGGGGACGGCCAGCACGTCGACCCCGGCCCGGCGCTCGATTGCCGGAATGTCTTCTCCGACATCGCCCTTGGGGAATCGAATCGCGGTGGGCCCGTCTTTGACGTCGAGCGCCTCGCCGAGCTCCTCCCGCAGCCGGGCCGCGTCCCTGGGGGCGGCCACGCGCATGCCTGGCACGATGCCGAGCAGCGACATGTCCCACATGCCGTTGTGGCTGGCACCATCGGGCCCGGTCACGCCAGCGCGGTCGAGCACCATGGTCACGGGCAGCCCGTGCAGTGCAACGTCCATCATGATCTGGTCGAACGCTCGATTGAGGAACGTCGAGTAGATCGCCACCACCGGATGCATGCCGCCCATCGCCAACCCGGCCGCCGAGGTCATCGCGTGCTGCTCGGCGATGCCCACGTCGAAGAAGCGGTCGGGGAAGCGCATGCGGAAGGCACTCAGCCCGGTGGGTCCCGGCATCGCCGCGGTGATGGCGACGACGTCGCGGCGTTTGGTGGCGCGTTTGATCAGCTCGTCGGAGAACACCGACGTCCAACCCGGCGCGGCGACCGACGTGGCCAACCCGGTTTGCGGGTCGATGATCCCCGTGGAGTGCATCTGCTCGGCCTCGTCGGCCTGAGCGGGGCCGTACCCCATGCCCTTGTTGGTGGCCACGTGCACGATGACGGGCGCGTTGAAGCCGCGCGCGTGGCGCAACGCCGCCTCGACGGCATGCTCGTCGTGCCCGTCGATGGGGCCCACGTACTTGAGGCCCAAATCGGTGAACATCACCTGCGGCGACAGAGCGTCCTTGATGCCGACCTTGACGCTGTGCATGCACTGGTAGCACAGCTCGCCGATGAGGGGCACCCCGCGGACGGCCTTGCGGCCCTCCTCCAGGAGACGCTCGTAGGCGGGCTGAAGGCGCAACGCGGCGAGGTGATCGGCGAAGCCGCCGATGGTCGGCGCATAGCTGCGCCCGTTGTCGTTGACGACGATGATGACGGGCCTGCGCGAGGTCGCGATGTTGTTGAGCGCCTCCCAGCACATGCCACCGGTCAGCGCGCCGTCACCGACGACGGCGACCACGTGCCGGTTGCGGTGCCCGCTCAGCTCGAAGGCCTTCGCGAGACCGTCGGCGTAGGACAGTGCGCTGCTGGCATGGCTGGACTCGACCCAGTCGTGCTCGCTCTCGGCGCGCGACGGATAGCCGGCCAGCCCGCCCTTCTTGCGCAGGTTGTCGAAGTCCTCGCAGCGGCCCGTGAGCATCTTGTGGACGTACGCCTGATGACCCGTGTCGAAGATGATCGGGTCGTGCGGCGAGTCGAAGACCCGGTGCAGCGCCAGCGTCAGCTCGACGACACCCAGGTTTGGACCGAGGTGTCCGCCGGTCGCAGCAACCTTGTGGATGAGGAACTCGCGGATCTCAAGGGCGAGATCGTCGAGCTGCGGCTGCGACAGGTGCTGTAGATCTGCGGGACCGCGGATCTGTGAAAGCATTCGACCACTTTACCCACCGGTAGTGAGCGGGGCCCGTCAAGGCTCGTAGACGTCGGGCACGCCGTCGTGGTCGGCATCGGCGGTTTCGCGCTCGTGAATGCGGCGGTACGCACTGTTACGGCTGGCCAGGACCACCGCGGCGAGCAGACCCGCCACCACGGATCCGGCCAGAATCCCGATCTTGGCATCGGCACCCGTCACAGTGCCGTAACCGAACGCCAGTTCGCCGATCAGCAGGGAGACGGTGAAACCGATGCCGGCGAGCAGCGCAACACCGAACACGTCGCGCCACGCGAGATCGTCGTCCAGCGTGGCGCGGGTGAAACGAGCCAGCAGGAATGTGGTGCTCAGCACACCCAGCGGCTTGCCGACCACCAAGCCGGCGAGGACGCCGAGCGTGACCGGATGAAGCAGCGTCGCGCCGAGCCCGTCGAGTCCCCCGACGGTGACCCCGGCCGCGAAGAACGCGAAGACCGGCACGGCCAATCCCGCCGAGAGTGGCCGCAACCGATGCTCGAAGCGCTCGGCGAGCGCACGACGGCCCAGCACCGGCACGGTGAAGCCGAGCACGACGCCCGCGATCGTCGCGTGGATCCCGCTGGCGTGCACTAGCGCCCACGTCGCGGCGGCCAGCGGCAGCAGCACCCACCAGCGCCGCACCCCACGCTGCACCGCGAGCGCGAAGAGCCCACCGGGGATCAGCGCCAATGCCAGCGGCCCCAGCGCCAGATGGTCGGTGTAGAAGCCGGCGATGACGATGATCGCCAGCAGATCGTCGACGACGGCGAGCGTCAAGAGGAAGGTGCGCAACGCCGTCGGCAGGTGCGTGGACAGCACCGCGAGCACGGCCAGGGCGAATGCGATGTCGGTGGCGATCGGGACCGCCCAGCCACCGAGGTTCTCGGTGTCCCCCGCCGCGAGGTTCACGCCGACGAAGATGGCGGCGGGCACGATCATGCCGCCGACGGCCGCGGCGATCGGCACGGCGGCGCGCGCCGGATCACGAAGGTCGCCAGCGACGAACTCGCGTTTCAGCTCCAGCCCCACGACGAAGAAGAAGATCGCCAGCAGCCCGTCGGCCGCCCACGACGCGACGCTGAGGCGCAAGTGCAGCTGCTCGGGGCCGAAGGCGAACTCGGACACCTCCCGGTAGGACGCCGCCCACGGCGAGTTCGCCCACGTCAGCGCCGCACCGGCAGCGATGAGGAGGAGCACGCCGCCGACGGTCTCGCGGCGCAGGACCTCGGCGAGTCTGCTGGCCTCCGGCCACGAGCCGCGGGTGAATAGACGCGGGTTGCCAGAGCCGGTCACGTCGCCTCCTCGGTTGACAGCACTCAACGACCGCCGACCAGACTTCCCGGCACACCGAGGCCAACCCTAGACGGGATCCGGCGCCCTGGTCCTTGCAAAGTGGTCCGCGTGCGCCACGTCAGAGGCGTGGGACGCACTCCGATCGAACGGCGCGGAATCCTCGTAGGACGGGCCCGGCTGCGCCTGTTCGGCTAGCGGACGTGGGCCAGCACGGCGTCCGCGACCTCCTCCACGGGAATGGTGGTGACGACCTCCAGCGTCGCGGTGTGTCGGAGCAGCGGCTCGACCGCGGCGAGGTTCGACAGGATCTCCGCGACGTCGGACGGCGTGCTTCCGTACGGGTTGTTGGTCCTGGTTCGCAGGCGCTGCCTCAGCACGTCGGCCGGGGCACTCAAGAGCACGACGTGGTCGAACCGCGGATAGAACTCCACCTGGTTGCGGGTGGTGCCCGCCACGATCAGCACCGTCCGGGGATCCTCGACGGACAGCAGTGCATCGATTCTGGATTCGACCCACAGCCGCTCTCCGTCGACCGTCTCGTGAAAGTCGCCTGCCGCGTCGGGGTAGTCGGTGTCCACGGTCCAGTATCCACGGTCGGCGAGCTCACCCAACAGCGTCGACTTGCCGGTGCCGGACATGCCGGTCACCAGAACGCGTTTCACGTGCGGGTCAGCACCGCGACGCACTCGACGTGATGCGTCAACGGGAACGAGTCGAACAC
>NZ_JBEVLO010000051.1:0-15604 GCF_040509115.1 Mycobacterium sp. | reverse complement strand
ACATGGCGATATACGGGGCGGCCAAGGCCGGCGTGGTGCTGCTATCGCGGGTTGCCGCGGTTGATCTCGCGCCCGGTATCAGAGTCAACGCGATCCTCCCAGGCGTCGTCGACACCCCGATGCCGCACCATTTCGTGTCGCTCTTACCCCCCGAGCAGCAGACCGCCGTTCTCGATCACCTGACGGCCCAACACCTTACCGGTCGCCTGGGCCGACCCGAGGAGGTAGCCGCAGCTGCCCTGTTCCTCGCGAGCGATGAGTCGTCGTTCATCACCGGAAGCGCAATGTTCGTCGACGGAGGCGCGACGGCGGTCTAGACCCGCTGCCCACAGTCAACCCGGTCGGACACGACCCCAAGCCGCCCATTCGACTGGTCACCCGAGGAGAGTCATGAGTTGGCAAACAGCGTCACAAGCAGTGCAGCAGGCCATCACGGCGCTCGCCCAAGGAGGGTTCGTTCTCGTAGTCGACGACGTCAACCGCGAGAACGAAGGTGATCTGATTTGTGCGGCCGAGCTCATCGACACCGCCCAGATGGCGTTCCTGGTTCGGCATACCACCGGCATAGTGTGCGCACCCATGAGTGCCGAACGTGCCGATGCGTTGTTGCTTCCCCCAATGGTGATCGACAACAACGACTCTCACGGAACGGCCTTCACGGTCACCGTCGACCATATGGGTACTGGAACCGGGGTGTCCGCCGAAGACCGGACGCAGACGGTTAGGGCCTTGGCCAATCCGTCCACCGCGCCGACCGAACTCCGCCGGCCAGGCCACATCTTTCCCCTACGCGCACGAAACGGCGGCGTGCTCACCCGCGCTGGTCACACCGAAGCTGCCGTCGACCTGACGACGATGGCAGGTCTCTCCGGTGTCGCGGTGATCGGAGAGGTCATCGACGACGACGGATCGATGCGCCGCGGCGACTCGCTACATCGCTTCGCCGCCGCCCACGACGTGCCCCTGCTCGCCATCGCGGACCTGATACGGCACCGCCGCGGCACCGAACGGCTCGTCGAACCAATCGCTACGGCCCAGATGCCAACGGAATTCGGCGAATATCGCGCCACGGCGTACCGCAACGTCCTCGACGGAACAGAACACCTCGCCATGGTGATCGGCGACGTGGTGGCCGCCGGCCGATCGGCAGAAGGCGCACTGGTTCGAGTGCACTCGGAATGCCTGACCGGCGACATCGTCGGCTCACTTCGCTGCGACTGTGGCGCCCAACTCGAACAAGCCCTGCACGCGATCGCCCGCGAAGGCGTCGGCGCCGTGGTCTACCTGCGTGGACACGAAGGTAGAGGCATCGGCCTCGGACACAAGATCCGAGCCTATGCGCTTCAAGAGGAGGGTCTCGACACGGTCGACGCCAACACGGCCCAAGGGTTGCCCGTGGACGCACGCAGCTACGGGGTCGGCGCGCAGATCCTCACCGACCTCGGTATTCAGCGATTGCGGTTGATCACCAACAACCCAGCCAAGTACGGCGGCATCGATGGCTATGGTCTCGAGATCACCAGCCGCGTGGCGCTTCCCATTGCCGAAACCCCTCACAACGTGCGATACCTACGGGCCAAACGGGACCGAATGCACCACGACATCCTCGTCGCGCGCTGACATGGCGATCCACGCAAAGGACATCGAATGACCGGCATCGGAGCGCTGCTCAGTAACCTCCGGGCTGGCGAGAGCAGAGTCGCCTGGAACCGTCCCGCGCTGAGCGCACCCGACGACCTCGTCCTGACAAGCGCCGACTTCGACCACGAGTCGGCCATCCCGAGGATCCACGCAGCCGCGAGAATCGGTGGAGAAAATCAATCGCCCAGCCTCAATTGGGCTGGAGTCCCACGAGGAACCGGCCAACTGCTCCTCATCTGCGAAGACGTCGACGTCCCACTCCCGTTCCCACTCGCCCATGTCGCCGCACTGATTTCCCCCACGTGGGACTCACTGCCCACAGGAGGTCTCAATGCCCGTAGCATCGTCGGCGGCGTTCACCTTCTCAAAGTGCTGCTCGGAACAGGGTATGAAGGCCCGGCGCCCATCAAGGGGCACGGCCCGCACCGGTACGTCTTCCAACTGTTCGCCCTCGCTGACCCAATCCCAGCCCGCACCCGCGCAAACCTCAAAAGCGTGCTGAAGACTCCCATCTGCGTTCTCGCGCGCGGTCGACTCGATGGCTTCGTCGAACGAGAGTGAACGTACCTTCGCAAGGCGAGCAGGAAAACTCAGTTGCACGAGGCCCCAACCAGCTAACTGTTTTCAGCAAATCCCACCTCGTCGGTGACGCAGAGTGTCGGCGGCTATCCCGCCACCTGCTTTCATCAGGGACCCCGATGATGTTCTGTCTCGCTATTGATTTCATCGGTCACGGCCGGATGGCATCTTGGCTAGGCGTCGGAATCGCAGAACACTAGGTCATGCTGGCCCGTCGCAGGCCGTGGGCGTAGAGAATGAAGCATGGCAAGTATCGAAGAGGCGGGTTGTCTGGAGTTCGATTTCGGAGACGCGCCAGACCATCCGGTTGCCGTGGGCGGAGTTCGCGCGGCCATGGCGAGCCGATAGTTCTATGGCCGAGGGGCGACGAAGTCCATCACTGTGGCCCACCAATTTCGTTCACAACGGTTCGCGACATAGCCCCCGATGACGGCGAAATCGTTTTCGCGGCAACTACATTGGATTCCTAGCTCTCGAAGAGGCGCCAGAGCTTCGCAACATCATCACGAACCGCCTGCCCCAGTTCTTGCCGAAACCCCCGAGAACGGCGACCGTTCACCCGCTGACCGCAGCTGCAGGCAATCACTCTGCGCCTGTTCGTGTTTCGACATTGATTGCTCAACGGGCCAGTGTTTGATGGACTGACCGCACCACGCTGGCGCCTTCGCCTACTGCGGCGGCCACGCGCTTCATGGAGCCGGCGTGTACGTCACCTACCGCGAATACGCCGGGCAGGGACGTTTCGAACGGAAGCGGTCGCCGACTCAATGACTGCCAGATGCCGCTCAACGCGGACTCGGGCAGCGCGGAGTCAGTGAGTATGAATCCTTTGGCATCCACGGCAATGCCACCACACCACTGAGTTGCGGGCCGTGCTCCGATGAAGCAGAACAGCCCGCGGCAGGATTGAGGTGCGAGCTCACGGCGAGAGCTATCGGTGATGGAGATGGCTGCGAGATGTCCATCGCCGTGGAGCGCGGTTACTTCGCTGCCCAGTCGGGTGGTGATCGCGAGGTGTTCGTCGATCCGGTCGGCAAGGTAACTGGACATCTCTTTGCGCAAGTCGTCTGCTCGCACGATGAGGTCGACGCGACACCCGTTGGCGGCCAGATGTAATGCGGCTTGCCCGGCGGAGTTGGCACCGCCAACCACGGCAACTGGTTCACTGCCGCAGGCCTGGACTTCGAGTTTGGTGGCGGCATAAAAGATGCCCGCGCCTTCGAACTCGTGCCACCTGGGCAGTGGCAAGGTGCGGTAGGCGGCGCCGGTGGCGATGACGATGGTGCGAGCGTTCACCACGGCGCCGTCGGCCAGTTCGATTCCGAGATGTGCACCATCATCGATGATGGCGGTCGCCCCGGCCGGACTCAACAGTTCTGCCCCAAACTTTTGCGACTGGATCATGGCGCGGCCGGTGAGATCGGCACCGGAGATGCCGGAGGTGAATCCGAGGTAGTTCTCGATGCGGGAACTGGCTGCGGCTTGCCCGCCGACCGCAGTCGCTTCCAGCAATACCGTGTCCAGGCCTTCCGACGCCGCGTACACGGCCGCTGCCAGACCCGCTGGCCCGCCGCCCACGATCACGACGTCGCGCAGGCGGGTGCGGGCATCGCTGCTTTCGGGCCCCGTCATGCCGAGGGCTTGTGAGACGGTCGCCGCCGTCGCCGCGCGCACCGTGCGCGTCGGGGTCATCAGTGCCGGCAGATCCGCCGATGTGATTTCGTATGATGCCAATAGCGCTTGTGCGTCGACACTTTCGACGTCTGTCCAGGTGTAGGGGATCTTGCAACGCGCCAGCCACGTGCGGATCGCCAGTGTGTCGCCCGACAGACCGCTGCCGATCAACTGCACGCTCTGTGTCGCAGCGCCGCTGAGCATCATGTGTCGGCGCGCCAACAACGCGCGAAATATCACGTCAGACAGTTCGACTTCCCGGTCCATCAACTCGCGGAAGCGTGTCGCGGGCACCCGGACGACATCTCCTGGTGCGACGACCCGCGCTGCCAGGACAGTCGCCTGCCCGGTCAACATGTTCAGCTCGCCCAGAAACCGGCCCGGGCCATCTCGGGCGATGAGGACGTCGCCGCCAGGGCCTGCCGACCCCACAATCTCGACCGTCGCGCTTTCGAGATAGAAGAAGTCGTAGTACGCCTGACCCGGCTCGAACAGGAGGTCGCCCACTAAGACGGATTCGCTGGCGCCGTAGCTGCACAGCCGCCGTACCTGCTGCTCGTCGAGAATGGGGTAGGCATTGTTCTGCCCGAAAACGTCACTCATAACCGTGTTGACCCTCCAGCATCGAGTTCGGACAGTGAACGCCTGCCGGTCGTCGGCGATGGTGATGGGATACGCCGCCGGTCGGCTGTCATCGGGTCTATCATTCTGCGATAGAACTGATCAATGCGTCGAGCGCGGGGCGCGCAGGTATCTGACTGCGGACAACAAGCACGGCAGAGCCAGTGCGGGTAGCGCCAGGGCGACAATCCACACCAGCCGGCGGGTGTGCCCGCCATGGCAGATCAGCTGCACACCGTCGGACTCTGGGCCACCGGGTGAAGGGCTGACCCACTGGTCTGACGATGTGAAGAGCGTCCCGCAGTCGGCGCCACCGACTTGGATCGGTGCGACGAGTAGGACCGTTACGGCCACCAGCAGGGCGCCGGTGGCCATCCGGAAACAATCACGACCGGCCGGCTCCGTCGCATCGGCATGGCGCGCCGTTACGGGCGTTTCAGGGAGCTGGTCATTGGATGGCGGTCAGTGGATGGTCACTGGATGGTGACGGCCTGTGACGGATGTAGGAGGTCCTCGAGCCCGATCCTGGTGAGGAATTCGGTCCGGATCCGGTCTGCCACCGCGTTGACCACCGCGGCGCCGTCGTCGGCGGGGTCGATGTGCACGCGGAAAGGCCGCTTGCCGTGTGCGGTGTCGACCACCTCGACGATCGCCGCGGCAACATCAGAGACGTCGGCATCGGCGGGAGCGATCTCCGCCAGGCGGTCGCCGATCTGCTGCATGAGGTTGGGGTACAGCACGTCGTAGTCGGCAATGGTCGCGGTGTCGGCGGGTCGACCACTGTTGGCGAAGTGATTGGTGCCGTGGGTGAAGGACCCCGGAACGACGATGGTGGATTCGATGCCGAAGCGGGCGACCTCACCGGCGTAGCTGACGGCCAGGGCGTCCATGGCCGCTTTGGCGGCGAAGTAGGGGCCGAGGTACGGCGGGGTTCCACCGCGGGTGCTGGTACTGCCGACCCAGAGCAGCAGGCCCTGACCTTGTCGGCGTAGGACGGGCAACGCTGCGCGATTGAGCCGTTGGGTGCCAAGGACATTGGTGTCGTACACGGCGTCGACTTCTTCTGGGGTGAACGCTTCGGTGGGCCCTGTCACCATGTGTCCGGCGTTGTGGATCACGACATCGAGTCGTCCGGTCTGGTCAAGGATGGTCGCCACAGCGGTGTCGGCGGATTCCTGGGACGCGATATCCAGCTCGACGCTACGTAAGTCGACACGATGTTCGGCGGCGTACTCGGCAGCGGAGCTGGCTTGCTCGGCGTTGCGACCCGTGATGTCGCGCATGCCTGCGTAAACGGTATGACCGGCGTTGGACAGGGCCCGAGCGCTCAGTGCGCCGAATCCACTGGAGGCTCCACTGATGACGATGATCTTGCTCATGAATTCTCCTGTGCTATCAACGAATCGATCGGATGGTTAGACAATGCCGCCGTTGGCGCGGATCACCTGACCATTGACCCATCGGCCCGGACCGGCAAGGAACGCGACGACCTCGGCGATATCGGTAGGAGTGCCCAGCCGTTCCAGCGGGGGCTGGGCGGCCATCCGGGAGATGGTCTCCTCGCTCTTGCCGTCGAGGAACAACGCCGTTGCGGTCGGACCGGGCGCTACCGCGTTCACGGTGATGTCGCGCCCGCGCAACTCCCGGGCCAGGATCAGCGTGACCGCCTCGACCGCGCTCTTCGTGGCGGCGTAGGCCGAATAGGTGGGCAGCGACAGGTTGAGCACCGAACTGGCGAAGTTGACGATGGCGCCGCCTGAGCGCACCCGCCGCGCCGCCAGCTGGTCAATGACAAACGTCCCGCGCACGTTGACCCGGTGCATCCGGTCGAAGTCGGCGAAACTCATGTCGACAAGGGTTGCGAGCACCATGACCCCGGCGGCGTGCACGACGACGTCGACCCCGCCGAACTGCTGCTCCGCAGCGTCGAAGGCCGCCGCCGCCGCGTCCTCGTCCGCGACGTCAGCCTGAATGGCCAGCGCCCGGCCGCCGTTGGTGGAGATGGTGGCCACCACATCGTCGGCCTCGGCTTTGTTTCCGCCGTAGATCACCGCCACGGCGAAATTCTCGGCGGCAAGTCTCTCAGCGGTCGCCCGGCCAATGCCGCGCGAGCCCCCAGTCACGATCGCCACGCGCTGGGCGGCTCCCTCGGGTGTGGTCATCGCCATCTCCTGTTTCTTGGAATATCGATCATGACCAACCATAAGTCCTATTTATCAGAATGCAAGTCCTGATAAACGAGAATCTGGTCGGGGATGGCAGCCGTCGCAATCCGGTCCTCTGGCGGCGGTTTCCTGGAAGTTGGGACTGAGGCTGGCGGCGTGGCATCTACCGCGGGCTATCGGGAGGGCGAGTTGCTCCTCGTGCTCCTCTTGCTGATCAGTTCAGTCGATGGTGAGAGTCTTACGATGTTGAGAAGGCAATCCTGACTGTCAGGACTACACTCGGACACATGACACCGGCCTCGAGCGGCTACCGCGACCGCAACAGCACTGCCGACCGCGCACTGACCATCCTCGGAATGTTCTCCGAGAACAAAGTCCACCTCACCGCGGGCGAGGTGGCCGAAACCCTTGACTGTGCGAGCTCCACCGCGTATCGGTATCTGCAGACGCTGGTGAGCACGTCGTTCCTGGAAGAGGCTCCCGGGGGTGGCTTCCGGCTGGGTTTCCGTGTGATGGAACTGGCCCGGTTGGCTCGACGCAGCTACCCGCTGGCCGAGTTGGCGTTGCCCGTGATGCGAAGGCTCGCCGAGGAAGTCGGGGAGACGGTACTGCTGACGCGTCGGGTTGATGACGCTGTGGTCTGCGTTGATCGATGTGAAGGCGTCGGACAGCTGATCAGGCTCAGCTACGAGCGGGGTTCGCGGTTGCCTATCAACGCCGGGGCATCGGCACTGGTGTTACTGGCCTGGCTGCCCGAGCAGCAGCAGCGCGAATTGCTTGCCCGGCAGCCACTGGAGCAATTCACCAACAACACCCTGGTCGAGGTCGGCGCGCTGGTGCGTCGCCTTCGCAAGATCCGAGCCGATGGTTTCAGTGTGACGGTTGCCGAGGTGGACCCCGACGCGACGGGCATCGCGGCGCCGGTCTTCGACGACGCCGATTCGGTGACCGCCGCGCTCAGTGTGGTGGGGATGCGCCGGCGGATGCCACGGGACCGGATAAACGACGTGGTGGCCGCCGTGCGTTCGGCGGCCCAGCAGCTATCTGGCGAGGTGGCGATCGTAGGGTCGTGATCCTGTGTCCCGACGGGCCCGCTACTGGACGGGTCGGTAGGGCGGACCTCCGTCAGCGACTAGTTGTTCGGCCTCGGCGAGGATCGCCGACGGCTCCTGGTCCAGATTAGAGTCCTGCTGAAGCGTTGGCGGACATCACGTTCGATCCGCAGTAGACCTCGTGACGGTTGCCCTCCGGGTCGAGGACGCATATGCCGATCGTATGCCGTGGGTGACTGCCTGTTGTACGTCGATGCCCTCGGCGCGGAATCTGCGGTGGAAGTCGATGATCGCTCCAGGTCGTCCACCCGCCCTGCAGGCCGGAGGGACCGAACCGCCAGTTCGGCGTCTTCATCCGTGACCGTCAATCCCATTACGCGCGTATAGAAGTCGCGCAAGGTGGCCAGGTCGTTGACCCAGGAACCGGTGTGTCAAAGTCCGGTGATCATCGGTGTCCTCTTTCGGTGTTGACGCTTGTCTCGGCGGTGACGCGGCATGCCTCCGCGGCACCTCATCGGCACAATTCCTGTTTTATGAGAGTAGATTCCTATTTAACAGGATGGATGCTAACGTGGTCCATAACACAAGCCAGGCCGATGCAGGGAGGACCATCGTGAACACGGAGTCACCGGGTCGCAGTTACGACGTAGCGGTGTGCGGCGCCGGGCCGGTCGGCATGACAGCCGCACTGCTGCTCGCCGCCCGGGGGTGTGACGTCGTGGTGTTCGAGCGCCGGGCCGGGACGAGCGACGAGCCGAAGGCCATCAGCATCGACGACGAGGCGCTACGGGTCTATCAGCAGGCCGGCATCGTCGAGCAGATATTGCGCATCGTCGTGCCCGGCACCGGCACCAGCTACTACGACAGCAGTGACAAGCTCGCGTTCCACGCCGGCGCCGCCACGCCCTACCGGCTCGGCCACCCGTTCAAAAACCCCTTCGCTCAACCGGATCTGGAACGGGAGCTGGCCACCGCAGTGCACCGGCATCCACACATCGACGCTCATTTCGGCACCGAGGTCACCGACATCGACCAGGACGGTGCGATGGTCGGCCTCACCACCGCCGACCGCACGGTACGCGCGCGCTACCTGCTCGGCTGCGACGGCGGACGCTCCACGGTGCGCTCGCGGCTGGGGGTCACCATGACCGGCCGTAGCCATCCCGACGTATGGCTGGTGGTCGACACCCTCGGTGATCACCACACGGAACGATTCGGTATGCACCATGCCGATCCGGAGCGTCCGCACGTGGTGGTGCCCGGCCTCGACGGGCGCTGCCGGTACGAGTTCCGGCTCTTCCCCGGCGAAGGTGAACCCACTGACGCACCACCCTTCGAGCTCATCGAACGCCTGGTGTCGCGGTACCGGGCCATCACCCCCGAACAGGTCGAACGCGCCGTGAACTACCGGTTCCACGGCCTTGTGGCAGACACCTGGCAGGTGGGTCGCTGCTTCCTGCTCGGCGACGCCGCGCACATGATGCCCCCGTTCGCCGGTCAGGGATTGAACTCCGGGGTGCGCGACGCGGGGAACCTGGCCTGGAAGATCGCCGACGTCATCGACGGGCGGCTGGGTGAAAATGCCTTGGCCAGTTACGAAACCGAACGACGCCCGCACGCCACCGCCACCGTGCGCGCCTCCGAACGGCTGGGACGGGTGGTGATGACGACCTCGCCGCGGCTCGCGCAACGCCGCGATCACCTAATCGGCGCCGCGCTGGCCACCACCGAGGGGCGGGAGTTCTTCGAGCAGATGCGATACCGGCCCGCGCACCAGTTCACCTGCGGTCTGGTGACAGCCGGACCCGATGTCGGGGTACCGATCGGCCAACCCCGCGCGTACGACACCGGGACTCAGTCGATCCGGCTGATGGACGAGATCCTGGGGCGGGGCTGGGCATTGATCGGTGTCGACATCATCGATGAGCACTGCTGGAACGACGTCGAGGTGATCGCCGGGATGCTCGACGCCACCACCGCCGGCGTCCCCACCCGACGGACCCTGCCCCGGCTGGGCCGCCGGATGCTGATCGATGTCGACGGCGGTCTCGAGCGCGAATTCGCGCCCTACCGCGGGCGGTTCGTGCTACTGCGGCCCGACCACTTCGTCGCTGCCGCCTGGTACCCCGACCAGACCGCCGACATCGCGAACATCGTCACCACCTGGACCGGAAACTCAGCCGCTGCCGGCCACCACTGAACTTCGAGAACGCAAAGGATAACGAAACAAATGGCCTATGCAACCTATGAATTCGCCGGCACCCGCGCGGTAGGCGAACTCCACGACGACACCCTCGTTCCGCTGGAGGGCCTCACCGAACTAGGAGTAGATACCCCCGCCGACGTCCTCGACGCCGCGGTGCGCCGCGACGGTGACGCGGTGGCGATCGCCGAGGTGAATCTGCTTCCCGTGGTGCCGAACCCGAGCAAGATCCTGTGCGTCGGACTCAACTACCGTGACCACATCCTGGAAACCAAACGAGACATGCCCACCTACCCGGTGCTGTTTCCCAAATACGCGTCGAACCTGATCGGGGCCTACGCAGACATCGCGATACCGCCCGAATCCGGCCAAGTCGACTACGAAGGGGAGTTGGCGATCGTGATCGGCCGTCCGGGCCGTCGCATCCCCGAACACGAGGCCATCCACCATGTCCTGGGCTACTGCGTGGCCAACGACATCACCATGCGCGACTTCCAGTACCGCACCCACCAGTGGTTGCAGGGCAAGGCGTGGGACTCGAGCACACCGGTGGGGCCCGCCGTCGTTGCGCCCGACGACATCGACATCGCCTCGTGCACTATCCGTACAACGGTCAACGGTCAGAAAGTCCAGGAATCCGAGCTGTCTCAACTGATCTTCTCGGTCGCCAACCTGGTCTCGACCATCTCCACCTTCACCGCGTTGCAGCCCGGTGACATCATCCTCACCGGAACCCCCGGCGGTGTCGGCTTCCGTCGGGACCCGCAGTTGTTCCTGCATCCCGGTGACACCGTCACCGTCGACATCGATGGTCTCGGATCGGTCACCAACGTGGTACGCGCCGAACAGGAGGACTGACATGGGGGTCGGCACAACGGCCGCGGTGGTCACCACCGCCGGTGGCCCATTCGAATTGACCGAGGTCGAACTCGACGAGCTACGCCCCGACGAACTGCTTGTCCGAATGGTCGCCACCGGAGTCTGTCACACCGACCTCAACGCCAGGGCCGGCGCTCTGCCCTTTCCGCTGCCGGCCGTGTTGGGCCACGAGGGCGTCGGCATCGTCGAGGCGGTCGGACCCCGCGTCACGAAGGCCGAACCGGGTGACAAGGTGCTGATGACCTTCACCTCCTGCGGACACTGCTCCGCGTGCCGGCGTGGGCACCCCGCGTATTGCACGTTCCACCTGCCGTGGAATCTGTTGGGAGGCCGACGCGCGGACGGCACGGCTACCGTCTCGAGCGCGGGCCGGGAAATCAATGCGCACTTCTTCGGCCAATCGTCGTTTGCCCGGCGGGCCATCGCGGACGAGCGCAGTGTCGTCACGCTGCCCTGGGACACCTCGATGGATGAGCTGGTGACACTGGCACCGCTGGCCTGCGGCCTGCAAACCGGCGCCGGTGCCATCTTCAACGTGCTTCGTCCCGGTATCGGCTCGGTGTTGGTGGTCACCGGCGCCGGTGCGGTGGGTCTGGCCGCCGTCATGGCAGCTGCCACGACCGCGGTCCGCCGGATCATCGCGGTAGACCGCATCGACGAGCGTTTGGAACTTGCGCGGGCCCTCGGTGCCACCGACACCATCAACGCCGCGAAGTCCAATGTCGCCGAGGAACTCCGCCGGCTCACCTCCGGCGCCGGATTCGACCACGCAGTCGAAACCACCGGAAACACCGGCGTTCTGGAGACACTGTGCGACGGACTGGCCATCGGTGGACACGTTGCAGTGATCGGCGCCCCGGCGGCAGGCGCCCGGGCGAGCTTCGACGTCAATGCCTTCCTGCCCGGCCGACAGATCACCGGAGTCACTCTCGGTGACAGCCAGCCCGACGTATTCATACCGCAGCTCCTGCAGCTCTATCGCGACGGGCGTTTCCCGCTCGACCGGATGCAACGCCGGTACCGGTTCGAAGACATCGAAGAAGCCTGTGCCGATGCCGCATCGGGCCGAACCGTCAAGCCGATCCTCACTTTCGACCAATCTCTGCCCTTCGACTAGGAGCCGACGTGCCCGAGGACTATGGCCTTCTCATCGACGGGCGCCGACAGGCGGCCCAGGACCACACGACATTCCCCGACATCTCGCCGGTGACCGGCGGAACCGTCGCCCACATCGCCGCCGCCGCCGAGCCCGACGGCGACCGGGCCGTAGAGGCGGCCGCGCGGGCATTGCCTGGGTGGTCCGGCGCCTCTTTCACCCACCGGAGGGCCGTCCTCCTGCGTGCCGCAGACCTGCTCGAGGCCGAACGCGACGAACACCGTGCGATGTTCGCGCTCGAAACGGGTTCCACCGCGCAGTGGGCGGACATGAATGTCGGCGAAGCCGCCAACACACTGCGGGAAGCGGCCGGATTGGCAAGCGCCCCAATCGGAACCATCCTGCCCTCCCATGACCCCGCGGCGCTCAACCTGTCCGAACGCCGACCCGCCGGGGTTGTCCTGGCGATCGTGCCGTGGAACGCGCCGCTCATCCTGGCGGCCCGGTCCATCGCCATCGCGCTGGCCGTGGGAAACACCGTCGTGATCCGGCCCAGCGAACTGGCCCCGATCACGGCAGGGTTCCTGCTCGCCGATGTCCTGCACCGCGCGGGCCTTCCCGCCGGAGTGGTCAACGTCGTCACCTGCGCGCCGGGGGGAGGGCAGACGCTGATCGAGTCGATGATCGCCAACCCCGCCGTGCGCCGCGTGGTGTTCATCGGATCGACGCCGGTTGGCCGCAGCATCGCCCGGGTCGCAGGCGAACACCTCACCCCCTCGGTGATGGAACTCGGCGGCAAGAACTCCACCCTGGTGCTCGCCGATGCGGATCTTGATGCCGTCGCTCCCATGGTGGCCATGGCATCCTTCGCCAACTCCGGTCAGGTCTGTATGTGCACCGACCGTGTTCTGGTGCATCATTCCCTGGCCGATGAGCTGGCTCAGCAACTTTCGGCCCTGGCATCCACGCTGCGCGTCGGCGACCCACGGGACCGGGACACCGGGTTGGGACCTCTGATCAACGACGGCGGTGTCCAGAATTTCGTGGCACTGGTCAGCGACGCCCTGGCCCGCGGGGGTACTGCCATGACGGGCGGGCCCGAGCGGGATGACCTCTACGTCACGCCGACCGTGTTGACCGGTGTGCCCTTCGATGCCGATATCACGACGCGGGAGAGCTTCTCGCCGGTGGTCGCCATCCAGCCGGTCAGCTCCGATGAGCACGCGATCGAACTGGCCAACAGCACCGAGTTCGGTTTGATCGCCAGCGTGTTGAGCACGGACCCGACCCGCGCACAGCGGGTGGCGCGTCAGCTGAATGTCGGCGCGGTGCATATCAACGGCCCGTCGGTAGGCGATGAACCGCACGTGCCGTTCGGCGGTGTTGGCGCATCCGGCTTCGGCCGGCTCGGCGGGGCCGAGTCGGTCCACATGTTCACCGAACAGAAAACCCTGTATCTGCACGACTCGAGGTAACCCCGGGTGCGTCTGATTCCAGCGGCAGGATTCCGGATCCTGTTGTGGCGCTGCTGTTCGCCCAGGTCAGACCCGCTACGACCAATAAATAGGAATTGACTTCTGTTATTCAGGATTGCTAATGTCATGTGATCCAACCCATACGAGAAGAGACAGCGATGACAACCTCACTCGACGCGCCAGGACATCTCGCGCGGCCCGGCAGGCGCTATTCGGCGTCGAACAAGACCGCCATCGCCATCTGCACGCTGGTGACGGTCATGGAGGGCTACAACCTGATCGTCTACGGCGCGGTGGTGCCGTCGCTGCTCGCCGACCCGTCGATGGGCATCACGCCTGCCGCGGCAGGCCTGGTGGGCAGCATGGTGTACGTCGGAATGCTCATCGGAGCGTTCTCCGCGGGTGTGCTGGGTGATCGCATCGGGCGCCAACGGGTGCTCATCGTCGCCATCGCGTTGTTTCTCCTCGGGGCCGTCGCCGCGGCAATGTCGGTGAATGCCCAAACGCTCAGCGCCGCGCGCATTCTCGCGGGTCTTGGAGTAGGTGGCGCGGTGACGACGGCACTGGCACTGGCACGGGGGCACGCACCGCAGGGCCGCTCGACTCTCGTCGTGACCATCACCATGGCCGGCATCCCCGTCGGCGGGACCCTGGCCTCGTTTGTCGGGATGGCGGTGCTGCCGGTGCACGGTTGGCGTCCGATGTTCCTCATCGGCGCCGGGGTGACAGCGGTGATCCTGGCAGTCGTGGTCCTGGTGCGGATGGAGCAGCCGAACAGGGGCGTCGTGTCGCAGGCCGCCCACACCGGGTCGGCCATCGGCGAGCTGTTCACCCGCAAGAACATCATCGTCACGATCGTCATTGCCGCCGCGGCCATTCCGAACATGTTCACCTGGTTCGGCTTGAATGTCTGGCTCACCGCCGTGATGTCCGAGCTGGACTATCCGTTGACGTCTGCGCTCCTGTTCTCCCTGACCCTGACCTCGGGTGCCATCGTCGGATCATTCCTGACCGCGTGGTGGGCCGATCGATGGACACCGGAACGTGTGGGCGCCCTGACCGCGGCAGTGACCGTGGCCGGCCTGGGCGTGGTGATGTCGGGTGTCGACTCCCAGGTGATTCTTCTCGCCGCGGTCGCCCTGATGGGGATGGGTGGGCATTCCACCATGAACCTCATCAATGCCGCTGCGGCAAACCGATTCCCAGAGTTCATGCGCGGAACCGCCCTGGGGTGGGCCAACGGAATCTCGTATGTGGGCGCACTGGGGCCCCTGACTGCAGGCATGCTGTTGGACCTCGGCTTCGGCCCGCACTCGGTATTCGCGCTCTACGGCACGTCCGCTGCCATCGCCGCCGCTGCGATGGCAGGCTTTGCGTTACTACCGAAAGCCCACGAACCCGGATCGACCGACAGGAAAGGGCCGACCCACGCGCAGGCACCGGCCCTCGTGGAAGGAATGGCACAGTGACCTACTCCGAGACCAAAGACATCGACACCAAAGACATCGGCACCAAAGACATCGAGCTACCACCAGCCTGGACCCGATTTCGACACGGTGCCTTCACCTGCACAGTCGTCTCCGACGGGATTCTCGAAATGGGCGCCGCGCGCGACAATTTCCCGAACGCCGACGCCGCCGAACTCGACGGACTGCTGACCCAGCACTACCTGTCGGTGGACAACGTGCGCCTCAACCAGAACCTACTGATCGTCGACACGGGGGACAAGAAGATCCTCTTCGACACCGGCGTGGGCATCAATGCCGACCTGGGGCGCGCCACCTTCGGCCCCGGTACCGGGCAGGCCATCCCGAACATGCGTGCCGCCGCAATCGATCCCGGCCAAATCGACATCGTCGCCATCACCCATGCCCACCCCGACCACTGCTGGGGACTCGTCGACGACGACGGCAACAAGCTCTACCCCAACGCCGTCGTGGCGATCAGCGCCGTCGACTTTGAGTACTGGACCGACCTCGCCCGGGTCGACACCGCCGTCAACGAGCACATGAAGGACCACTTCAGGGGGGCGCACCGCAATCTGATGCCCTACCGCGACAATATGGTGCTGCTGGACGACGGCGCGGAACTGGTACCCGGGATCACCGCCATTGCCACGCCCGGCCACAGCCCCGGGCATCTGGTCTACCAGATCACAAGTGGCGACCACTCCATGATCTGCTGGGGTGACCTCTGCCATCACCAGGTACTGCTACTCA
>NZ_JBEVLO010000050.1:0-2771 GCF_040509115.1 Mycobacterium sp. | reverse complement strand
GGCAGATCCTCACGATCGGACCGGTGCCGCCGGAGCTGGCCAGCGCGGCGGCCGCCGCCGAAAGCACAGTCGCCGATCTGACGGCCGAGGCTGCCAAGTACGAGCCCCGCCCCCTGGTCGCCGCCAACCTCGCGCCCGATCACGTCACCGGGCTGTCCTACACCGGCGGCACGACCGGCAAGCCCAAGGGCGTCATGATGACGAGCCAGGCCACCAGCACGATGACGACCATTCAGCTCGCCGAGTGGGAGTGGCCGGAGGCCCCGAAGTTCCTGATGCTCACCCCGCTGTCGCATGCTGGGGCGGCGTACTTCCTGCCGACTCTGGTCAAGGGCGGCGAGATGCACGTGATGGCGAAATTCGATCCAGCAGAGGCACTTCGGGTGATCGAAGAGGAGAAGATCACCGCGACGTTCGTGGTGCCCGCGATGCTGTACGCGCTGATGGACCACCCGGACTCCAAGACCCGCGATCTGTCGTCGCTGGAGACGGTGTACTACGGCGCGTCGGCGATCAACCCGGTGCGGCTGGCGGAGGCCATCGACCGGTTCGGCAAGATCTTCGCGCAGAACTATGGGCAGTCCGAGGCGCCGATGGCGATCTCCTACCTCGGCAAGAACGACCACGACGAGAAGCGGCTGACGTCCTGTGGGCGGCCGACCCTGTTCGCCAGGTGCGCGCTGCTCGACGCCGAGGGCAATCCGGTGCCGCAGGGCGAGGTCGGCGAGGTGTGCGTATCCGGGCCGCTGCTCTCAGGTGGCTACTGGAAGCTGCCGGAGCAGACCGCCGAGACCTTCAAGGATGGCTGGTTACACACCGGCGACATGGCCCGCGAGGACGAGGACGGCTTCTGGTTCATCGTCGACCGGGTCAAGGACATGATCGTCACCGGCGGGTTCAACGTGTACCCGCGCGAGGTGGAAGACGTTGTGGCCGAACATCCTTCGGTGGCGCAGGTCTGCGTCGTCGGCAGCCCCGACGAGAAGTGGGGCGAGACCGTGACGGCCGTGGTGGTGCTGCGCCCCGACGCGGATTCGGACGACGCGGCGGTTGCTACGTTGACCGCCGAGATCCAGGCGGCGGTCAAGGAGCGCAAGGGTTCGGTGCAGGTGCCCAAACAGGTCTACGTCGTCGACTCGCTACCCGTGACCGGGCTCGGCAAGCCCGACAAGAAGGCTGTGCGGGCGCAGTTCTGGGAGGGCTCGAGCCGGGCGGTCGGCTAGGAGGCTGGTAGCGCTGCGAGGATCCCATCGAGCAGCTCGCCGGCCGTCCGGGCGGCCTGCTCGACGTCGCCGACGGCGATGTACTCGAACAGCACGCCATGGTCGAGGACCTGGAGGGGCATCTCGTGCGTGGTCGCCACGCTCGCGGTGATGACCTCCATCAGCCCGCGGTACAGCTCGAGGAGTATCGCGTTGTGCGAGCTGCGAATCACCGCGAGATGGAACTCCGCGTCGACACGGGCGAAGTCGTCGCGGCGGCCGACGCGTTCGGCCTCCTCCCGCCGCTCGAGCAGTTTCCGGAGTTCGGTCAGGTCGGCGTCGGTGCGGTTGGTGGCAGCCAGCCTGGCTCCCTCTACGTCAAGTCCGCGGCGAACCTCGAGAACCTCGCGCAGCTCCGCCCCGCAGAGCCGACGTAGCGCACCCGATACCTCGCTGGTGGCGCGGACGTAGGTGCCGTCCCCCTGCCGGACCTCGAGGATGCCCGCATGAGCGAGCGCACGCACGGCCTCCCGAACCGTGTTCCTGCCGACTCCGAGCGATTCGACCAGGACGGCTTCGTTGGGAATGCGATGACCGACGGGCCACTCCCCACAGGAGACCGATTGCCGAATCTGCTCGATGACTTGGTCGACGAGCCCGGTCCGACGCGCAGTGCTCAAGGGCACGGAGACATCCTTTCAACCAATCATGGGATGTATGGCACAGTAGCAGCGTGCGAGGCATCAGGCAGAGTCAACGGATGGGCGGCACCGTCGACCACCCGCGCGCCGAATCGACGGGCATCCCCGTGGTTGCCGGCGGCGCCCTGCTCGCCGTCGCGGTCGTACTCACCGCACTGAACCTGCGACCCGCCGTCACCAGCGTGGCGCCCCTACTCGGCGACATGCGCGACGAGTTGGGCACGTCGGCCACCTGGGCGGGGCTCCTCACCACGATGCCAGGGCTGTGCTTCGCCGCCGCAGGCCTGGCCGCACCGCGCCTGGCCGCCCGGTTCGGCCTCGGACGAGTCATCTCGTTTGCCCTCGCAGTCCTGGTCGCCGGGCTGGCAGTCCGCGCCGTCGACGGTCCGCACGTCGTCATCGGCGCGACGTTCCTTGCCTGCGCGGGCATCGCGTTGGTCAACGTGTTGATCCCCGTCGTGATCAAGGGTTCGTTCCCCGCGAGGGTCGGCCTGATGACAGGCATCTACACCGGCGCCCTCCAAGGTGGCGGTGCGCTCGGCTCGGCCGTCACCCCCGGTCTGGAGCAACCGCTCGGCGGGTGGCGCGAGGCGCTGGCAGCCTGGGCCGTGGTCGCCTTCATTGCCCTGTTGGCCTGGCTACCTGCGTCCCGGCGCCACCGCGGCTCCTGGGCGCAGTCCTCCGGACCGACCGGAGCGCGCCGCTCCCTGCTGCGCAACCCGCTGGCGTGGACCGTCACGGCGTTCTTCGGCAGTCAGGCGTTCCTGGCGTACATCGTGATGGGTTGGCTACCACAGGTATTCATCGACAACGGGGTCCCAAAGGTCGACGCCGGACTCCTGGTCGGACTGGTGTCGTTGATCGGCGT
>NZ_JBEVLO010000049.1:0-10320 GCF_040509115.1 Mycobacterium sp. | reverse complement strand
GTGATCACCGCCCGCCCCTTGATCTTTCCGTCGTGCAGCAGGTCGTAGGCGTGCGCGGCGTCGTCGATCGTGAAGTGTTCGACCAGCATCGAGATCCGTCCCGACTGGGCCAGGGAGATGACCTCGATCAGTTCGGGAATGGAGCCCCAGAAGGGCGATGCGACGGAGCATTCGTGGGGCGGGCTGCCGAAGTTGACCGGCAGGGTCGCGCTGCCGACGCCGACGATCGTCAGGTGTCCGAGGACGCGGGCCACTTGCACCGCCATCGCCAAGGTCGGCTCGACGCCGACCAGATCGAGCACCAGCTCGGCACCCTGACCCCTGGTGATGTCCCCGATTCGGTCGACCGCATCGCCGCCGGAGATCAATGCCTCGTCGGCACCGAGCTTCGTCGCGACGTCGAGTTTTGCCGGTGAAGTGTCCACGGCCACCACGGTCGTCGCCGAGGCCAAAGCCCTCAGCACCTGGATGGCCATTTGTCCGAGCCCTCCGGCGCCGATCACGACCGCAGTCGAGCCGGGCCCCAGCAGGTGGACCGAGCGCTTGATGGCGTGGTAACTGGTGAGCCCGGCGTCGCTCAGCGGCGCAGCCTCGCGCGGATCGAGATCACCCAGCGGAATCAGGTACCGGGTGGCAGGCACTAGCAGGTACTCGGCCATGCCTCCGTCGGTGCCACCAAGGCCGCCTGGGCTGGGACCTCCCGGCGCTTGACAGTAGTTCTCCATTCCCTGGCGGCAGTTCGTGCACAGCCCGCATCCCCAGGGCCCGTACACGATGATCGGGTCGCCAGGGGCGAATCCCGTTGCGCCGGGGCCCATCTTGTCGACCCAGCCGGCGTTCTCGTGTCCGAGGGTGAAAGGCGGCGTGAATGCCCTCGACCCCGACGGGAGTTCTAGCACGTGCAGATCCGAATGGCACGCACCGGCGCCACCGACCTTGACCAGCACCTCCCCCGGACCCGGCTCCGGCACCGGGACGTCCCGAAGCTGGCCGGGCCGTTGCCATTCGACGAACTGGAAGGCCTTCACCTCAGTCAATCCGGTCGAAGGCGACCTCGAGATGACGCGGTCCCCGGAAGACTTGGCTCTGTCGATAGGGTGGCGGATCGACGACGAGGCGGGGGTTCTCGACCCGGCGCAGAAAGGTCTCCACCGCTAGATTGACCTCCAAGCGCGCCAGCGGTCCGCCCATGCAGGTGTGGATTCCACTGCCCCACCCGAAGTGTTGGTTGTTGCGGCGCAACGGATCGAACCTCGTCGGCTCGGGGAACATCTCGGGGTCGCGGTTGGCCGCGGCGTACATCAGGTGAACCGCCGACCCGGCGGGGATGACGGTCCCGCCGACCTCGATGTCGGCGGTCGCGCTCCGGCTCGGGAAGAATTGGACGGCCGACTGCAGCCGCTGCACCTCCTCGATCGCGCGGGGTATCAACTCGGGCCGGTTGCGCAGCAGATCAAGGGATTCCGGGTTGCGCAGTAACGTCAGCACGCAGTGGGCGATGGTGTTCACCGTCGAGTCGTGCCCAGCGATGAGGAGCAGGACGGCGTTCGACGCGGCTTCTCGTGGCGCCATCGGACCGTCGGGCCCGTCGTCGTTCACCAGCTTCGACAGCAGGCCGTCGCTGGGTTCCTTCAGGTAACCCTCGATGAGGTCGGCGAGGTACTGAGAGAGTTCGGCCGTGCTCTGCTTGCCCTTCGCGGCGCGGGCCTGGCCCTCTTCGGTGGCCGCCTCCGGGCCGAGGTCGAGTCCGGCCATGAAGTCGAAGATCCAGGCGTGAAACATGGGCTCGTCCTTCAGCGGGATGCCCAACAGCTGACAGATCACGGCCACCGGCACGGGGTAGGCGTAGTCGTCGACGACGTCGAAGACGTTGTCGCCCAGTCCTTCCCCACTCTTGGCCTTGATCCCATCCAGCAGCTCGTCGCACAGTCGCTGGATGTCGGGTTCCATTCCTGGGATGACGTCCGGCGAGTGCGGTGGCGCGAAGTGCCGCATGACTTGGCGCCGGGCCCTATCGTGGTCGGCCGGGTCGGACAGGATGATCGTCTTCGCCCGACCGTAGGCTGCGATGTCGTCAGCACCGGGCGCAGGCGGAGACCCTGCCGCCTGCGCGGCTCCCAGCGGACTGCGGCTGATGTCGGAGCTGATCCGCGGATCGTGGGCCAGGGCCATCAGTTCCCGGTATCCGGTGACCACGTAGGTGCGATCGGCCACCTTCACCACGGGCGTCTCGCGGAGCTGATCGAAGAATTCGTACGGGTCGTGGCGGTTCTCGAATCTCATGGCCTCCGCCCAGGCCGTCTCTGCAGTCGTCACGTCGTGATGTCCTTCCGGGTGCTAGCGCGGCTTCGGGCGGTATTCGGCTCCCCGCGAAGTCGGATCATGGCCGGTGAGCACGACATCGGGAATTCCGGTGGGCTCCCGCGGATCCGGAAACCGGGCCGACTGTGGTTCCGAGTCGACCGGCACGTCGTAGCCCGGTGGCGGTGGCGGGAAGGGAGCGGAGCGTTCGATCAGGTCCGCGTAGTACTGCAGCCACTTGCCGTGGTTGAACGTCAGCGCGCCGACGATGCGACCGTTCTTGCCGAACGCGGCGGCGAAGCGCAAATCCTCGGGCGACCCCTGAGTGAAGACCATCTGATCGCCAAAGGAGCAGACGCCAACGCCCTTGATGTTGACGCCGAACTGGCCGGACCAGAACTGCGGCAGCGGCAGGTGGGGTCGGCGGCCCATCTCCAGATTGACCATGTTGTGCGCCGCCGTCTGCGCACCCAAGACCGCGGCGTCGACGTGCTCGATGGCCATGAACTGATACTCGTAGAGCACGTGAGGCGCCCTTGCGACGTCGCCGGCAACGAAGATGTTGTCGGTGACCACGCCGTTGATGTCGAATGCCCGGCAACCCGCGTCACAGGCCACGCCCCAGAATCCTGAGGCCAGCTCGGCGCCTTCGAGCCACTCGATGTTGCGGATGGATCCCAGGGAGGCCACTACCACGTCGACGTCGAGCAGAGTGCCGTCCGACAACTGAGCCTGTCGCACATGCCCTTCCGCGTCACCCTTGAGGGCCTCAACGGCCACGCCGGTTCGCAGGTCGACCCCGGCGTCGCGCTGCATCTTCGCGGCGATGTCTCCGATGACGCCGCCGAGTGGGCCCACCAGCGGTGCGCTGGACCGCTCCGCCACCGTGACGTCCAAGCCGAGTTCACGACACACCGAGGCCATTTCGGAGCCGATGAAGCCTGCGCCGACGATCAGCACCCGCTTCGGCCGGGCCTTGAACGCGGCCTGCAGCTTTGCCGCGTCGTCGCTCGTCCGCAGGGTGTAGAGGCCCTTGAGCTTGGCCTCTTCCTTGTTGAACCAGGCGCGGGAGCGGACGCCCGTGGCAATCAGCAGACGGTCGTACGGCACCTTGTCGCCGTTGGCCAGCACCACCTCCCGGTTGGCGCGGTCGAGGCGTACGGCCGCGACGCCAAGGCGCCAATCCGCGTCGACCTGACGCAGGCGTGGCAGCTTGGTGTTCCCCGCAGGCACCCAGCCCTTGAGGACCTGCTTGGACAGCGGTGGGCGATCGTAGGGTTCGTGCACCTCGTCGCCGATGATGGTGAGCGAGCCAGTGAAGCCCTCGTCACGCAGGGCTTCTGCGGCCCGCAGTCCGGTGAGGGAGGCTCCGACGATGACGATCCGTCCGGTCGCCTTGAAGCTGGTGACGAGATCGGAAACCAGCGACGCGGTGGTCATTTCGTGGACCTGTCGGATGGCGGATCCATCTCGGCGATGATGGCCTGCACGGGGCAGGACGCCACCGCCCGCGCGACCCGCTGGCGTTGCGAGTCGTCGGGATTTGGGTCGTAGGCGAGGGCTTCCTCGCCATTGAGTTGGAGTACCTGCGGTGCCAGCGGAACGCACTGCGCGTATCCAAGACAGCGGTTCAGATCCACGACGATGCGCATGCCGATTCGGCTCCTTCTCAACCGTGCGCCGAGGGCTGGTCGGCGCAACTCCGAATACGAAGTAGTGGCGCTGACGGTACGGTAAGTACGACGCGATGGAGCATTTTCGGCAGGAATCTCGAAACCGGCTCGAAGTGCAGATTCATCCCTGCGTCATGCCGCCCGACGTTTGAGTAAATGCGCTAATCGAATAGTTCATCTTGGAAGGTACGCGGCGCCGCGATTCCGGCATCGGCCAGACCCGCGATGCGTTCGCCGAGAACGACTTCGGCCCGATCCCACGCGTCACGGCTAACCATTCGGCGACGGCACGCTCTGCTCGAAGGTGAACACGTCGTCGGGGTCGTACCTCGCCTTGATCGCGCGGAGCCGGTCGACGCCGCAGCCCCAGTAGGCGGTCGCCCAATCCGGCATGCCTGCGTTGGGCACGTTGACGTAAGCGCCATTCACGTAGGGCTTTAGCGCGTCGGCGAGATCGGCGACCCAGGCCAGACACTGCTCAGTCATCGGGTCGTCCTCAGCCGCAACCGTGCCGCCACGAACGCCCCAGCCCGCCCCCGGTTCGGCATAGAACAGCGCATTGCGGTGCGCGAACACCGAACCGCCTGCGGGCTCGCTGTCCGAGACCGCGCCGCCGAAGGCGTTGGTGAAGTAGTTGCAGCCCGACGTGGGCGACTTCGACAGGAACGAACGGATCACGTCGATCGCTTCGGCGGGAAAGGGTTCATAGATGAACTGAGACATGAACTTCCAGTTCGCCGGCTCTCCCGCGGTGGGTATCTGGAAGTCGGTGTAGGTCTCAGCCCAGCCGGTATCCGTCGTCGACACGTCGGGCTGGCCCACGGACAGCATGGGCGCCAGCAGCTGCACCGCCTCGACCTGCGATCCAGCCACCAGGACACCGATGAGCTGGATCCCGTCCCGGCTGATCTCGAGCTGGCTGGTCAGGCGGTTGTCGGAGACGGGTGCCGCGCGCTGCCAGGCGTCGAATACCCGTGGCAGGTGTTCGAGGCCTTGCCATTTCGCCGTCACGTAGATGGTCGGCATCAGTGGGTTGACCCGGTAGGTCAGCGAGGTGACGATTCCGAAGTTGCCGTTGCCTGCGCCGCGCAGCGCCCAGAGAAGGTCGGAGTTGTCGTCCTCGTCGGCGATGATCGCCTCGGCGCCGTCGACGCCTGCGGCAACGACGATCTCGACCGCGAGCAGGTTGTCCGATGCCATCCCGAACGCGCGGGTGAGCAGACCGAAGCCGCCGCCGAGGGTCGCGCCGACCAAGCCGACGGACCCTTCGGTGCCGGTCGGCGCCAGGTAGCCCGCGTGGCCGAGCGCGGTGACGGCTTCGAGCTGATTCAGCCCAGCACCGACGGTGGCGGTGTGCGCCGACCGGTCGATGCTCAACGACTTCATCTCGCTGACGTCGATCACGATGCCGCCGTCGACGTTGGACCAGCCCTCGAGGCAATGGCCACCGCTGCGGACCCGGACGGGAACGCCGTGCCGCCGGGCCCAGGCCAGCGCATTCACGACGTCTCGGGTTTCCCTGGCGAACACGACGACGGCCGGGTGGTGGCTGAACAGCAGGTTCCAGCCTTCCTTCGCGTCGGAGTAGTCAGGGTCGCCCGGGCACACGACGCGGCCGGTAAGTCGTTCCAACCCCGGTGCGGTAGAGGTCATTTCGGGCCTCCGGGCGCTGCCTCGGCGGCGATGGCTTCGGGTTCGGCGTCGAGTACCTCGCGGTTGAAGATCATCATGAAGGCGAAGTACGCACCACCCAAGACCAACAAGCCAGCGACGATCACCATCGGTACGCGCGCACTGATCGGTGATAGCAGGATGACCAGCACGCCGACCGACCACAGGAGTGCCGCGATCGCGACGGGCATGTCGAGGCGCCCGAGGGTAAAGCCACCCTCCTTGTGGTCCAGCCGCTTGCGCACCGCCAGATAGAGCACGACGATCCCGCCGTACGTCAGGGCAATCAGGACCGTGCCGGAGGTGATCAACTCCAGCAGCGCATCGCCGGGCAGCGCGAACAGCGTCACGATGCCGACGACGACCGGCAGGATGGTCGCCGGTATCGGCGTCTGGGTGCGGCTGTCCACTCGCTTCATCAATTGAGCTGCAGGGAAACGGTTATCGCGTGCCATCGCGAAGATCATGCGGGAACAGCTGGTCAGCGTCACCATGCCGCCGCCGAAGAAGGCGACGGCGATGGCGACGAGGAAGATGCGTTCGGTTACGGTGCCGAGCTGGTCACCCATGATGGTCGCGACGGGCGATTCGGCGGCGGTCACTTCGGGGATGCTCTCGATGGCGATCGTCAAGGCGATCAGGAAGAGCATGCCAAGAACACCTGCTGCGACAACCGAACCGACGATGGCGCGTGGCACGCTGCGGAAGGGGTCCTTGGCCTCCTCGGCCATGTTCGCAGCCGCGTCGAAGCCAACGAGGGTGGCGAGTCCGACGATCATGACGGCCATCAAGCCGCCGCCCAGTGAGAAGTAATCCGGTGCGCCCTCGGCCATTCCGCGCGAGGTGAGGTTGTCGACGGAGCCGTTGCCGGTCACCGCCACGGCGACCAGAAGCGCGACCACCAGCACCACCACGATCGTCAGTTCGACGCCCACGGCCACCGAATTGAGTACCGCGACGATCTTGGTGGAGGCGATCGCCAGGATGGCCTGAATCACCATGAGCGCCACCGTCATGATCCGGGCGGTGGTCTCGCTGGGCGCCATGTTGAACAACGGCATGAGGCACTGACTCGACATGGCGCTGTTGATGGCCATCAGCCCGGTGATCAGATAGCAGAAGGTGAGCCACCCGAAGAACCACCCGATCTTCGGATTCGCCAGCCGTGAGGCCCACTGGTAGGACGAACCCGACAGTGCGATGCGAGCGGCGAACTGGGCGATCACCAGCGCCACCAACAGCTGCCCGAGGGCCGCGACGATCCAGGTCCAGATACCGACGGGTCCGGAGTTGCGAAGGAGGTCGTCGTAGGTGCCGAAGATGCCGACCGCCACCGAGATGAACGCGAACGAGATCGCAAACACCTGGAAGGAGCCGAGTGTCCGCTTGAGTTCGGGCTCGTAGCCGCAATCCACACACTCTTCGTCGGCAGCGATCGGCACTGCCACGTTCTCTGCTGTCATCTCGGCGTCGTCCGATCGTTCGCGGTGGTTGCTGCACGGAACAGTAGATGACGAGGCCCAGTAAAATTTTGCCTTTGCGTTAAATTCGTTGCAAGAATTCGGCGAACACATGGTGGCCAATGACTCCAGCGTTCGCTGCGACGGCCGACGGCGTGGGCCCGAGCAAGCTCACGTAGACGGTTCGACGCCGAGTTCGCCCAAGAGACGCAGGATGCGCCTGCCGATGTCGTCGCGGATCAGTCGCATCCGCTCGATGCCTTCGATGCCACGTCGCGATGGCTCGTCGGTGTCCCAGTTCTCCAACCGAGTCCCGGCGATCGGATCGACGTGAGCTTCACGCCCGAGGGTCACCACGATGTCGACGTCGCGGACGAGCTGGACGTCGAGGCCCTTCGGTGCCTCCATGGTGATGTCGACACCAATTTCGGCCAGCGCGGTCGCTGACAGTGCGTTGATCTCGCTGCCGGGTGTCGTCCCAGCGGAGTGCACGTCCACTAGGTCACCCGCGAGCGACCGCATCAGTCCGGCCGCCATCTGAGACTTCCCGGCGTTCTTGACACAGACGAAGAGCACCGACGGCCTCGTCACCGGCGGATTCATCGGTGCTCCAAGCTGAAGCGACGGCGGAGGGCCAGTGCCACGTAGACCAGGGCGAGAAGGACGGGCACCTCGATGAGCGGGCCGACGACGCCGGCCAGTGCCTGCCCCGACGTGGCGCCGTAGGTGGCAATGGCGACGGCAATGGCTAGCTCGAAGTTGTTGCCTGCCGCGGTGAACGCCAGGGTGGTGGTGCGTGGATATCCAAGGCCGAGCACTGCTCCGAGCAGGTACCCGCTACCCCACATGACGGCGAAGTAGATCAGCAGCGGCAGCGCGATGCGAATGACGTCGAATGGGCGGGTGGTGATTTGGTCGCCCTGCAGCGCGAAGAGCACGACGACGGTGAACAGCAGACCGTAGAGCGCCCATGGGCCGATCTTCGGAAGGACACTCGTCTCGTACCAGGTTCGGCCCCTTGCCCTTTCGCCCAGCCACCTCGAGAGATAGCCGGCAAGCAGCGGGATGCCGAGGAAGATGAGCACGGACTTCGCGATCTGCCAGGGCGATGCGCTGATCGTCGTCTGCACCAGGCCGAGCCACCCGGGCAGCACCGACAGATAGAACCAGCCCAGCACGGCGAACATGACGACCTGGAACACCGAGTTCAGCGCGACCAGCACCGCTGCGGCCTCGCGGTCACCGCAGGCCAGGTCGTTCCAGATGATCACCATGGCAATGCATCTCGCCAAGCCAACGATGATCAGGCCGGTGCGGTACTCGGCTAAGTCCGGCAGCAGCAGCCAGGCCAGGGTGAACATCAACGCCGGACCCACCACCCAGTTCAGGAGCAGCGAACTGAGTAGCAGCCTGCGGTCGCCAGTGACCGTGCCAAGCCGGTCGTAGCGGACCTTGGCCAGCACCGGGTACATCATGATCAACAGGCCGAGCGCGATGGGCAGCGAGATGCCGTCGACCTGGACGCGATCAAGCGCGGTGTCGAGACCGGGAACCAGTCGTCCCAACATCAGGCCCGCCGCCATCGCCAGCGCGATCCACACCGGCAGGAATCGATCGAGCAGCGAGAGCCTTTCGATCACAGCGGAATCCGCACTCGCCACGGCAGGTGTATCCACGAACTAGCAACAAGCGTTCGCGGTGCCGGTCGCGGCGTGCGCGGGGCTGGCGCCGAAGGTGTCCGAATCGGCGAGCACGGTGTAGATCTCCCACTTCTCCCCCGCAGGTCCGGTGACCCAGACCTTGTCTTGGGTGGCGAAGCAGCAGGTCGTGCCGATCTCCTCGTCGGTGAAGAGTCCTTCGTCGGTGAGGCGGGCGATTTCGGCGTGCACGGTGGCGCTCGACTCGACCTCGACGCCAAGGTGGTTGATGGTTCCGCCGTTGCCGGGGTTCTCCAGCAGCACCAGCTTCAGCGGAGGCTCGGCGATGGCGAAGTTGGCGTAACCGGGCTTGACCTTGGCGGGTTCTGTGTTGAATAGCTTGGCGTAGAACGTGATTGCTGCATCGAGATCGTCGACGTTGAGTGCGAGCTGAGCGCGGGACATGGTGACCCCTTCTACGTGTGTGACTTATGTCGAACTACCTGACACCGTCAGAATGCACACCTTTTTGACTTATGTCAATGCAGACGGCCATAATCACCACGTGCCCAAGACGCTGCCCACCATCGACATGACCGCGCCCGTGTGTTGCGCACCGGTCGCCGCAGGGCCGATGAGCGACAGCGACGCGTTGCAGGTCGCCCTGCGACTCAAGGCACTCGCCGATCCGGCCCGGGTGAAGATCATGTCGCTGCTGTTCAGCGCCCCGGAAGGCGAGCAGAACGGGGGCGAACTCGCGGCGACCCTCGGGCTGAGCGAGTCCACGGTCAGCCACCACCTCGCCCAGCTGCGTCGCGCGGGCTTCGTGGAATCGGATCGCCGCGGAATGAACGTCTACCACCGGCCCTCCGCTGACGCGGTAGGTGCACTGTGCGCGGTACTGGATCCGAATTGCTGCACCTAGCCGCGGATGGCACGGCCGGAGGCGATGCAACGCTCACCGGTTGATCGACCGGTGCGCGAAGTCCGCGAAGGTTGCGGCCATCACCCTCAGCCGGCGACCGTCGCACCGCAGATGCCGCACACCTCGAACCGCCGACGGCTCCAGCGCGCGACCGGGACGAAGAAGAGCGTGAACTGCTTGAACTCCTGCATCTGCGACCACTGGGTGGTGTTGTGACAGCGCGGACAGGTTCGGACCTCCCCGGCGCCCAGATACTTTTGCTTGGCGCCATAACCGAAGAGGAGGAACAACACGCCACCAGAGTAGGGGGCGGGTCGCGGGGGCCTTGCGCTACCCGGGGCGACCATCGACCGGGCAGCGAGTTCAGCTGCCTCTACACCTCTGCTCGCTGGGGTTCCAGACGCCGCAGGCCGCGGCGGCGACTGATCGTGACGCCACCGAGCGCGAGTGCCCCGCCTACGAAGCCGAGAATCGTCGGCACCTCACCGAGAAGGAGCCACGACAGAAAGATGGCGACCGCAGGCACCGCCAAGGTGGTGGCGGCCATCGTGCCCGCATCCGTGCGGTTCAGCGCGTAGGCCCAGATGAGAAATGCGATCGCCGTGGGCCCGACGCCCAGAAAGGCGACCCCCGCCAGCGCCATGGGCGAAGCC
>NZ_JBEVLO010000048.1:0-8394 GCF_040509115.1 Mycobacterium sp. | reverse complement strand
CGACGTGCTGCGATACGACCACGACCCCCGCGTCGAATCCTTCGGCGACGAAGCCGTCGCCGCCCTGGGCGACCGCAGCGGCGTGACCGCCGAACAGGTGTTCAAAACGCTGGTCATCGCCATTCCGAAGGGACTCGCCGTCGCCGTCCTCCCCGTCCCGCACAAGCTCTCGCTCAAGGCTGCGGCGGCCGCGCTAGGGGTGCCGAAGGCGGAGATGGCCGACAAGGCCGCCGCCGAGCGGTCCACCGGCTACGTACTCGGTGGCATATCGCCGTTGGGTCAACGCAAGCCGCTACCGACCGTCGTCGACGACTCCGCGTTGATCTGGGACAAGGTGCTCTGCAGCGCAGGCAAGCGCGGACTGGAGGTCGTTCTTGCTCCCACGGACCTCATCCGTCTCACCAACGCGGTGACCGCGGACATCCTGGCGACCTAGGGTTGGACGCATGTCGCTGTCGGGAAAGACCATGTTCATCTCGGGCGCCAGCCGCGGTATCGGGCTGGCGATCGCCAAGCGCGTCGCCGCCGACGGCGCCAACGTCGCCCTGGTCGCCAAGACCGCAGAACCGCATCCCAAGCTCGAGGGCACGATCTACACGGCGGCCAAGGAGATCGAGGCCGCAGGGGGGCAGGCGCTACCGATCCTCGGCGACGTCCGCGATGGCGAATCCGTGGCGGCGGCAGTGGCCCAAGCGGTCGCGCAGTTCGGCGGGATCGACATCTGCGTCAACAACGCCTCGGCCATCAACCTGGGGTCCATCACCGAGGTCCCGCTCAAGCGGTTCGACCTCATGAACGGCATCAACGTCCGTGGCACCTACGCGGTCTCCCAGGCCTGCATCCCGCACATGAAGGGCCGGGAAAATCCACACATCCTGACGCTGTCCCCGCCCATCCTGCTCGAATCCAAGTGGCTCAAGCCGACGGCCTACATGATGGCCAAGTACGGCATGACGCTGTGCGGACTCGGGATGGCGGAGGAACTGCGGGCCGACGGAATCGCGTCGAACACGCTGTGGCCGCGCACCATGGTCGCCACCGCGGCCGTGCAGAACCTGCTCGGCGGTCCCGAGGCGATGGCCAGGGCGCGCAAACCCGAGGTGTACGCAGACGCCGCCTACGAGATCTTCACCAGGCCCGCGACCGAGTACACCGGCAACGCGGTGCTGTGCGAGGACGTCCTGGTCGAGTCCGGCGTGACGGACCTCTCCATCTACGACTGCGTGCCCGGCTCCGAGCTCGGGGTCGACCTGTGGGTGGAGACACCGAATCCGCCGGGGTACACCGGCCCCTAGGTCGAGCGCGAACGTCGAGCAACGTGCGATTCCGCCCGGAAACGTCGATCGCCTCGTCGCGTTCGGCGGGTGGCGGCGGGGAGCCGTCACGGTACGGCCGCGCTGAACTACGGTGAAACCGTGAGCAATTCCGTGTGGGCAGCCGGCCGCTACGAGTCCGTCGCCGAACGCATCGAGGCCATCGCCGAACAGACCGTGGACGCAGCAAACCGCAGACATCCGCTACGCGGGGCCACCGTCGTCGACCTCGCCTGCGGCACGGGCAGCGCCGCGCTGGCCGCCGCCGCGCGTGGCGCCCTGGTCACCGGCGTCGACGTCACACCAGAGTTGATCGACGTCGGCAAGCAGAGGGCCGCCGACGCGGGGCACTCGGTGACCTGGGTGACCGCCGACGCGGCCGACACCGGATTGCCCGAGCACTCGTTCGACGCCGCCGTGTCGAACATGGGCATCATCTTCGTCGACCCGGACGGACAGCTCCCCGAGCTCGCCAGGTTGCTGAAACCAGCTGGCGTGCTTTCCATCTCGTCCTGGCGACGCGACGCCAGCAATCCGTTCTACGACCCCATCCTCGCCGTGCTCGGCGCACCGCCCAATCAGGGTTTCTCCCCCGATCAGTGGGGCGACCCGGCCATCGTCCAGCGTCGCCTCGCCGCCGACTTCTCCGACGTCGACACCGCAGAGGGAAGGCTGACGTGGCGATTCGCGTCGATCGACGCCACGCTGCACTTCCTAGAGCACGAATCGCCGATGCACGTCGACCTCTTCAAGCGCGTCGACGACGACCAGCGCCGCCAACTGACGGACGCATTCGCCGACGCCATACGCCCGCACGTCACCGCCGACGGCGTTGCGTTCGACTCGAGCTACGTAGTGGTGAGCGCCCTTCGCCGAGGGTGAATCACGTTGCCTGATAAAGGATTCCGCGACCGATCGCTTCGCGTACCACCGGCAATGCGGCACTCGCGAGCGCATCGGCGTCGACGCCATGATGGGCCGCGAGGAGATCGACCAGCATGCCGAGCGGCACCTCGCCGCGGCAGCCCGCGAGTAGCGCGCGCGACACCTCGTCGACGCCGAGCACGGCGCCGGGACCACCGGGTCTCCGCACCGCCGCGCCGACCACCTGCCAACCATCGGCACCAGGCAACGACTGCTCCTCAAGGAGCACCGCCGCGGTGGACAACTTGGCGGCCAAGAGTGCGTCGTCGCCGGTGTCGTGCAAGTACTCCCGGCGCGCGAAGAACGCGTCGACCTCGGGTCCCGTCAACCCTTCGTCAGCGCCCGTGATCTCCTCGAGCACCTGGTCGGGCGGGCGGTTCTCGCCGCGGCGTGGCGCCCGCACCGAAATCATGCCCATGCCGACCCCGGCCACGCCCTGCTCGTCGAACCAGTCCAACCACAGTCCGCCGCGGCGGGCCGCATCCTCTGGCCGCTCACCTGCATCCGAGGTCCACAGCGACACGTAGCTGACCGGACTGGCGAACTCGCGCTGGACCACCCACGCATGCAGACCGGTGCCCGCCAGCCAGCCTCGTACCCTCTTCCGCCAGTCATGCCCACGAGGCACGATCCAGTTCGCCATGATCTGGGCGGTGCCACCGGGCTCCAGGTGATCACCGACCTCTTCGATCAGTTTCTGCGACAACGCATCTCCGGCCATTCCGGAGTCCCGATAGAGATAGTCAAGCGCCCCGGTGCCGACCACGAACGGCGGATTGGACACGATGAGGTCGAAGCGTTCGCCCCCGACCGGCTCGAACAGGCTGCCGCAGCGCAGATCCCATTCCATGCCGTTGAGACGCGCGGTCGCCGCGGCCAGCGCCAGGGCCCGTTCGTTGGTGTCGGTCGCGACGATCTCGTCGCAGTGCGCCGACAGGTGCAAAGCCTGGATGCCGCTACCGGTGCCGACGTCCAGCGCACGCCGCACCGGCGTCCGCACCACGGCGTGGGCCAGCGTCACCGATGCCCCGCCGATGCCCAGGACGTGGTCGTAGTGCACGGGCCCGGGGTTCAGCGCGGCGTCCTGATCGGAAACCACCAGGAAGTCGCTGGTCCCGTCGCCGTGCGGACGCACGTCGAGCACCGCTCGAAGCGAATCACCCTCGGTTCGTTCGACGACGCCATTCGCCAGGAGCGCGTCGACGCCTGCCGTTGGCAGGGCCAGCGCAACGCGGTCCCGTGATTCGGAGGTGCCCAGCAGGAACAGCCGCACCAGCACCGCCAGTCGCTCACCACCGGGAGCGGGGCGGTCAGTGACCCGCAGCGCCGACCACCACAATCCGCGGCTGAACGCCGCGTTGGCGTCGGCGCCGAGCAGACCGGCTACGCCGTCGGTGGTGTACCCGGCGCTGCGCAGGTCGGCGGCCAGCGCGTCGACGACGGCGGTCGCGTGGAGCGGTTGGGTCACAGCAGAGTGCCCTGCTCGGGCTCGGGCTCGGCAGGCGCGATCAGCTCGGGGCCATTGTTGCGGACGCTATTGACCAGCCGGGACACCTGCCGGATCGCGATGCGGTCGAGGTCGCCGTGGCCGCGCAACAACCCTTCGTCGACGGGGGCGTCGGGGTCCAGCCAATGATCCCAGTCGCGTTCGCTGATGGTCAGCGGCATGCGGTCGTGGATCTCGGCCAGCGGCCCTGCCGAGTCGGTGGTGATGATGGAGCAGCTGAGCAACGGCGGCGCGTCGGAGGGGGCACCCGAATCCTTCGCGGGCCGCCACGTCGACCACAGGCCCGCCATGTACAGCAGCTCGCCGTCGGCGCCGTACATGAAGAACGGCGTCTTGGCCGCCTTCTTGCCGGACGTGGTCTCGCCGTTGGGCCGCCACTCGTACCAGCCGTCCATCGGGATCAGGCATCGCTTGCCCTTGGCCGAGCTGCGGAAGGCACCCGACGTGGTGACCGTCTCCGCACGGGCGTTGATCAGCAGCGCCTTGGTGTCAGGGCCACCGTCCTCGGCCGTCTTGGCCCACGGCGGGACCAGGCCCCACCGCATCATGCGGACCCGGCGCGTCGATTGATCGTCCGGTTCGGAGTGCCGCTTGACCACCGAGGTGATGGTGGTGGTCGGCGCGACGTTGTAGTTGGGGGCGTTGTAGTTCGGGGCGCCGGTGTCGGGGGCCGCCGTGCTTTCGTCGATGGCCTTGATCTTCTCCGCCAGCAGCGCCGGATCGGTCGTCACTGCGAATCGCCCACACATGCATCCCATGGTTCCAGAAAGTGCCGACAAGGCAGGATGGACACCATGAGCACGCGCGCACCCGAGGAGCAGAACCGGAAGTGGCAGGCACCGACGACGCCCACGCCGGTCTACGCCACGGTCGAGGTGCCGGGCTCGAAGTCCCAGACCAATCGAGCGCTGGTTCTCGCCGCATTGGCCACGCCGCAGGGCACGTCGACGGTGAGCGGCGCACTGCGCAGCCGCGACACCGACCTGATGATCGGGGCCCTGCGGACGCTCGGCATCGCGCTCGACGGCAACGACACCGAGCTGACGGTCAGCGGCGCCATCTCCCCCGCCAAGGACGCCACCATCGACTGTGGCCTGGCGGGCACCGTGCTGCGTTTCGTCCCTCCCGTCGCAGCCCTCGGCGACCAGGACGTCGTCTTCGACGGTGACGAGCAGGCCCGGTCGCGTCCGATCGCTCCGCTGCTCGACGGGCTCCGCGGGCTCGGCGTCGGCCTGGACGGCGACGGACTGCCATTCCGGGTACACGGAGCCGGTTCGGTGGCCGGGGGCACGGTGCACATCGACGCCTCTGCGTCGTCTCAGTTCGTGTCCGGCCTGCTGCTGTCCGGCGCCACCTTCACCGAGGGACTGACCGTCGTGCACACCGGGGACTCCGTGCCGTCGGCGCCTCACGTGGCGATGACGGTGTCGATGCTCCGCGATGCGGGCGTATCCGTCGACGACTCGACGCCGAACCGCTGGGAGATCCGGCCAGGGCCGATTGCCGCGCGCCACTGGGCCATCGAACCCGACATGTCGAACTCGATCCCCTTTCTGGCGGCCGCCATCGTCACCGCAGGATCGGTTCGGATCGCGCTGTGGCCGCGGGAGAGCGTGCAACCGTCGGACACCATCCTGGAACTGCTCGCCAAGACCGGAGCGATTGTCCAGCAGGCTGATTCGTTCCTGGAGGTGAAGGGGTCCGGCAGCTTCGGAGGCTTCGATGCCGACCTGCACGACGTCGGAGAACTCACGCCGTCGATCGCGGCGATCGCGGCGTTGGCCGAGCCGGGCGCGGTATCGCATCTCACCGGCATCGCCCACCTGCGCGGCCACGAGACCGACCGGCTCGCGGCCCTCACCAACGAGATCAACAACCTCGGCGGTGACTGCCGCGAAGTCGCCGACGGGTTGGTCGTCACGGCCACCCAGCTGCACGGCGGCGTCTGGCAGTCCTACGCCGACCACCGCATGGCGACTGCGGGTGCGATCGTCGGATTGCGCGTGCCCGGCGTGGAGGTCGAGGACATCGGCACCACGGCCAAGACGCTGCCCGACTTCCCGCGGATGTGGGCAGACATGCTGGCCGGTCAGGTATCCGAAACCCCTTGAGTCAGCACGACTGGGATGAATCCGACGTCCGGGTACGCCCGGGCCGGGGTTCGCGGCCGCGCACCAAGACGCGCCCCGAACACGCCGACGCCAAGGCCGGGATGGTCGTCACGGTCGACCGCGGCAGGTGGGGGTGTGCACTCGGCGGCGATCCGCACCGCGTCGTCACGGCGATGCGGGCGCGCGAGCTCGGTAGAACCCCGATCGTGGTGGGCGACGAGGTCGACATCGTCGGGGACCTCTCCGGCCAACCGGACACGCTGGCCCGCATCGTTCGGCGCGGTGAACGGCGAACGGTGTTGCGGCGCACCGCCGATGACACGGATCCGACCGAGCGGGTGCTGGTGGCCAACGCCGACCAGCTGTTGATCGTCGTCGCGCTGGCCGATCCACCACCGCGCACCGGCTTCGTGGAGCGCTCGCTGATCGCCGCCTATGCCGGCGGCCTCACCCCGATCCTCTGCTTGACGAAGTCGGATCTGGTGCCACCGGAGGCCTTCGCCGCACAGTTCGTCGGCCTGGACCTGACGGTCGTCACCGCAGGCCGCAGCGATGACCTCGACGTGGTGGCGGACCTGCTGGTCGGCAAGCTGACCGTGCTCGTCGGGCACTCCGGCGTCGGCAAGTCGACGCTGGTGAATCGTCTTGTCCCCGATGCCGATCGGGCGGTGGGCGTGGTGTCCGGCGTCGGCAAGGGCAAACACACCTCGACGCAGTCGGTCGCGTTGCCGCTGCACGATTCCGGCTGGGTGATCGACACCCCTGGCATCCGGTCGTTCGGTCTTGCCCACGTCACGGCCGACGACGTCATGCAGGCGTTCTCGGATCTGGCCGAGGCCATCGAGGACTGCCCGCGCGGGTGCGGACACATGGGTCCACCCGCCGATCCGGAGTGCGCGCTCGACGGGCTCACCGGCCCGGCGGCCGAACGCGTGCTGGCGGCACGTCGATTGCTGGCCGCAATGAGAGCGGGCTAGTGGGCTACCTCGAATCGACCCGGGCCGGGTACGACGCCACCGCCGCCGAGTACGCGGCCCGCTTCCACCACTACCTCGACGACAAGCCGGTCGACCTCGCCATGCTCTCGGCGTTCGCGGGCCTGGTGCGCTCCGTCGGTCAGCCCGCTGTCCTCGACGTGGGGTGCGGGACGGGCGCGACGACCGCGCTCCTGCACGACCATGGGCTCGCCGCAACGGGAATCGACCTGTCCCCCAGGATGATCGACGAGGCGCGTCGTCTCAGCCCGCACCTGCGGTTCCGCGTCGGATCGGCGGGCGATTTGGGGGTTGGCGACGCCAGCGTCGGGGGCGTGTGTGCGTGGTACTCGCTCGTTCACGTCCCCGACGAGGACCTGGCGTCGATCCTGGCCGAGTTTGCTCGCGTGCTGACGCCGCGTGGCGTGCTTCTGCTCGCGTTCCAGGTGGGAAGCGTGGCCAAGCGGTTGACCGAGGCGTTCGGGGTCTCCGTCGACCTACTCTTTCACCGGCGCACCCCCGCCGCGGTCACCGCTGCGCTGGACGCCGCAGGGCTGGAGGTCTACTCGACCACCGTGCGCGAACCCGACGACGACGGCGTCCAGTCCACCCCGCAGGCGTTCATGCTTGCCCGCAAGCCAGCCGCGACTCCGTTTGCACTAACGTCGTAGAGGGCGGGTTCCACGAGGAACCGAGCCGAAGGAGGCAATTTTCGTGAGCAACGTACCGGCGATCGAACTCACCAGCGGAGCCAGCATTCCGCAGCTTGGATTCGGCGTCTACCAGATCGACCCCGATGAGACGGCGGCCGCGGTCAAGACCGCCTTGGACATCGGCTACCGGCACATCGACACCGCCGAGATGTACAGGAACGAAGCGGGCGTGGGCCAGGGCATCCGGGACTCCGGACTCGACCGTGCCGACATCTTCGTGACCAGCAAGCTCAACAACGGATATCACGAACCCGACGCTGCGCGTAAGGCGTTCGATGAGACCCTCGAAAAGCTTGGTTTCGACTACGTCGACCTGTTCCTGATCCATTGGCCGCTGCCAACGCTCTACGGCGGCGACTTCGTCTCGACGTGGCAGACGCTGGAGGAGTTCCGGCGCGACGGCCGAGCCAAGAGCATCGGAGTTTCGAACTTTCAGGTCGGACATCTCGAGCGCTTGGCCAGCGAGACCGACACCGTCCCGGCGGTGAACCAGATCGAGGTACACCCCTACTTCGTCAACGCGGAAGTGCGGGCGTACTGCGCCGAGCACGACATCGCGGTCGAGGCGTGGTCACCGATCGCGCAGGGCAACGTCCTCGACGACCCCGTGGTGACCGAGATCGCCGAACGGACAGGCAGGTCAGCGGCTCAGGTCGTTCTTCGCTGGCACATTCAGCGCGGTGACATCGTGTTCCCGAAGTCGGTGACGCCGAAGCGAATCGAAGAGAACTTCGCGCTGTTCGACTTCGAGTTGAGCCAGCACGACGTCGACGCGCTGAGCGCACTGGACAAGGGCGAGGAAGGCCGCACGGGCCCGAACCCCGACGTCTTCGACTACATCCCCGACTAGGC
>NZ_JBEVLO010000047.1:0-5101 GCF_040509115.1 Mycobacterium sp. | reverse complement strand
TTTACCAGGTGACCTGCGAGGCAATGATGGATGCCGTGGCCGAAGGCCGAGCGCGTGGTCGTCAGGGTCTTTCTGAAGGAGGAAGGTATCGACCGGTGACGCTGACCGTGGATTGCGCGATCTCCTCGGGCGTGCCCGTGGCGACGACGGTTCCTCCCGCAGCGCCCCCGCCGGGTCCCATGTCGATGACGTAGTCGGCGTTGACGATCATGTCGAGATCGTGTTCGATGACCACGACGGTGGCACCGTGGGCGCCGAGGCGGTCGATGACGCTGAGCAGGACGCGGATGTCGAGGGGGTGCAAACCCACGCTGGGTTCGTCGAGGACGAACAGGGCGTCAGACTGTTTGCGGCCGAGTTCGGTTGCGAGCTTGAGCCTTTGCGCCTCGCCGCCGGACAGGGCAGGGGTATCTTCGCCGAGTGTCAGGTAGCCGAGCCCGAGATCGACGAGGGTTTGCAGCTTCCGGCGCACCTTCGGCAGGTCGTCGGTCTCCCGCAGCGCCTCCCTTACGGTGAGACCGAGCAGGGCGGGGAGCGACAATCCCCGTTGGTCACCACCGCGTCTGATGTCGTGAGCGGCTGGGGCGTAGCGGGTGCCGTTGCAGTCGGGGCAGGGGATGTCGACGTCGGGCAGAAACTGGACGTCGAGGGAGATTTGACCCGTGCCTTCGCAGCGCGGGCAGCGCAGGGAGCCGGTGTTGTACGAGAAGTCCGAGGCGGTGAGCCCGAGCCGTTTCGATTCGTCGAGCGCCGCGTAGCTACGACGTAGATCGTCGAGCACGCCGCTGTAGGTGGCGACCGTGGACCGCACGTTCGTTCCGATGGGGGTGGCGTCGACGACGTTGACGCGTTGGATGCCTGAGGGCTCCACCGCTGCAACGTGTGCGGGCAGCCGGTCACCTGAAGCGGCCGCAGCCAGGGCGGGCACGAGGCTCTCCAACACCAGCGTTGTCTTGCCGGATCCAGACACTCCGGTGACGGCGGTGAGTCTTCCCTTGGGAATCTCGAGGTCGAGAGCGTGGACCGTGTGCAGCGGCTTGGTGGCGAGGCGGATGCGGCCGTGGTCGAACAGGTGCTGGGAGGTTACCTGCGCGCGAACGCACACCACCTCGGTGCCGTCGAGGAACCCGCCGATCAGCGATGACGGATTGGCCACCAGATCGCTCGTCGTGCCCGTCGCGAGGACGGTGCCGCCGTCGGCGCCTGAACCCGGTCCGATCTCGATGAACCAGTCCGCCTCGCGAAGGACCTGGACGTCGTGATCGACCAGTACGACGTGGTTCCCGTCGCGCAGCAGGTCGCGGATAAGACCGTTGAGGCCGTCGATGTTGGACGGGTGCAGTCCGATCGACGGCTCATCGAGGACGTAGAGCACCCCGGTCGTCTGATTGCGGACGGCGCGGGCCAGCTGAACTCGTTGTCGCTCACCGGTGGACAGCGTGGAGCTGGGCCGGTCCAATCCGAGATAGCCCAATCCGAGTTCAACGAGGCGCCCGGCCATGGCGAGCAGTTGCGCGACGATCGCGGTCGCCATTGCGCGCATGTCCTCGGGCAGGGTGTCGATCACGGAGGGCGCCCACGCGATCACGTCGTCAAGGGTCTTCGCTGTCGCCTCAGCGAGGTTGATCCCCTTGACTTGGGGCGCTCGGGCAGCCTCGCTCAGTCGGGTGCCCCGGCAGCTCGGACACGTGTCGGTGTGGATGAACCTGTTGACCCGGTTGACGCCGCCCTCGCTGGCGGCCTTGTCGAGAGCTTCCTGCACGGCGAGGCGGGCGTTGCGATAGGTGAAGTCGACCTCGAACAGCTTGCCGCTCTTCGACGGAACGGTGATCCGATGCTTCTCGGCGGCGCCGTGCAGGACGATGTCGCGCTCGGTGTCGGTGAGGTCCTCGTAGGGCACGTCGGTGCGGACACCGAGTTCACCGACCATCTGTGGCATCACGGTCAGCCCGATCATCTTCCACGGAGCCACCGCGCCGTCGGCGATGGTCCGGGTGGGGTCGGGGACCAGCAGTGCGTCGTCGATCTCGCGGACGACACCAAGGCCACCACAAGTTGGGCACGCCCCGTCGGAGTTGAAGGCCAACGCTTCGGCACCGGGCGGGGTGAACGTGGCGCCGCAGACGGGACAGGTGAGGTCGAGGCCCGCAGCCACGTCGATCGTCGGCTCGAGGCGATGCCCGTTCGGGCAGACGTGCGCGCCGAGTCGGGAGAACAGCAGGCGCAGCACGTTGAGGAGTTCGGTCGAGGTGCCGAACGTGCTGCGCGCGCCGGGCACGGCCGGTCGCTGCCGCAACGCGAGCGCCGCCGGGATGTGCCGCACGCTGTCGACGGTGGCCTTGGTGGCGTGAGACATCCTGCGGCGGGTGTAGGTCGAGAGGGCCTCGACGTAGCGACGCGAGCCCTCTGCGTAAAGCACCCCCATCGCCAGTGAGGACTTGCCCGATCCAGATACGCCGGCGATGGCCACCATTCGATGCAAGGGCACATCGACGTCGATGTTCGCGAGGTTGTGCACGCGCGCACCGCGCACCTCGATCGCCATCGGCGCAGCGAGTGGCTCGCCGACCCCTGACTCCTGATCGGACAACACACGTCCTTCCCCGTAATTGGCGACCCACGGTGTCGTCGTCTCGCGCCGCAATCTGTCGGTTGTGCAACCATTCTGGTTGATCCTGCCGACGGCGTCGCGCGATCAACGGTCTCGATCCGCCGGTTCGGCACAACCTGTTCCGCGCCGAGCCTCGGCTAATCGTCTGGTGCACCGCAGGATTGCGCGTAGTGACCGCGACGACCGGACTGGTGTGGCCAGCGAGACCTAGGCCGCGAATCCCGACGCCTGTAGGAAGGCCAAGATGTCGGTGTTGATCACGTCGGCATGAGTGGTGGGCATGCCGTGTGGGTAGCCGGCGTAGGTCTTGAGCGTGCCGTTGGCAAGCAGCGCGGCCGACAACGGGCCTGCGTCGGCGTAGGGAACGATTTGGTCGTCGTCGCCGTGCATCACCAGTGCGGGCACGGTGATCTTCTTGAGGTCGTCGGTGAAGTCAGTCTGAGAGAAGGCCACGATGCCGTCGTAGTGGGCCTTGGCGCTGCCCATCATTCCCTGCCGCCACCAATTGTCGATGATCGCCTGCGATGGCTGAGCGCCGGGCCGGTTGAAACCGTAGAAGGGTCCCGACGGCAGAGCGTGATAGAACTCCGTTCGGCTCGCTGCGAGCTGTGCTTGCAGGTCGTCGAAGGCCGACTTGGGAGTGCCGGTCGGGTTGCTGTCGGACTGCACCATCACTGGCGGTACCGCTGCGATGAGAACAGCGGCTACACAACGGTCCTGGCCATGCCTGGCCAGATAGCGCACTACCTCCCCGCCTCCGGTGGAGTGTCCGACGTGAATGGCGTCGCGCAGGTCGAGGTGCTCTGCGACCGCTGCCAAGTCGTCGGCGTAGTGGTCCATGTCGTGTCCGTTTGCAACGTCACTGGACCGGCCGTGGCCGCGCCGGTCATGGGCAACGACGCGATACCCGTGGGACAGGAAGAACAACATCTGAGCGTCCCAGTCATCTGATGACAGGGGCCACCCGTGACTGAACACGATCGGCCGTCCCGACCCCCAGTCCTTGAAGAAGATCTCCACTCCGTCGGATGTGGTGATGGTGGGCATGTCCTACTCCTTCTATGTCTGTGACGGCTTCGCCTCGTCGGGCTGTTCAACTGTGCTGATGGGTACTTCGTGTCATCGCCGCGGGTAGGCACTCGGAGACTGGCGGCCGCGCGGCGGAGCGTGGCGACGTCTAGGGGGTGGCGAGGTCCATGTCGCCCGGGCTGGCGCCGCTGATGGGCTGGGAGATGAAGCTCTTGGTGGTCAGCGGACCACCGAACTGCTGTAGCAGCCCACCTTGGTCGTTTCGACCGAGGTCGACGGGGAGGAAGCCGAACCCCTCGATGAGCCGCGCGACCACGCCGTTGGCCTCCGGATCGTTCCCCGAGAGGAACAGGACGCGCTGGCCGCCGCGCCCGTCTGCAGGGTCACGGGCGAGGACTTTCGCCCAGGTGTGACCGAAGGCTTTGACCACCCGGGCGTTGGTTGCCCACTCTTGCACTAGGTCCGACGATGGCCGGCCGCCCAGATCGGCGGGCGAGAAGTCGGTGTAGTCGATCGCGTTGGTGGCATCGACGATGATCCGTCCACTCCAGTCGACGACCCGTTCGACGATGCCCTTGACGGCTTCGAAGGGCACGGCCAACACCACGACATCGGCCTGTACTGCATCGATGACGTCGGTGGGCACGATATGTGGCCCGTGTTCGTCGACGAGTCGCGCTACGGACGCCGCGCCCCGGGCGTTGGCGACGCTGACGTCGATGCCCGTGCGCGCGAAATGGCCCGCCACCGCTGACCCGATGTTTCCCGAACCCACTACGGCGTAACTCATCGCTGACACCCTTCTGCGGCCGACTGCGGCCGAACTGAACATGACCGGACGTGGACATCGCCTGCGCGGACGAGTCTCGGCCCGCGCAGTTCTGTATCGAACGCTATATAACCATGAAACGGTGCGCGCCGCACCCGAGGTGGATGCAGGGTGGCGTTCGCACGTGTTGTCGGGCGTTCACCGAAACCGTTTGGTTGCAGCGGAACCAGCCCCATCTAGCACCGGTGTCGCGCCGCCCGTCTTTGAGTGAAGCGCAGCCATGAAGGGGTTATGTAGCGGTCAGTATAGAAAGGCGATACGCTGTCGCGGTGGAGTGAACGTTTCGAGTTGGTGAACGATTACTCCGGCGAGTCGACAGCGCAGACCCGTCGATGATCGACTTGTTCACTGAGGACGCCGAGATGTGGTTCCCGAAGCACGGAGTGGCGAAGGGGAAGGCGGGGATTGGACGTTTCGCCCGCATCCTCGGTGCCAGCCCGGAAGGCCTCACGCACGCCATCGACGAGTTCCGCGATTGCATCGAGAGCCACCGGCGAACCGCTATTTGAGCGTGCATGCACACGTCAACCCGACGAGAGGACACACGATGCACACCCTGACGCACAAGCGAGCCAATGTCGGCGATGTAACGCTGCACTACGTCACCGCCGGCGACGGCCCTGTGGTGTTGT
>NZ_JBEVLO010000046.1:0-38493 GCF_040509115.1 Mycobacterium sp. | reverse complement strand
TGCCACTGGGTGCCGAGACGTGCGGGCCGGTCGTCACCGACGACCTCGTCACGGTCTGCGTGCAGCACCCCGGTGAAGGTGACGAGAACAGCATCGACGCCCCCCTGTCGCGCTGGCCCGAGGGCGGCAACGGCACGGCACGGCCGTCGGTGGTAGCGGTGTGGAAGACCGGCGGCAACATCGGCGTGTAGTCACCCGCAGACGGTTTCCGCGAGAGGCATAACGTGGAGCCATGACCTTTCCCACCCGCATCGGCGTCCAACTGCAACCGCAACACTCGCCGAACTACGGCCACCTCCGCGACGCGGTCCTGCGCTGCGAAGACCTCGGCGTCGACGTCGCCTTCAACTGGGATCACTTCTACCCGCTGTACGGCGATCCCGACGGCGCGCACTACGAGTGCTGGACCATGCTCGGCGCGTGGGCCGAACAGACCTCACGCCTGGAGATCGGCGCCCTGGTGACCTGCAACTCCTACCGGAACCCCGAGTTGCTCGCCGACATGGCCCGCACCGTCGACAACATCTCCGACGGCAGGCTGATCCTCGGCATCGGCTCGGGCTGGAAGGAGAAGGACTACGACGAGTACGGCTACGACTTCGGCACCGTCGGCAGCCGGCTCGACGACCTTGCCGCAGCCATGCCGCGCATCACCTCCCGACTCGGCAAGCTGAATCCCGCACCCGTGCGCGACATCCCGATCCTGATCGGCGGGCAGGGCGAACGCAAGACGCTGCGACTGGTCGCCGAGTACGCCCACATGTGGCACGGATTCACCACCGTCGACACCTATCCCGGCAAGGCCGAGGTGCTCGACAGGCACTGCGCAGAACTCGGCCGCGACGCCTCGACCATCGAGCGATCGGCGGGCGTCAGTGGCGAGGGTGACGCGTTGCTCGCCGACGCCGAGGCGCTCGTCGGGCTGGGCGTCAGCCTGCTCACCGTCGGCGTCAACGGCCCCGACTACGACCTGAGCGCCGCCGAGGCGCTGTGCCGCTGGCGGGACGAACGAGCCTGACCGGACACGTCCCATCGGCCGGTAACACGAGAAGCTGACCGCGCCATGCCCAAGAAGTACGGGACGAAAGAGAAGGACCAGGTGATCTCACACATCGTGAGCCTGATCCTCACCGGCAAGCTCCGCACCGGAGATCGGTTGGACCGCAACGAGATTGCCGAGCAAGTCGGGCTGAGCCGCGCTCCCGTTCAGGAAGCGGTGTTTCAGCTCGAACACGACGGCGTGCTCACCACGCGATACCACCGCGGCGCCTACGTGGAACGCTTCGACCGCGACACGCTGCTCGAACACCACGAGCTGTACGGGGTGCTCAACGGCATCGCCTCCGCTCGCGCGGCCACCCGTCCGACCCCGGATCTGCTGAACCAACTCGACGCGCACCTCGAGGCGCTCGAAGCGGGCCGGGACTCCCGCGCATTCCACCAGACGGCGCTCAAGTACCGCCGCACCGTCAACGACGGGTACGCGGGACCTCGGCTGCGGGCGGCGATCCGCGCGTCGACGACGTTCATGCCGCGCACGTTCTGGCACACCCACGCCGGCAACCACGACGACCTCATCGCCTTCTACCGGGCCGAGACGGGAGCCATCCACGCCGGCGATCCGGAAGCGGCCCGCGCCGCCTGCGTCGGGAGGGCCGACGTCATGGGCCGGACCATGCTGGCAGAGCTCGTCCGGCGGCGGGTGCTGGACCCCCCGGCAACCGATACCACACCCCCGGTTGCGCTCTAGGTGAGTGCAACCCCCCGCCGGGAAAGCCGCGGACGTTAGGTTTCGATGATGACCTGCGCGCGAATGTACAAGGGTGTCGTCGTCGTCCTGGCCGCTCTGCTGGTCGCCATGATGGGGCTCGCGCCGACGGCGAGCGCCGATCAGTGCGCCCCGCCCGGCGTCGACAGCGCCAGCGCGCTGCCCACCAACCTGGCGGCGGCGGCCAAGGGCCCCGAAGAGGACAAGTACACGACCCCGAACGTCGAGCCGCTCGACGCGGTGCGGCCGGACACGCTGGGCCTCGGCACTCCCGGCGTCCTCACGGTCGGCACCCTGTCCGACGCCCCGCCGAGCATCTGCATCGATGCCGCAGGCCAGTTCACCGGGTTCGACAACGAGTTGCTGCGCGCCGTCGCCGACAAGCTCGGGCTGCAGGTCAACTTCGTCGGGACCGACTTCTCCGGCCTGCTCGCCCAGGTGGCGTCGCGCCGCTTCGACGTCGGCTCGTCATCGATCACCACCACCGACGCGCGGCGCCAGACCGTCGGATTCACCAATGGCTATGACTTCGGCTACTTCTCGTTGGTGGTGCCCACCGGGTCGGCCATCACCGGATTCGACAAGCTCGCGGCCGGACAGCGGATCGGTGTCGTGCAGGGCACCGTCCAGGAGGCCTACGTCGTCGACACCCTCGGTCTGGATCCGGTGAAGTTCCCCGATTACAACACCGTGTACGCGAGCCTCAAGACCCGGCAGATCGACGCCTGGGTGGCACCGTCGCAGCAGGCCGTTGGCACCGTCCAAACCGGCGATCCCGCCGAGATCGTCGAGAACACGTTCAGCTTGGACAACTTCGTCGCCTACGCGGTGGCCAAGGAGAACAAGCCGCTGATCGACGCGCTCAACTCCGGGTTGGACGCCGTCATCGCCGACGGCACCTGGGCGAAGCTGTACGCCGACTGGGTGCCCCGCGCACTTCCGCCCGGCTGGAAGCCCGGCTCGAAGGCGGCCCCGCCGCCCCAGCTGCCGGACTTCGCTGCGATCGCCGCGAACAAGGCCCCCGAGGCCGACGCGGGAACCGGCTCCGCACCCAAATCGACACTGTCCCAGCTCAAGGACTCGTTCCTCGACTGGAACCTCTACAAGCAGGCGATCCCCGATCTGTTCAAGACGGGTCTACCCAACACGCTGATCCTCACGTTCGCGGCAAGCGTCATCGGACTGGTCCTCGGCATGGTGCTCGCGGTAGCGGGCATCTCCCGCTCGCGGTGGCTAAGGTGGCCCGCACGCGTTTACACCGACGTGTTCCGCGGTCTGCCGGAAGTCGTCGTCATCCTCGTCATCGGACTCGGCGTCGGACCCGTCGTGGGCGGACTGACGGGCAACAATCCGTATCCCCTCGGCATCGCCGCACTCGGCCTGATGGCGGGGGCCTACATCGGCGAGATCTTCCGGTCCGGCATCCAGAGCGTCGAAGCCGGCCAGATGGAGGCGTCGCGCGCGCTGGGCTTCGGCTACTCCGCCTCGATGCGTCTGGTCGTTGTCCCACAAGGCATCCGGCGCGTGCTGCCAGCCCTGGTCAACCAGTTCATCTCGCTGCTCAAGGCGTCGTCGCTGGTGTACTTCCTGGGGTTGATCGCCAGCCAACGCGAGCTGTTCCAGGTGGGCCGCGACCTCAACGCCCAGACCGGCAACCTGTCGCCGCTGGTCGCCGCCGGACTCTTCTACCTGGCCCTCACCATCCCACTGACCCACCTGGTCAACTACATCGACGACCGGTTGCGCCGCGGGCGCGCCCAGACCGAGCCCGACGATCCGCTCGACCCCACCAGCACCGCCAAGATCGAGGAGATGGCGTGACCACCACGACGTCCGACAAGGCCCCCGACCGTATCCAGTTCGAGCCGGTCTCCCTGGCAGCGAACGACATTCACCTGACCCTCGGTAACAATCACGTCTTGCGGGGCGTCGACATCGACGTGCCAGCGGGCACCACCGCCGCGGTGATCGGCCCGTCGGGATCCGGCAAGTCGACCCTGCTGCGCACCTTGAACAGACTGTACGAACCCGGACGCGGCGACATCCTGCTCGACGGCAAGTCCGTCCTCAAGGACGACCCCGACGGTCTGCGGCAGCGGATCGGCATGGTGTTCCAGCAGTTCAACCTGTTCCCGCACAAGACCGTCCTCGACAACGTCACCCTCGGACCGCGCAAGCTCAAGAAACTGGGCAACGACGCGGCGCGCGAACTCGGCCTGGCGCAATTGGAGCGAGTCGGGTTGCGGCACAAGGCCGATGCGCGGCCGTCGACGCTGTCGGGCGGGCAGCAGCAGCGCGTCGCCATCGCCAGGGCGCTGGCCATGGCGCCTCAGGTGATGTTCTTCGACGAGGCGACCTCGGCTCTGGACCCCGAATTGGTCAAGGGCATCCTGGCGCTCATCGCCGACCTCGGCGACGACGGCATGACGATGGTGGTCGTCACCCACGAGATGGGATTCGCCCGCTCTGCGGCCGACGCCGTGGTGTTCATGGACCACGGGAAGGTGATCGAATCCGGCGCGCCGGAACGGCTTTTCGAGGACGCCGAGACCGACCGACTCCGCCAGTTCCTCTCCCAGGTGCTGTGATCGGTCCACGCCGCCCGCACTAGGCAACCTGATGGCGTCGACGGTCAGGTGCGGATGGCCGCCAGTTCAGCCGGAAACACCGCATCGAGGCCTTCTGACAGGCCATGACAGGTTAGACTAGCGAATTATGGTCGAGACCGAACCGCAGGTCACTGAGCTGGCCGGGGAGCTACAGCAGGTGCTTTCCAAGCTGTTCTCCGTGCTGCGCCGCGGGGACTCCAGCACCCGCAACGCACCCGAGGGTGGGGCCGATCTCACCTTGGCCCAACTCTCCATCCTGCTAACGCTGCTCGACCTCGGACCCATCCGCATGACGGAACTCGCCGCCCACGAACGCGTCCGCACACCCACGACCACCGTCGCCATCCGCCGACTCGAGAAACTGGGCCTGGTCAAGCGGTCGCGCGACCCCTCCGACCTGCGCGCCGTCCTTGTCGACGTGACGCCCCGCGGGCTGGTCCAGCACCGCGAGGCATTGGCCACCCGTCGCGCCTCCCTTGCCCGAATGCTGAGCAACCTCAGCGAAGACGAGCGCGAGACCCTGGCCAATGCGTTGGCCCCCCTGGCCAGACTGGCCGAACAGGGTAGCTAGCCAGCCGGACTGCTAGCCCAGCCAATCCAATACCGCCGCAGCGGTCCACGACTGCTGCATGCTGCCCAACGGCTCACCGGTGAACGGTTCGTAGTACTCCGCAAACGTGCCGTCACTGGCCTGGCGCAGCCCCTCACGTCTCAGCCCCCCCGACCGCTCGGCCCAGCCGCGACGCGCGAAGCACCAGGAGAACAGCCACGTCACCACCGGCCACACCGGTCCGCGCCAGTACTCGCGGGCCCGGAAGTCCCGCGAGACCGGTGACGTCGAAGGGATCAGCGAATACTTCAAGTCGGGATGCCCACAGAAGCGGGGCCCCTCGAACAGCCGCAACAGTGCCCGCTCCCGGTCGTGTGACAGCCCGCCACACATCAGTGGAGCGAACTGCGCCACCGTCTCGGTGGCGATCCACTTCTTCGCGCGCAGATCGTAATCCCTTGCCGCACCAGTACGTTCGTCGGTCGAATCGACCACGCCCCGACGGAAGCGCTCGGCCCACGCGTACAAGTCGCGGACGTCGGCATGCGGACGCTTGTAGTCCTCCCCGATTTCGGCGAGCACGGTGCAGGCCACCGAGAGGATCGCCGAGACGAAGACGTCCTCGACGGCGAAGCTCATCACCTTGGGCAACAGCAGATCGTCGTAGTTGACCGACTTCATCTCCTCGACCAGCCACATGTAGCGGTCGTACTCGAGATCCGACGGCCGCTGCGTGGCATCCGTGTTGATCTTGTTGTCCTCGCGCTGGTACTCCGGCACCTCACCGGGAATCACGTTGGAGTAGGCGGCATCCCATCGCGGCGAGTTGTCCATGCCGGACTCCCAGCCGTGATACATGGTGACCCGCCCGCGCGATTCGGGATCCCTGGCCTCGGCCAGCCACCGATGCCAACGGACCAGATCCTCCCAGCGCCGATCGAGGAACGCCTCGGCCACCGCGCGGGTGGACCGGCCCCTGGTCCTGGCGTGGTCGAGGATGCGCTGGACGGCGATCGCATGGACCGGCGGCTGCGTGATGCCTGACGTATGGCGGGTGCGCGGCGCATTGGCCGCCAGCGCCGAGGTGGCCCACCGCGCAGGTCCCGGGAAGTATCCGTCGACACCGTTGGCGAACACGATGTGCGGGATCATGCCGTTGGCCCATTGCGCCGACAGCAGAGTGTCCAGCTCGACGACTGCCCGCTCGACGCTCAGCGGAGCGAGTCCGATCGACACGAACGCCGCATCCCAACTCCACATGTGCGGGTACAGCAGCGGAGCCGCGGTGGTCATCACGCCGAGGTCGTTGCCGCGCAGCAGATAGGCGGCGCGGGCCGCCAGTTGGGTGGGCGCGAAGCTGGAATCGGGAGCCATCGGTTCAATGATGCGGGGTCGGCGGCAAGCGCGCAGGTCGGTAGGGTCCCCCGAGTGCCCTCCGATCAGCGCTCGCCCGACGAGAACACCCCTGCTGCGGCGATGAACGATCGCGCGAAGACCAAGTCAGCGATGATCACGGGCGCTGCCGGCGGCCTCGGCTCGGCCATCGCCGAAGCGCTGGCACCCACCCACACGCTGCTCCTGGCAGGCAGGCCGTCGGACCGGCTCGACGCGCTCGCCGCGCGCCTCGGCGCGCCCACCTGGCCGCTCGACCTGACCGACGCCGATTCGATCGAAGCCTCCGCAGAAGTGCTGTCCGAGCTCGACGTGCTGGTCCACAACGCCGGGGTCTCCTACCCGGGCCGGGTTGCCGAATCAAGCGCGGAGGAGTGGCGCGCCACCATGGAGGTCAACGTGGTCGGCGCCGTGGCGCTGACGCTGGCGCTGCTGCCCGCGCTGCGAGCCGCGAAGGGTCACGTGATCTTCATCAACTCCGGAGCAGGCATCAAGGCGTCCCCCGGACTGGCGTCCTACTCGGCGAGCAAGTTCGCGTTGCGCGGGTTCGCCGATGCGCTGCGAAGCGACGAACCCGAGCTACGCGTCACCTCGGTGCACCCAGGGCGGATCGACACCGAGATGCAGCGGGACCTGATCGCCTACGAGGAGCGCGAGTACGTTCCCGAACAGTTCCTGTCGCCGCAGACGGTGGCGACGGTCGTGGCGCAGGCGGTGGCCACACCTACCGACGCCCACGTGCACGAGATCGTCGTGCGACCGCGATGACGGCGGCGGTCGAGGTCCACGAGGCCTCCATCGCCGAGCTCCGCGCCGCCCTCGAGGGTGGTCGGATCACCGCGGTGGGTCTTCTCGAGGCCTACCTGGACCGCATCGCGGCCTACGACGGTGAGCTCAACGCCGTCGTGGTGCCCAACCCCGACGCGCGCGCCGACGCGAGGGCCTCCGACGAACGCCGGACGGCAGGCGCGACGTACGGGCCGCTCGACGGAATTCCCTACACCGTCAAGGACAGCTACCAGGCCCGCGGACTGACCGTCGCGGCGGGGAGCCCGGCGTTCGCCGGTCTCGTCGCCCAGCGCGATTCCTACGTGGTCGAGCGCTTGCGCGCGGCGGGTGCCGTCCTGATCGGGCTGACCAACATGCCGCCGATGGCCAACGGTGGCATGCAACGCGGTGTCTACGGGAGGGCCGAAAGCCCTTACCACGCCGCCTATCTCACGGCGCCGTTCGGTTCGGGGTCGTCGAACGGCTCAGGCACTGCCACCGCTGCGTCGTTCTGCGCGTTCGGAATTGGCGAGGAGACCTGGTCGTCGGGCCGGGGACCCGCCTCCAACAATGCGCTGTGCGCCTACACGCCGTCCCGTGGCGTCATCTCCACCCGGGGCGGCTGGCCGCTGGTGCCGACCATGGACGTCGTTGTGCCGCATACCCGTTCGATGACCGATTTGCTCGAGGTCCTCGACGTGCTCGTCGCAGACGATCCCGATGCACGCGGAGACTTCTGGCGCGCGCAACCGTGGGTGGCCATTCCCCGCGTCGACGAGATCCGGCCGCCGTCCTACCTCTCGGCGGCCGTCACCGACGCCGACCACGCCAGGCGCGAGCTCACCGGGCGGCGCTTCGGCGTCCCGCGAATGTACTTCAATGCGGACGAGCAAGCGGGTGTCGGAGCCACCGGCATCGGCGGGCCGACGGGTCGACGGATCGAGACCCGGCCGTCGGTGGTGGACCTGTTCGACGCCGTTCGCCGCGACCTGCTCGCCGCGGGTGCCGAGGTGATCGAGGTGGACTTCCCCGTCGTCACCAACTACGAGGGCGACCGGGCGGGCGCGCCGACCATCTCCACCCGCGGGCTGGTCAGCCCGGAGTTCCTCCGTCGCGAGATCGTCGATCTCTCGGCGTGGGCGTGGGACGACTTTCTGGCCGCCAACGGCGATCCCGCCCTGAACCGGCTCGCCGACGTCGACGGGAGCACCATCTTCCCGCATCCCGTCGGCGCGCTGCCGGACCGCTACGACGGCTTCGACGACGACATCGCGGAGTACCCGGGGTTCATCCGCGACAACCCGATCAGCTCCTTCCTCGCCATCTCGACCATTCCCGAGGGTGTGCACGCACTGGAGCGCACCCGCAAGGTCGACCTCGAAGACTGGATGGACGCGCTGCGACTCGACGCGGTCGTCTTCCCGGCGGTCGCCGACGTCGGGCCCGCCGACATGGACGTGAACCCGGCGTCCGCTGATCTCGGCTGGCGCAACGGCGTATGGGTGGCCAACGGCAACCTCGCCATCCGGCATCTCGGCATCCCCACCGTCACGGTGCCGATGGGCGCGATGGCCGACATCGGGATGCCGGTGGGGCTGACGTTCGCGGGTCGGGCCTACGACGACGTGGCGCTGCTGCGGTACGCGGCTGCGCTGGAGGCCACCGGTGACCGGCGCACGTCTCCGCCGCGCACGCCGCCGCTGTCCGGGATCTAGCCGGGGCGGCGGCTGTCGGGGTGCGTCGACCGCGATTTGGGCGCGTTTGCGTTCGCGGCGCGACAGTTTCCGCGCCGAAATCACTCGGGCGACCCCAGGTGTGGCCTCAGATGACGATGTTGACCAGCCTGCCCGCGACCACGATGACCTTCCGCGGCGCGGCGCCAGCCATGAACGCAGCGACCTTCTCGTCGGCCAGCGCGGCGGACTCGAGCGCGTCGGCGTCGGCGTCGGCCGCGACGGTGATGTGACCACGCACCTTGCCGTTCACCTGCACCGGATACTCGACGGTGTCCTCGACCAGGTACGCCGGTTCGGCCACCGGGAACGGCCCGTGCGCCAGGGGCGTGTCGTGACCCAGGCGCCGCCACAGCTCCTCGGCCAGATGCGGCGCCAACGGCGCGACCATCAGCACCAGCGGTTCCACCGCGGCCCGCGCCGTGACGTCCGCCTTGGTCAGGTGGTTGGTGTACTCGATCAGCTTGGCCGCTGCGGTGTTGTTGCGAAGCGCCGCATAGTCTTCGGCGACCCCAGCGATCGTCTTGTGCAACTGCCGCAACGTCTCCTCGGACACCTGCTCGTGGTCGGCGACCCGCTCGGCGCCGGTGTTCTCGTCGACGACGACCCGCCAGACCCGTTGCAAGAACCGATAGGCCCCAACCACGTCCTTGGTGGCCCACGGCCGCGAGGCCTCGAGCGGGCCCATCGACATCTCGTACACGCGCAGCGTGTCGGCGCCGTACTCCTGGCAGATCTCGTCCGGTGAGACCGAGTTCTTCAGGCTCTTGCCGATCTTGCCGAACTCGCGATTGACCTCCGAGTCCTGATACCAGAACTTCCCGTCGCGCTCCACCACCTCCGCGGCGGGCACGTAGGACCCCCGAGAATCCGTATAGGCGAACGCCTGGATGTAGCCCTGGTTCACCAGGCGGCGGTACGGCTCCCGCGACGTCACGTGGCCCAAGTCGTAGAGCACCTTGTGCCAGAACCTCGAATAGAGCAGGTGCAGCACCGCATGCTCGACGCCGCCGACGTAGAGGTCGACGCCGCCGGGGTCCCTCGGCCCGTGCTCGGCCGGTCGCGGACCCATCCAGTACGCCTCGTTCTCCTTGGCGCAGAACGTCTCCGAGTTGTGCGGGTCGGCATAACGCAGCTCGTACCAGGAGCTGCCCGCCCACTGGGGCATGACGTTGGTGTCGCGGGTGTATGGCTGCAACCCGTCGCCGAGATCGAGGTCGACGTGCACCCATTCGGTGGCCTTGCCCAACGGGGGCGACGGCTCGCTGTCGGCGTCGTCGGGATCGAACTGCACCGGCGCGTAGTCCGGGACGTCCGGCAACTCGACGGGCAACGCCGACTCCGGCAAGCCGTGGGCACGACCGTCGGCGTCGTAGACGATCGGGAACGGCTCACCCCAGTACCGCTGGCGGGCGAACAACCAGTCCCGCAGCTTGTACTCGATGCGCGACCGGCCCCGCCCGTCGGCCTCCAGACGGGTGATGATCGCCTCCTTCGCCGAGGCCACGCTCAACCCGTCCAGCTCGCCGGAGTTCACCAGAACACCGTCACCGTTGTAGGCGGCCTTTGACACGTCGCCGCCCGACACCACCTCGATGATCGGCAGCCCGAAGGCCGTGGCGAACTCCCAGTCCCTCTGGTCACCGCTGGGCACCGCCATGATCGCGCCGGTGCCGTAGCCGGCCAGCACGTAGTCGGCGATGAAGACCGGGATGCGCTGGCCGTTGACCGGATTCGTGGCGTACGCGCCGATGAACACGCCCGTCTTGGACTTGTTCTCCTGACGCTCCAGGTCGGACTTCGCCGCGATGGTCGCCCGGTACGCGGCGACCGCCTCGGCGGGGGTGGCGCTGCCGTAGGTCCACCGCGGGTCGGTGCCCTCGGGCCAGGCTGAGCCTTCCCCGTCGCCCCGGGCCCCGATCAGCGCGTCGACCAGCTCGTGCTCGGGTGCCAGCACCATGTAGGTCGCGCCGTAGAGGGTGTCGGGCCGGGTGGTGAACACCTCGATGTCGCCGACGTCGGTCGCGAACCGCACCTCGGCGCCGGTGGACCTGCCGATCCAATTGCGCTGCATGGCCTTGACCTTGTCCGGCCAGTCCAGGTCGTCCAGGTCGTCGAGCAGCCGGTCCGAATAAGCGGTGATGCGCATCATCCACTGCCGCAACCGCTTCCGGAACACCGGGAAGTTGCCCCTGTCACTTCGGCCGTCGGAGGTGACCTCTTCGTTGGCGAGGACCGTGCCAAGCCCTGGGCACCAGTTCACGACGGAGTCGGCGCGGTAGACCAGCCGATGGGAGTCGACGACGTCCGCCCGCTCCCCCTCCGACAGCGTCGACCAGTCACCGCCCTCCGGCGTGCGCACCCCCGCTTCGAACTCCGCGATCAGCTCGCCGATGGGGCGGGCCTTGTTGGCCTCCTGGTCGAACCACGAGTTGAAGATCTGCAGGAAGATCCACTGCGTCCACTTGTAGAAGTCGGTGTCGGTGGTGGCGAAGCTGCGGCGGGCGTCGTGACCGAGGCCAAGCCTGCCCAACTGCCTGCGGAAGTTGACGATGTTGGCCTCGGTGCGGGTGCGCGGATGCGTGCCCGTCTGCACGGCGTACTGTTCGGCAGGCAGACCGAACGCGTCGAAACCCAAGGCGTGCAAGACATTGCGGCCAGTCATTCGGAAGTAGCGGGCGTAGACATCGGTGGCGATGTAGCCGAGGGGATGGCCGACGTGAAGTCCGTCGCCCGACGGGTACGGGAACATGTCCTGGACGAACATCTTGTCGGCGGGCACGGCAGCACCGTCGGAAGGCGCAAGCGATCCGACCGGGTTTGGCACGTGGAACGTCCCGAGCCGCGCCCACGTCTCCTGCCAGTCGCGTTCGATCTCCCCGGCCAGCTCCGCCGTGTAGCGGTGCTGCGGGGAGCCCGAAGAGACCAGGTCACCATCCGCTTGAGTCACGTGAACAGGGTAGACAACGCGCTCACCCGGGATCTCATCGCAGGCTGCGGCACGGTGACAGGGCACGGCTTGGTATCGGTTCCGTTGCGGAGCGGTCAGGGCATGGTTGCAGCTCGATACCGGCTGTGGTCGGCCGCCGTGCTGCGTGGATACAGTCAGCGCCTGGCCGTGGTGCACGTGCCCGAACCGATCCAGAATCACCCGGAAGGACCGCAGTCAGATGCTCGAGAATGCCCGTCGTTGGGGACTTCTGGCGGGAGGATTCGCCGCAGGAGCGGCCTGCATCCTTGGGCTCGCGGGAACCACCGCTTCGGCCGAACCCACCGTCCCGCTGCCGTCCATCCCCGCCCCGGCGACGGTGACGCAGACCGTCACCGTGCAGGCCGCCGCACCGGCCGCACCGGCCGCGCTCCCCGGTCAGATCGCTGCCACGCCCGCCGTCGCAGGCGCCGTGCAAGGTCCCGGACTCCCCGCCGCCGCACCGGTCGCCGCACCCGTGCCCGCCGTCCCGACGATCGTGCCAGCCACGTCGGGGACCATCGCCGACTTCTTCCGCGAGAAGAACGTCGCCATGGAGCCACAGAAGGCCACCGACTTCAAGGCGCTGAACATCGTCCTGCCCATGCCGACGGGCTGGGCCCAAATACCCGACCCGAACGTTCCCGACGCGTTCGCGGTGATCGCCGACCGCGTTGGCGGCGACGGCCTGTACACCTCCAACGCCGCAGTCCAGGTCTACAAGCTGGTGGGTGACTTCGACCCCAAGGAAGCCATCAGCCACGGGCTCATCGACAGCCAGCAGCTGGCCGCGTGGCGGGCCACCGACGGATCGTTCGCCGACTTCGGGGGCATGCCGTCGTCGAACATCGAGGGCACCTACCGGCAGAACAACATGACGTTGAACACCTCGCGGCGTCACGTCATCGCCACCTCGGGGCCCGACAGGTACCTGGTGTCACTGTCGGTGACCACCAGCGCCCAGGTCTCCGTCGCCGCGGGCACCGCCACCGACGCCATCGTCAACGGATTCCGGGTCGGTTCACCCGACGCGCCCGCAGCGGCACCTCCAGTACCGGCGGCACCGGCGGCGCCCTCCCTGTCCGTCGCACCGGCGAATCCCGCCACCCTGCCCGGTGCTCCTCAGGCGCTCGGGCTGCCGAGCTAGCCCCGGCCCAGCCCGCGTCGACCGGCCTCGTATTCTGTGGCGATGATGATCGCCGCGGTGGTGTGTCTCTGCGCGGCAGTGCTGACCGCTGCGACGGGACTGTGGTCCATGACCCGTCCCGCCGCCGCCGACCCCGTGCGGCAGGTTCTGCGTGCGGTGGTCCCCACCCAGTTGGCGGCGTCGGTGATGCTGGCCGCCGGTGGTGCGGTCGCGCTCGCGGCGCCTCCACACGCAGGGGTGCTCGCGCTCATCGTGTGCGTCGTCGGAGCCGTTGGCACCGTTTCCGCGGGCTGCTATCAGAGCGCCAAGGGGGTGGCCCAGCGCGAAGCCGCTACCGAGGCGACGAGCGCGGGCTGCGAGGGCGTCTGCGCGTCGTGCACCCTCTCTTGTCGCTGATTCCGTTGCAGCACAACGGAATTAGTTCCGGTTGACGTCGATCGGATGCGTGGCGAGCAGGGACAACGGCAGCGGCTGACGACGCAGTACTCGCGACCACAGGTCCACCCGCGGCTCCACCAGAACGTCGGACGGCAACGCCGACAACACGATCCAGTCGTCGCGTTCGATCTCACCGTCGAGCTGCCCGATGGTCCACCCCGAGTACCCGGCGTAGATCCGCACCCCCTCCACCGCGGGAGCGATCGAATCTGGGTCGGCGTCGAGGTCCACCATCACGATCCGACCCTGCACGTGGCGCAACCCCGGCACGTCGTTGGGCTCCAACCCGGCGCGCAGCGTCGCCAGACAAAGCGCCGCGTCCCGCTTGACCGGACCGCCCACGAACATCGTCTTCGGCTTGGTGGCAAGTTTCGCCCACTGCGGAAGGACGTTGTAGACGGCGGTTTCGCTGGGCCGGTTCAGCACCACACCGAGCGTGCCGCCGTCGTTGTGCTCGACGATGTAGATCACGCTGCGGCGAAAGGTGGGCTCGAGCAGATCGGTGTTGGCGAGCAGCAACGTTCCCGCGCGCACACGGTGCGTTGCGGGAGCGACGTGATCCTCCGGATCCTCTGACTGCGCCACCCGTCCATCATGTCACCAGCGTGTCGTCCTGGTGGCGAACGGGCACGGCCATGCCGGGTTGTTTCGCGAATCTTTGTAGTGTTGATTCGTCGCCACTCGGCGCCAACGACGACCACCGACATCGGATGACATTTGACCCCGCCTCACAAACGCTTCGTCCTGTGGCGGGCGGTGCAAGCGTTGCCCGAATTCCGCAGGCTCTTGGAACTTCGCGCGGTCAGCTCGTTCGGCGACGGCTTGTTCCAGGGCGGCCTGGTGGGCGCACTGCTGTTCAACCCCGAGCGCGCAACGAACCCCTGGCAGATCGCCGGGCAGTTCGCCGCGCTGTACCTCCCGTACTCGCTACTCGGTCCGTTCGCGGGCGCGCTGCTCGATCGGTGGGACCGGCGGTCGGTGCTCATCGTCGCCAACATCGGGCGAGCGCTGATGATGGTCGTGGTGGCGCTGCTCCTCGGGTTCCGCGCCAACGACTGGTGGATCCTGCTCGGCGCGCTGGTCGTCAATGGCTTCACCCGGTTCGTCACCTCCGGCATGTCCGCAGCGCTACCGCACGTGGTGCCTCGGCAACAGGTCGTGACGATGAACTCGGTGGCGACCGCCGTCAGTGCGGCATTCCTGTTCGTCGGTGCGATCTCCATGCTGGTGCCGCGCTGGTTGTTCGGTGCAGGCAACGCCGGTTCCGCCGCCGCGATCTTCATCGCATCGGCGCCCGTCGCCCTGGCGTGGTACCTGTCCGTGCGCTTCGCCCCGCACGTGCTCGGCCCCGACGATTCCGCGCGCGCGGTCCACGGATCCGTCGTCTACGCGGTGGCCACCGGTTGGCGATACGGCATCCGGACGGCGATCGCCGTGTCCAGTGTGGCCGCCACCATGTCCGGCATCGTCGCGCACCGCATGGCGTTCGGCATCAACACACTGCTGGTGTTGGTCATCGCACGCCACACCGGTTCCGTCAGCGTCGCAGGCTTCGGCGTGGTCGTGGTGTTCGGTTCCGTCGCCGGACTGGGGTCGTTCTTGGCGAACTTCCTCACCCCCGTCGCGGTCCGCCGATGGTCTCGGTACGCCACGGCCAACGTCGCCCTCGCCGCGTCGGCGGCAATCCAACTCGGCGCGGTCGGACTGCAGTTGCCGGTCATGATCGCGTGCGGATTCCTACTGGGCGCCGCGGGGCAGGTCGTGAAGCTGTGCGGCGACTCGGCGATGCAACTCGACGTCGACGACGCACTTCGCGGTCACGTCTTCACCGTCCAGGACGCGCTGTTCTGGGTGGCGTTCGTCGCATCGATCACGTTGTCCGCGTCCGTCATCCCCGTCGACGGGCACTCACCCGCGTTGGTCATCGCCGGCGCGCTGGTCTACGTCTGCGGGCTCGCCGCGCACGCCGCGATCGGCAGGGACGCCAAGCAGGCAGGCTAGTGTGTGACGCCATGGCTGGAGCCGACGAATTCGTCGCCGACCTGCGCACCGAGAGCGACGTTCTCGACGCGCTCGTCGCCGATCTGGACGACGCGGGCTGGCGCACCGAGACGCCTGCGCCCGGCTGGACCATCGCGCACCAGATCGCGCACCTCTGGTGGACCGACCGCGTCTCGGTCGTCGCCATCACCGACGAGGCGGCCTTCGCCGACGTCCTGACCGAGGCCGCGACCAACCCGACCGGCTTCGTCGACGAGGGCGCGGAGAGGCTCGCCGCCACCCCACCCGGCGAGCTGCTCGCCCAGTGGCGCAGCACCAGGGCCCGGCTGCACGACGAACTCCTCGACGTCGCCAGCGGACGCAAGATCCCGTGGTTCGGCCCGCCCATGAGCGCGTCGTCGATGGCCACCGCCCGCCTCATGGAGACCTGGGCCCACGGCCTCGACGTCGCCGACACGCTCGGCGTGCGCAGGCAGCCGACCGCGCGGCTGCGCTCGATCGCCCACATCGGCGTGCGCACCAGAGACTTCGCGTTCGCGGTGCACGGCCTGCCGCCTCCCGCCGACCCGTTCCTCGTCGAGCTCATCGCACCCGACGGCTCGACCTGGTCATGGGGCCCCGCCGACGCAGCCCAACGGGTCACCGGATCGGCAGAGGACTTCTGCCTGCTGGTAACCCAGCGGCGGCCGCGCGCCGAACTCGACGTGACCGCCGTGGGACCCGACGCCAAGAAGTGGTTGACGATCGCCCAGGCGTTCGCCGGGCCGCCCGGGCCTGGCCGCTAGCTACAGCTGGGTCGCCGCGTCGGCCGTGCCGTCGCCGTCCGGGTCGGACAGCTTCACGTCCCACCGCCCGTCACCGTCGGCATCGACGTACGCCTCGCTGCCGGTCTCGGACCCAACGAACAGCCGATCGGCGAGCCCGTCGCGGGTGGTGTCCAGCAGGCGGTCGTCGGCTTCCCCGTCGCCGTCGAAGTCGACCAGTGGTCCCCCCGTCAGCTCGATGCCGTCCAAGCCGAACCAGCGGAGCTGCCCGCCCCTGCCCCCGGCGTCGACCGCCCAGGTGCCAGAGCCGTCGTCGGTGAACGTCGCCTCGGCCGTCCCGTCGTCGTCGAGATCGAGGACCAGGTGATCGGCGTGCCCATCGCCATCGAAGTCCGCCAACGCGTCGTCGATCAGCCCGTCGCCGTCGAAGTCCAGCCCGATCGCGTCGAACTCACCATCCCCGTCCAGGTCGACGTCCATCTCGGCCGACCAGATCGCCGCCGACCCGTCGCCATCGCCCAAGCAGTAATCCACGTCCCACCCCCCTGTCTATCTGGGTTCGACGCGCCGCTACCCCTTCGCGTTCCACCACTTCTGCAATTCGGCGACGGCCTCGTCGTGATCGAGCGGCCCGCGGTCCAACCGGAGCTCCTTGAGGTACTTCCACGCCTCGCCGACTTGCGGGCCGGCGGGGATGTCGAGGATCTTCATGATCTCGTTGCCGTCGAGGTCGGGACGCACCTTCTGCAGGTCTTCCTTGGCAGCCAGTTCGACGATGCGGCTCTCCAGGTCGTCGTAGTTGCCCTGGAGCCGGGCGGCTCGCCGCTTGTTGCGCGTGGTGCAGTCGGCGCGCACCAACTTGTGCAGCTGGCCAAGCAGCGGCCCCGCGTCGGTCACGTACCGCCGCACTGCGGAGTCGGTCCACTTGCCTGCCCCACTGGCATCCGCGTAGCCGTGGAACCGCAGGTGCAGATACACCAGCTGGGAGACGTCGTCGACCATCTGCTTGGAGTACTTCAACGCACGCAGGCGCTTGCGGACCATCTTCGCGCCGACCACCTCGTGGTGGTGGAAGCTGACGCCGCCGTCCGATTCGTGCTTGCGGGTCGCAGGCTTGCCGATGTCGTGCAGCAGCGCCGCCCAGCGCAGCACCAGGTCCGGACCGGTGGGACCCTCCAAGTCCATCGCCTGGCGTAGCACCGTCAGCGAATGCTGGTAGACGTCCTTGTGCTGGTGGTGCTCGTCGATCGCCATCCGCATGCCGCCCACCTCGGGTAGCACCACCTCGCCGAGGCCGGTGTGCACCATCAACTCGATGCCCGCGACGGGATCGGCGCCGAGCATCATCTTGTCCAGCTCGGCCGCCACCCGCTCCACGGTGATGCGCCCCAGCTCCGGCGCCATCCGCTCGAGCGCGGCCCGCACCCTCGGCGCCACCGTGAAACCGAGCTGCGAGACGAACCGCGCAGCCCGCAGCATCCGCAGCGGATCGTCGCCGAAGGACACCTCCGGTGCCGCGGGCGTGTCAAGAACGCGCGCCCGCAGGTCCGCCAAACCGCCTAGGGGGTCATGGAATTCGGCGGGGCCGTCAGCCGTGATCCGGACCGCCATCGCATTGGCCTTGAAGTCCCTGCGCACCAGGTCCTCGTCCAGGCTGTGACCGAAGCGCACCTCGGGGTTGCGCGACATCCTGTCGTAGGCGTCGGTGCGGTAGGTCGTGATCTCGAGACGGTCCTCACCCTTGCCGATGCCGAGGGTCCCGAAGGCGATGCCGGTGTCCCAGAGCGCGTCGGCCCACGGGCCGAGGAATCGTTGCATCTCGTCGGGCCGCGCATCGGTGGCGAAGTCGAGGTCCTGGCCCAGCCTGCCGAGCACCGCGTCGCGGACGCTGCCGCCGACGAGGAACAGTTCGTGGCCCGCGCCAGCGAACAACCGACCCACCTCGGTCAGCACCGGGGCGTAGGGCTGCAGCGCCTTGGCGGCGGTCAAGAGCTCGACGGCGTCGGATCGGGAGTCAGCGGGATCGTTCGGCACGTTCGATGAGCCTAATGGGCGCTCACGTCTGCGTAACGACCCGGCGACAAGCCTGCACCGACGGCGAGTGCGGCGGGGACGGCTGTCGGGTGGCAGCTACTATCGCTTGGGTGTCGGAGGGCGAACGAGCCAAACCAAGACGGCGCCGAGGACGGCGCCGAGGCCGACGCTCTGCGGGCCCACCCGATCCGTCCGCATCGAACGCCCCAACGCCCCCGAACTCTACCGCCGCACCGGTCCCTGGACCCAGCCCAGGCCACCAATCCGACCCGGTACCTGCGACGCCACACCCCCGCCCGGGCCGACGGCCCCCTGACCGGCTGCGCACCGTCCACGAGACCTCCGCCGGTGGGCTCGTCATCGACGGCCTCGACGGCCCGAAGAACGACCAGGTCGCCGCCCTGATCGGGCGGGTCGACCGGCGCGGACGCATGCTGTGGTCGCTGCCGAAGGGGCACATCGAGCAGGGTGAGACCGCCGAGCAGACCGCGATCCGTGAGGTCGCCGAGGAGACCGGCATCCAGGGCAGCGTGCTCGCCGCGCTCGGCAGCATCGACTACTGGTTCGTGACCGAGGGCCGCCGCGTCCACAAGACAGTGCACCATTACCTCATGCGATTTCTGGACGGCGAGCTGTCCGACGAGGACGTCGAGGTGACCGAAGTCGCCTGGGTGCCTCTACTGGATCTCCCGGCCCGCCTCGCCTACGCCGACGAACGCAAGCTCGCCCAGGTGGCAGGCGAGCTCATCGACAAACTCCAGACCGACGGTCCTGGATCGCTGCCTCCCCTTCCCCGCACCTCACCGCGACGGCGCCCCCAGACGCACTCGCACACTCGAAACCGTCGTACCGACGAGTCCGCGCAGCCGCAACCCGGACGGCGGGCGAACGGGTGCGGCCAAGGGCCATGAAGCACTCGGCGGCATGGACGGCTTTGTCGCGCCTGCTCGCCGTCGTCGCACTCGTGACGCTGATCGTCGTACCCGCCGTGGTGCCTCGGGCCGCTGCGGGTGAGCCCGGCCTGCAGCCCTTCCTACAGCTGCACATCGACACGGTGACCCCGGAGACGGTGACCACCACTAGTGAACCCCTGGTGACCGTCTCGGGCACCGTGACCAACGTCGGCGACCGGCCCGTCCGCGACGTCATGGTTCGCCTCGAACACGCGCCCGCGGTGACGTCGTCGGCGGGGCTGCGCACCAACCTGGCGGGCATCGTCGACCAGTACCAGGCCGTCGCGGACTTCGTCACCGTCGCGCCCGAGCTGGCGCAGGGACAACACGTGCCGTTCACGCTGTCCTATCCCGTCCGTTCCAGGGAGCTGCCGTCGCTGCGCATCGACGAGCCAGGCATCTATCCCGTCCTGGTCAACGTCAACGGCACCCCCGACTACGGGGCGCCTGCCCGGCTCGATGACGCCCGCTTCCTGCTCCCAGTGCTAGGAGTACCTCAGGATCCGTCGTCGGAGGCCGCGGACTCGGTGTCGGCGGTCGTGCCACCGGACACCTCGAAACCCGTTCGGACGACGATGCTGTGGCCGCTGGCGGACCGACCCCGGCTGGCGGCCGGCGTCCCTGGCGGTACCTCGCCGGTGCGACTGATGGACGACGATCTCGCCACGTCCCTGGCGCCTGGCGGCCGCCTCGACACGCTGCTGTCGGCAGTCGACTTCGCCACCAGCCCTACCGTCGACCCCGGCGGCCAGACCCGCAGCGCACTCTGTCTCGCCGTCGATCCCGATCTGCTGGTCACCGTCAACGCGATGACCGGTGGTTACGTCGTCAACGACGACCCCACCGGTGCCCTGAACTCGCCGACGCGACCTGGCACCGGTCAGGAGGCCGCGGTCGATTGGCTCGGCAGACTCAGGACGTTGGCGCAACGGACCTGCGTGACGCCAACCGTGTACGCGCAGGCCGACCTGAATGCGCTGGCGCGGGTCGGCGACACCGGCCTCTCGGGGATCGCGACGAACGGCGCAGGTGACATCGTCGACCAGATCCTCGGCGTCGCCTCGACGCGAGGAGCCACCGTCGTCGGCGACGGGCCCCTCACCGGGCCTGCGGTGCAGTTGTTGTCGGCGCAGGGTCCGACGATGGCCATCGCCGCGAGCGAGTACGTCGAGCAGGATTCGAGCAACGGCGAGCCGCCGTCGGTCGATCTGTCCCCGCGCCGGTACACCCCCAACGTGGTGGCGGTGCCGTTCGATCCGGCTGTCGGCGCAGCCCTCGCTGGGGCCGGTTCGACACCAGCCACGCCGTCGTACCTCGACGCCTCGCTTGGCTTTCCGTTGGCCCACGACTCACCGGTGGCGCGGCGTCAGGACGCGCTGTCGGCGCTGCTGTGGCGCGAGTTGCAGCCCAGCGCCGAGCCCCGCTCGCAGATCTTCGTGCCGCCGCTGACGTGGAACCTGCCGCCGGACGACGCGCAGGCCGTCCTGACGACGCTGGCCTCATCGATTCGGTCGGGGCTGGCCGTCCCGCGACCGCTGACCGCGGTACTCGCCGAGTCGGCGGTGCCCGCGCCGGACGTGCAACCCTTGCCGCCGGACACGCTCGGCAGTCCGCGGGCCCTCTTCGACGCGAACGTCGTCGCCGACATCGCGAACGGCACGGGGCGGTTGTGGGGTCTGACCGCCGCGCTGACCGTCGACCCGCGCACGGGGCTCACCGGCGGGCAGTACACCGCCCCCCTGCGCGAGGACATGCTCCGGGCGTTGAGCCAGTCGGTGCCGCCCGATGCCCGCAACGGATTGGCAGGGCAGCGGGTCGGAGTCGTCAACACGACCGTCGACGACATGTTCGGGGCCGTCACCATCGTCAACCCCGGCGGCTCGTACACCCTGGCCACCGAGCGCAGCCCGCTGCCCCTGGCCTTGAGGAACGACCTCCCAGTGCCGATCCGGGTGCGCCTCGATGTCGACGCGCCACCCGGCATGACGGTCACCGACCTTGGTGAGGTCGAGCTGCCCCCCGGCTTCCTGCCCCTACGCGTGCCCATCGAGGTGCACTTCACGCAGCGCGTGGCGGTCGACGTGGCGCTCACCACCGCCGACGGGCTCGCACTCGGTGAGCCGGTGCGCCTGTCCGTGCATTCCAACGCCTACGGCAAGTTGTTGTTCTTCATCACGTTGTCCGCGGGTGCGGTGCTCGTCCTGCTCGCAGGCCGACGCTTGTGGCACCGTTTCCGTGGACAACCCGACAGGGCCGACCTCGATCGGCCGAAGCGCAGGTTCGCCGAGCGGTCCGACGGCGAGGCCCGCCCCGACCCGCTCGACGTGGCGATCGCTCATGCGCCGCCCGACGAGGATGCCCGATGAGCGCTCGCGCGAAGAGCAACGGCCCGATGAGCGCTTGCGCGAAGAGCAGTGGCCGATGAGTACCGTCCGGCCGCCGGGGCCACCGCAGGGGACCTCGACGAGAACCACCCGTCCACCCCAACCGCCCGCACCGCCGCGGCCGCCGCCCCAATCACCGCAACGGATCCCCCAGGGCCCCGCGCCGCGCAGGCGGGCAGGCAAGCCCGAGCTGTCCGATGCGGCGGTCGTGTCGCGGTCCTGGGGCATGGCGTTCGCGACATTGATCAGCCGCATCACCGGCTTCTTTCGCATCGTTCTGCTGGCCGCGATCCTCGGTGCCGCACTGTCGAGCTCCTTCTCGATCGCCAACCAGCTGCCCAACCTCGTCGCGGCACTGGTCCTGGAGGCCACGTTTACCGCGATCTTCGTGCCGGTGCTCGCGCGCGCCGAACGCGACGATCCGGACGGCGGCACCGCGTTCGTGCGGCGGCTCATCACGCTGGCGACGTCGCTGCTGGTGGTCGCGACGGTGCTGTCGGTGGCGGCCGCACCCCTGCTGGTGCACCTCATGCTCGGCGACGATCCCCAGGTCAACCGGCCGCTGACGACCGCGTTCGCCTACCTGCTGCTTCCACAGGTCGTCTTCTACGGTCTGTCCTCGGTGTTCATGGCAATCCTGAACACGCGCAACGTCTTTGGACCACCCGCCTGGGCACCGGTGGTCAACAACGTCGTCGCGATCGCCACCCTCGGGCTGTACGTCCTGGTCCCCGGTGAACTGTCGATCGATCCCGTCGAGATGGGCAACGCCAAGCTTCTGGTCCTCGGCATCGGCACCACGCTCGGCGTCGTGTCCCAGACGCTGGTGCTGCTGATCGCAATCCGCCGCGAGCGAGTCAGCCTGCGGCCGCTCTGGGGCCTCGACGACCGGCTCAAGAAGTTCGGCACCATGGCCGCGGCGATGGTCCTCTACGTCCTGATCAGTCAGGCCGGTTTGATCGTCGGCAACCAAATCGCCAGCACCGCAGCCGCTTCCGGCCCGGCCATCTACAACTACACGTGGCTGGTGCTGATGCTGCCGTTCGGCATCATCGGCGTGACGGTGCTGACGGTGGTGATGCCGCGACTGTCACGCAACGCTGCCGCCGACGACCAACCCGCGGTGCTGGCCGATCTGTCCTTCGCGACGCGGTTGACGATGGTCAGCCTGATTCCCGTCGTCGCGTTCATGACGGTCGGCGGACCCGCGATCGGCAGCGCGCTGTTCGCGTACGGCAACTTCGGGGACACCGACGCCGGTTACCTCGGGATGGCGATCACGTTGTCCGCCTTCACGCTGATCCCGTACTCGATGGTGCTGCTGCAGTTGCGGGTGTTCTACGCCCGCGAACAACCGTGGATGCCGATCCTGATCATCGTCGTGATCACCCTGGTGAAGGTCATCGCGTCGGTCGCCGCCCCTTACGTCACCGACGACCCGGAACTCGTCGCAGGCTATCTCGGCCTGGCGAACGGGCTGGGCTTCCTGGCGGGCGCCGTCGTCGGGCACATCGTCTTGCGAGCCAACCTGCGCCCGCCTGGGGGCAGGTTGATCGGCCTCGACGTGCTCCGCACGATTCTGGTGACGATCGCCGCGTCGCTGCTCGGCGGTCTGCTGGCGCATGTCGCCGATCGGCTTCTGGGTTTGAGATCCCTGACCGAGAACGGAGGTGGCGCTGGCTCGCTCCTTCGCCTGCTGATCCTCGGAGTGATCATGCTGCCGATCGTCGCCGGGGTGATGGTCGCGGCGAAGGTTCCCGACGCCGTGGCCACGGTCGCGGTGCTGCGCCGTCGACTCGGTCGAGGTGAGGCCCCGCCGCCGAGGCTGCCGGACCGACCACGCCCGCCTGCACCCCTCACGTACGCTGATCAGAGCTATTCGCCTCCCTTGCGCCCGCGTCAAAACCCGCCGGTCTGGGGTGGCGCACCTCCGGCAGGCGTTGCCGGGGTCGGCCTTCGGAAAGGACCAGCGGTGACCGACGACCCCGCGGGCAGTTCCGCGCCGGGCTCCGACAGCGGCGCGACGACGCGCCTCCCCCGTTCCACCGCGGACGACTTCCACCCCGATGTAGCGCCGACGTCGGGACGCCCGCCCGCCGACTACGGCGGCGACCCCACCCGTGAGCCGCTCTCCTTCGGGATGCCGAACGAACCCGCCATCGAGGCAGCCACCACCGACGAGGACGTCCACCTCATCCCTGGCGCCACCATCGCAGGCGGTCGCTACCGGCTGTTGGTCTTCCACGGGGGCCCGTTGCACCTGCAGTTCTGGCACGCCATGGACACGGCGCTGGACCGGCAGGTGGCATTGACCTTCATCGATCCCGACGCCGTACTGCCCGACGACGAACTGGCCGAGATCCTCTCGCGCACGATGAAACTCAGCAGTATCGACGTCCCTGGCATCGCACGGGTCCTCGACGTAGCGCACACCGGATCGGGCGGTCTGGTGGTCTCGGAGTGGATCCGCGGCGGCTCACTGGCCGAGGTCGCCGACACCGCGCCGTCCGCGATCGGTGGTGCCCGGGCCGTCCAGTCGCTGGCCGCGGCGGCCGAGGCCGCCCACCGTCAGGGTGTCGCGCTGTCGATCGACCACCCGGGTCGGGTGCGCGTCAGCATCGAGGGCGACGTCGCGCTGGCGTTCCCCGCCACGATGCCATCGGCGACGCCGGAGGATGACATCCGCGGCATCGGCGCCTCCCTGTACGCGCTGCTGGTGAACCGTTGGCCGCTGCCGGAGACGGGTCTGCGCAGCGGGATGGAACCCGCCGACCTCGACCCGGCCGGTCAGCCGGTCGAACCACGCGTGATGGACCGCGCGATTCCGTTCCAGATCTCGGCCGCCGCCGTGCGCGCGGTTCAGGAGAACGGCGGGATCCGTTCCGCACCGACCCTGTTGAACCTTCTTCAGCAGGCCACCGCGGTGGCCGACCGCACCGAACTGATCTCCCCCATCGACGAGACCGAGGACCGGTCGAGGGGCCGATCCCGCACCGACGACGACCCGGATGCGCACGCCCGCCGCAGGAGGGGCGTTCTCATCGGCGTCGCCGCCGCGGCCGCCATCCTCGTGGTCGCGCTGGTCGTGCTGGCCACGGTGCTACGCGGCGTGTTCAGCGACGTCGGGGGTCCGCTGGGCACCGATGAGCTGGGCCTCAACGACCAAACCACCACCGCCAGCGCCAGTGCCGACCCCAATGCGGGGAACGTGAAACCCGTTCGCGCAACGGTCTTCTCGCCAGGCGGTGAGGCGGACAACCCCGCCGACGCCGGCAATGCCATCGACGGCAGTCCCGCGACGGCGTGGTCCACGGACACCTACAGCGACGCGGTGCCCTTCCCCAACTTCAAGAACGGGGTCGGGTTGATCCTGCAGTTGCCGCAACCCACCGCGATCGGGTCGGTGACCCTCAACCTGAACAGCACGGGTACGTCCATCCAGATCAGGTCGGCGCAGTCCGCGACACCTGCGACGCTCGACGACACGACCGCGCTCACGCAGCCGACGCCGATGAAGACCGGCTCCAACACCATCACGATCGACAACCCGACGTCGACGTCGTATCTGGTGGTGTGGATCACGACGCTCGGCACCGTGGACGGCAAGAGCGAATCCGCGCTCTCCGACATCACGCTCAAGCCCGCTTCCTGAGCTGCCCCGCCGAAGAAGTGTCATGGGCACGGCCCCAGGTTCATTACTGTTTCGACTGTGGGGAGATTCTCAGGCGTGGCCGATCCGGGGCGGACGGATGCCGAGTTGCTGAGAGCCCACGTCGCCGGTGACCGCTACGCGTTCGAGGAGCTGTTCCACCGTCATCGCCGTCAGCTGTACCGGTTGGCCACGCTCACCAGTCGCAATCCCAACGACGCCGAGGACGCCTTGCAGGAAGCCATGATGTCGGCCCATCGCAATGCGCCGAGGTTTCGCCACGATGCTTCGGTGAGTAGCTGGCTGTACCGCATCGTCGTAAACTCATGTCTGGATCGGTTGCGGCGCAACAACTCTCATCCCACCACGCCTCTGGAGGACGACGCCCTTCACGTGGCGGATCCGACGTCGCGGGTCGACACCGTGCTTGCCATCGAAGGTGCGTTGCGGCGCCTACCGATCGATCAACGTGCCGCCGTGGTCGCGGTGGACATGCAGGGCTACTCCGTTGCGGAGACCGCGCGCCTGCTCGGGGTGCCGGAGGGCACGGTCAAGAGCCGCTGCTCGCGGGCGCGCGCCAAATTGGCCAAATCGCTGGAGTGCCTCGACGACAACGCTGCGTCACCCGTCAGGCCGGGTTGACTACTGGCCCCGGGTTGACTACTGGCGCCGGGGTTGACTATTGGCTCTGCCGAACCCGGTTGTCGACCTGCGGCACCTTCACGAAGCCGGGGCCGTTGACCGAGTACGCCAAGCATCCGGGGATGCCCCGGCACGCGATGATGGCCGTGGCACTGGGCGAACCGCCGATGGCGGCAGGCGGACCGCCCGGAATCCCACACGTGTTGGTGTACGGATTGCCCGGTTGGATGTACTGGTTGCAGGCCGACGCGGCGCCCGCCCCGAAGAACATGTTGGTCGCGGCGGCGAGGGTCCCGATGCCGAGGGTCAGTGCCGATCCGCTTGCCAACATCATCCGGCGTGATCTCTGCTGACCCATGGCGGTCCTCTCCCGGCCGCATGGCGACCTATTTACAGCTTCCTCCCAGTTGAACCCGAATACCAGCCCATTCCATTCCCTAGACTGCCGAAGTAACCGATCGCCGGGGGTGACTGCAATGCGTGACGAAACCGACGGATCCGACCCAACGGACGTGCCCCTTTCGCTGCTCGCCGACCTTCAAGCCGGGCTACTCGACGACGAGACCGCTGGGGCTCTGCGCCGCCGCGTGCGCACCGATCCTGGCGTGGCACGCCAGCTGGCCGATCTCGACCGGGTCCGGCGCGAACTGGGTGAACTCGGCCGTGACGCCGAATCCGCGGCCGACGTGCCCGCCTCGACGACCGCCAGGGTCGCGGCGGCACTCCGGGCCCTGCCGCCGCCGACGAACGGACCCCGTCGAACCCGGTGAGATCAAACTGCGGGCGGGTCCGCCCGAACCCTAGGAACAGCCGGGCCTACCCTGGTGTTATACGCGCGTACGCAGAAAGGCGGACATGACTTCATCTCCCACGGTCCATGACGTAATCGTCATCGGCTCCGGCCCGGCCGGTTACACGGCAGCGGTCTACACGGCGCGCGCACAACTCAAGCCGCTGGTCTTCGAAGGCGTCTCGTTCGGCGGCGCGCTGATGACCACCACGGAGGTCGAGAACTACCCCGGTTTCAAGGAGGGCATCACCGGTCCGGCGCTGATGGAGGAAATGCGCGAGCAGGCCATCCGCTTCGGTGCCGACCTCCGCATGGAGGACGTCGACGACGTCTCACTGGACGGCCCGATCAAGACGGTCACCGTCGACGGTGAGGTCCATCAGGCGCGGTCGGTCATCCTCGCGATGGGCGCCGCAGCGCGTCACCTCGGCGTGCCCGGTGAGCAGGAGCGCATCGGCACCGGCGTCAGTACCTGCGCCACCTGCGACGGCTTCTTCTTCCGCGATCAGGACATCGCGGTGATCGGCGGCGGTGACTCCGCCATGGAGGAGGCCACCTTCCTCACCCGGTTCGCCCGCAGCGTCACCCTGATCCACCGTCGCGACGAGTTCCGCGCCTCCAAGATTATGCTGGAGCGCGCCAAGGCAAACCCCAAGATCACCTTCCTCCTCAACACGGCCGTGACCGAGGTCGAGGGTGAGCCGAAGGTCACCGGCGTCCGCCTGCGCGACACGATCACCGGCGAGGAGTCGAAGCTCGCCGTGACCGGGGTGTTCGTCGCGATCGGCCACGATCCCCGGTCGGCGCTGGTGCGCGGACAGGTCGACGTCGACGACGAGGGTTACGTACAGGTGCGGGGCCGCACGACCAGCACGTCGATCGACGGCGTGTTCGCCGCGGGTGACCTCGTCGACCACACCTACCGGCAGGCCATCACCGCGGCCGGTAGCGGCTGCGCTGCGGCGATCGACGCCGAACGCTGGCTCGCCGACCAAGAGTGACACTCGCCGACGCACTCCCCTCACCGACCCTTGACCGACAGGAGCACCCCATGACCGACACCACCAGCGCCACAGTGGCCGTCACCGACGACTCGTTTTCCAGCGACGTCCTGAGCAGCAGCACGCCCGTGCTGGTGGACTTCTGGGCAACGTGGTGCGGCCCGTGCAAGATGATCGCACCCGTGCTCGAGGAGATCGCCTCCGAGAAGGCCGGGGCGCTGACCGTCGCCAAACTCGACGTCGACGCCAATCCGGCCACCGCCAGGGACTTCCAGGTGGTGTCGATTCCGACACTCATCCTGTTCAAGGACGGCAAGCCGGTGAAGCGCATCGTCGGCACGAAGGGCAAGGCAGCGCTGCTGCGCGAGCTCTCGGACGTGGTCTAACCAGCACTTCACCGCCCAACTCAGTGGCTCTCGACTGGCCTGGAGGTTTCGGATTTCTCGGCTACGTCTGCGACAATTCTGGACATGACTAGTCTGCGCCGCGGTGACCGAGGCGCCCCGGTCACCGAGATTCGGGCAGCGCTGGCGGCATTGGGCCTGCTCGACAGCCCGGACGCCGACCTAACCACCGGCAAACACGTAGCGATGGATGCGTTCGACGACGATCTCGATGACGCGGTACGGGCGTTCCAGCAGCACCGCGGTTTGCTCGTCGATGGTGTCGTCGGTGAAGCCACCTACCGCGCGTTGAAGGAAGCGTCCTACCGTCTGGGTGCCCGCACGCTGGCCCACCAGTTCGGTGCGCCGATGTACGGCGACGACGTCGCGACGCTGCAGGCCCGGTTGCAGGACCTCGGCTTCTACACCCACATCGTCGACGGACACTTCGGCCTGCAGACCCACAACGGCCTGATGTCCTATCAGCGCGAGTACGGTCTGTATCCCGACGGCATCTGCGGTCCGGAAACGTTGCGCTCGTTGTACTTCCTCGGTTCCCGCGTGACCGGCGGTTCGCCGCATGCGATTCGGGAGGAAGAACTGGTCCGACGTTCGGGTCCACGCCTGTCGGGTAAGCGCATCATCATCGATCCAGGCCGCGGCGGTGACGACCACGGGCCGATCATGTCTGGTCCGTCGGGTCCCATCAGCGAGGCAGACATCTTGTGGGACTTGGCAAGTCGACTCGAGGGACGCATGACGGCCATCGGGATGGACACCTTTCTCTCCCGTCCGGTGGGGCGAAGCCCATCGGACGCGGAGCGGGCCACGACCGCCAACACGGTCGGGGCCGATCTGATGATCAGCCTCAGGTGCGCCGCCATGGAAGGCTCCCCCGCCAACGGTGTCGCGTCGTTCCACTTCGGCAACTCGCATGGCTCGCATTCGACGATCGGTCGCAACCTCGCTGACTTCATCCAACGAGAGATCGTGGCGCGCACCGGGTTACGTGACTGTCGAACTCATGGCCGCACCTGGGATCTGCTGCGCCTCACGCGCATGCCCACGGTCCAGGTCGACGTGGGTTACATCACCAATCCGCACGACCGCAACCTGCTGGTCACCCCGCAGGCGCGCGACTCAGTCGCCGAAGGCATTCTCGCCGCGGTGAAACGGCTCTATCTGCTGGGCAAGAACGACAGGCCTACGGGCACTTTCACTTTCGCGGAGCTACTGGCCCACGAGCGGTCCGTCGAGCAGGCCGCCGGGCGCGCCGCCCAAGGCTGACCGTTCGTTACAGGCAGGGGCTGGCGCCCGCGCCGACCGGCTGCTGCAGCTGAGCGCTCTCCAACAAACGTTCCAGTGCCGCCTCGACGTCGGCCTTCCACCCCAGGCCCTCTTCGAGCTCCAGGCGCATCCGCGGAAAGTACCGATGCGGGGCGACGATCTCGAACCCGACGTCGCCCAGGAAGTCCGCCTCGATGACGCAACGGTCCACTGAGCAGTCACCGAGTGCGGCGACGGCGGCCTGCAGATCGGGAGTGACGTTCGCGGGGTCGGCCAGCTCGACTGCGTCGGCGGTCCGTCCGAATGCCTCGAGCGCGCGGACACCGCGTCGCACCAGATCCCCCACCACTGCCGCCATCAAGCTTCGGGTCAGGCCGTCGCCCTCGGCTCCGGACTCCACGCCGACCGACGTCAACAACACGGCGTCCGCACTGACGGGTCCGGTCGGGAAGAAGCCGGCCCGAGGCACCGCTCGCGGCGGAGCGTAGAACGCGAATCCGAGACAGGGCTCGTCGCCGCTGGAGGTCAGCGCGGTGAAGTCCGATTCATCCGGTGCGCACGGCACGGCGAGCTGACCGCAGGACCCCCACTCGAGCATGACCATCGAAAGCCAGGCTTCCTTCTCGAACTCGGGGTCGGCCAGGTGATCATCGCCGTGAAGGGTGGACGGATCCACCTCCCAGAACACACATCGCCGCGCATGCTTGGGCAGCTGCTCGAAGGCTTCGAGCCGCAGCTGCGTGATTCGTGCTGACACTAGACTCCCCGCGTTTCTGATCGGTCGGTCGGCCGTGGCCGCCCCTCCAGGATAAGAGGGCCTCCTGAGAGCTGCGTGCCATCGGGTCCACACCTCATGCCAAAACCCCTCTTGGGCGAATCACGTTGCTGCGCAATGTAATAACTCCTTGGAAGAGTGTTGGGGCCGGTCAGGTGTCACAGTGACGTAATTACGGGCTATGACGGGTCACGGCGTTGCAGAATTCATAAGGTCGACTATCCGTTGTAGGTCGTCGACCGACCCGAACTCGACCACGATCTTCCCCTTGCGTTTGCCAAGACTCACCGTGACCCGGGTATCGAACGCCGACGACAGCCGCTCAGCAACGTCCTGCAGTCCCGGCATCTGAATCGGCTTGCGCCGCTGGGCCGGGGTCGGGTCCGGGGTGCCGTCGCGGTTCGCGAGGGTGACCGCCTCCTCCGTCGCACGCACCGACAGGCCCTCCGCGACGATCCGGGCCGCCAACTCCTCTTGCTTCTCGGTGCCGGCCTCGAGGGCGAGCAGCGCCCGCGCGTGTCCGGCGGACAGCACCCCGGCAGCGACCCGGCGCTGAACCGCGATCGGTAGCCGAAGCAACCGGATCATGTTGGTGATCACCGGACGCGAGCGCCCGATCCGCGTCGCCAACTCTTCGTGCGTCACCTCGAACTCGTCGAGCAACTGCTGGTACGCCGCCGCCTCTTCCAGGGGGTTCAGCTGGGCCCGGTGAATGTTTTCCAGCAGTGCGTCACGCAGCATGCTCTCGTCGGCGGTCTCGCGAACGATCGCCGGAATTGCCGTCAGGCCCGCCTCCTGCGCCGCCCGCCAACGCCGCTCCCCCATCACGAGTTGATAGTGCGGCTGGCCTTCGACTGGTGCCATCGCGCGGACGACGATCGGCTGCATCAGACCGAACTCGCGGATGGAATGCACTAGTTCGTCGAGCGCCTCGACGTCGAACACCTGACGCGGCTGCTTCGGATTGGGTTCGATGGCCGCAGGGTCGATCTCTCGGTACACCGCGCCGACATCACTGATCGGCTCGACGGCGGCTGACGCCGGTCCGCTGCCGTACATGACGTCAGCCGCGGCGGCGCCCATCACGGGGCTGTTCAGTTGTTCGCCGTGAGTATCGCTGGGGCCGGTCGGGATCAGCGACGCGAGGCCGCGGCCCAGTCCCGTCCGCTTGGGTGGCGGTGTCATAGGTGCCTCCTCCTGTTACCTGCGGTCGCCTGCCTCGGGCCTGCCGGCTGGCTCGGGTCTGCCGTATGAGACTGGTCCCTCATCGCGGCGCACCCTCCGCGCGCTCCGCAATTTCCCGGCTCGCGTCCAGATAGCTCATCGCGCCGCGCGAGCCTGGGTCGTACTCGATGATCGTCATGCCGTAGCCGGGTGCCTCGGACACCTTGACGCTGCGCGGGATGACCGTGCGAAGGACCTTGGGACCGAAGTGCGCACGGACGTCGTCGGCAACCTGATCGGCGAGCTTCGTGCGTCCGTCGTACATCGTGAGGATGACGGTCGTGACGTCGAGGAGCGGATTGAGGTGCGACTTCACCATCTCGATGTTGCGCAGCAACTGGCCCACTCCTTCGAGTGCGTAGTACTCGCATTGGATGGGGATCAGCACTTCGGGTGCCGCGACGAGTGCGTTGATCGTGAGCAGACCGAGCGACGGCGGGCAGTCGATGAACACGTAGTCGAAGTCATACTCCTGCAGACTCGCCAGTGCATTGCGGAGCCGGCCTTCGCGGGCCACCATCGACACCAGTTCGATTTCTGCGCCGGCGAGGTCGATGGTCGCGGGCACGCAGTAGAGCCGCTCGTTGTATGGGCTCCGCTGCAGCGCCTCTTCGAGCGTCATCTCACCGATGAGAACCTCGTACGACGACGGGGTGCCTGGTCGATGTTCGATGCCCAAGGCCGTGCTCGCATTGCCCTGAGGGTCGAGATCGATCACCAAGGTGCGCAATCCCTGCAGCGCGAGAGCGGCCGCGACGTTCACGGCGGTCGTGGTCTTGCCGACGCCGCCCTTTTGGTTCGCAATCGTGAAGACCCGTTGGCGCGGCGGCCGCGGCAGGTGTTGGCGCTTGGCGCTATGCAGGATACGCACCGCGCGCTCCGCCTCGGCGCCGATCGGCGTATCGGCGACCGGCTGTTCCTTCCACTCCTCCTCGGCGGGGGGCTGCCATGTTTCACGTGAAACATCTGCCGCCGAAGTCGTCGGGACCGGCTCCGGAGAACTGCCGTCACCGCGGGGGGATTGCATCAATTGCTCCTTCTGGGCCGGCGGTTCGGCCGCTGCGGTTCGACGTGGTTCCCGCTCCGCCTCGCGGCGCCCGGTGGGCGCCGACTGACCGGAACTGTGCCCCGGTCCGCCCGATGGGCGACCACCACCGTGGCGGGCGGCGTCAAATAGCTCACGCCACATTCCATCACCTTCACGTCCGCCGCACCCAACGACGCCAGCACCGACCGGTGCTCGGTCAGTTCATTCACGGCGCGCTCGCCCTTCATCGCCAGCATCCGGCCACCGATCCGAACCAGCGGTAGACACCACCTCGTCAGCTTGTCGAGGGGCGCCACGGCTCGCGACGTCACCGCGTCTAGTTCGCCCACGTCTCGGTGCACCGCCGGGTCCTCCGCACGCCCCCGTATCACGGTCACGTGGAGGCCAAGTATTTCAATCGTCTCGGTGAGAAAGTCGGCGCGCCGTAGCAGTGGCTCGATCAGGGTCACCGTCAAGTCGGGACGTGCGAGCGCCAGCGGAATGCCTGGGAGCCCGGCGCCGCTACCAACGTCCCCAACACGCTCGCCCGCGGTGAGCAACTCCCCCACCGCTGCGCTGTTGAGGATGTGGCGATCCCACAGCCGGCTTACTTCCTTCGGGCCGATCAGACCTCGCTCGATCCCGGCGCTCGCGAGGATGGCCGCATAATGCTCAGCAAGCTCGAGGCGCTCGCCAAAGATGTCACCCGCGGCCGGCGGGGCCTCGGGCGCTTGGTCATGTTTCACGTGAAACATCCTCCCAATCCGCCGCCGAGCCGGGGTGAACTACATCGTTGTAACTCTGCTTGCTCAGGCTGGGAGCACGACCACGCGACGCGACGGCTCGACGCCCTCGCTCTCGCTGCGCACACCATCGATCCCCGCCACCGCGTCGTGCACGATCTTGCGCTCGAACGGAGTCATCGGCGCGAGCTCTTCGCGCTCACCGCTCTCCAGCACCCGCCGCGCCACCTTGCTCCCCAGCGCGGCCAACTCGTCACGGCGCTGCCGACGCCAGTGCGCCACGTCCAGCATCAGACGACTGCGCTCACCGGTCTTCTGGTGCACCGCCAGCCGAGTCAGCTCCTGCAGGGCGTCGAGCACCTCCCCCTTGCGGCCCACCAGCTTGGCGAGGTCGCTCCCTCCGTCGATGCTGACGATCGCACGATCGCCTTCGACGTCCAGATCGATGTCGCCATCGAAGTCCAACAGATCGAGGAGCTCCTCCAGGTAGTCGCCTGCGATCTCGCCCTCGGCCACCAAGCGGTCTTCCAAGTCCTCGGTCTTGGGCGCGGCGCCCTCGACGTCGGTCCGTTCCGTCGTGTCGGCGTCAGTCATGTCTCTTCCTCACTTCCGTGTTGCACATCCATCGGCGGCCGTGGCACGCCATCCCGAATCGGGTAAGTAGTCAGGGCTTGCGTTTCTTCGGCCGGTTGTTGGTCCTGCGGGGGGCGGCCCGATTCGCTCCACCCTGCTTGGCGCCACTCGCCTTGGCGGCACCGTTCTTCGCGGGATCGTTCTTCGCGGCAGCGTTCCCAGCGTCCTTCTTCGCGGCAGCGCTCTTCCCAGTGTTCTCCGGCGTGGACTCGGTCGCCGTGGTCTCTGCGGCACTCTCGGTGACATCCGCGCCAGAACTCTTCGTCAACTCCACGGATCCGACGGCGTCGGTCGGCCCCGGGGTCACCTTCCGGTTGCGCTTCGGCCTCGATCCGGGCGCAGGCGCATTGGCGGCGCGTCGCTCCCGATCGAGCTCCTTCTTGGCTTCCTCTTCCTTCTCGATGTTGCCGAACACGTAGTGCTGCTGACCGAACGTCCAGATGTTGTTGGACACCCAGTAGAGAATGATCGCGATCGGAAGGAACGGTCCACCGACGACGACACCGAGCGGGAACACGTACAGGGCCAGTTTGTTCATCATCGCGGTCTGCGGGTTAGCGGCCGCTTCCGGACTCTGCCGGGCCACCGACGCCCGGCTGTTGAAGTACGTCGCGACGCCCGCGAGGATCATCAACGGGACACCAACCGCGATGACCGCAGGCCGACTAAATTCGGTGAACGCCTCGAGTTCGGCGCCCTTCTGAATCATGGTCGCGCCGATGGGCGCGCCGAACAGGTGCGCCTCCAGGAAGTGCTGGACGTCGGTCGCATTGAAGACGTAGTTGCCGACTTCGCGGTTCTCGGCGACGCTCAAGCCGAGCTGACCGAATCCGTGGCCCGTCCGGTTGAACGACCGCAGCACGTGGAACAGGCCGAGAAATACCGGGATCTGGGCGAGCATCGGCAGACAGCCGAGTACCGGGTTGAAGCCGTGTTCCTTCTGTAGCTTCTGCATCTCCAGCGCCATCCGCTGGCGGTCCTTGCCGTACTTCTTCTGCAGGGCCTTGATCTGTGGCTGCAACTCCTGCATCTGCCGCGTCGTGCGGATCTGCCTGACGAACGGCTTGTACAGGATCGCGCGCAGCGTGAAGACGAGGAACATCACGGACAGCGCCCACGTGAAGAAACTCGTCGGCCCGAGGAACGGAATCAGTGAGAAGGCCTTGTAGAAGACCCACATGATGGCCGAGACCGGGTAGTAGATGACGTCGAGACTGAACCAATTAAACAAACGAATCGCTCCTCAGCGTCGCGCTATCCCGGGGCCCGCCCGAGTGCGCCTGCGGATGACAGTCCATCCCCGGCCGCTCGGGTATCGGATCCCATCCTCCTGGATGCCACGGGCCACACTTGGCCAGTCGCACCACAGACAACCAACTCCCCCGCACCAACCCGAACTCACCGAGCGCCTCGACGGCGTACTGACTGCACGTCGGAGTGAATCGGCATGACGGTGGGCGGAAGGGGGAAATCATCGTTCGGTACATCTCGATCGCGGCGATGGCGCCGCGAATCACCGCACCCGCCACCCGGCCGCGACTCATCCGTGCGCTCCGGTGGTCTTGCGGGTCCGGCGCAACGCCGTGCGCAGTTCCTGTTCCAGACGGGCCGAGATGGTGTGACGACTACTGGGCAGTGCCCGAATCACGATCTTGTCACCGGGGCCCAGGTCGTCGAGAACGCCCCGAGCCACGTGCCTCAGCATCCGGGAAACGCGGTGCCGTTGTACGGCGGAGCCGACGGACTTCGATACGACGAGCCCAATCTTCGGATCACCAGAGCCGCCTTCGACGGATCGAAGCGCGTGCACCACCAAATCGGGCTGCACGGCTCTGACACCTCGATTGACCGTAAGTCCGAAATCAGTCGACCGCGTCATCCGGTACTGAGCCGGAAGCACCGCGCTAAGTCCTGCGTCTAATCACGCAGTGAGAGAACGGCGGCCCTTGCTGCGCCGACCGGAGACGATGGCGCGGCCCGCGCGCGTGCGCATCCGCAGCCGGAATCCGTGCACACGCGCACGACGCCGGTTGTTGGGCTGGAATGTCCGCTTGCCCTTGGCCACGGCTGTGTCTCCTCAATGACGGTTGCGCCCACGCCCATCCGCACATGAGGTCGTCATGTCCTTCTGGACGCAGCCGCGGTACGTACGCTTCGTTCGTCTCGCTTGCTAGCTCCGGCGCGTGCACCCGAGGATCCGAGTCGCAGCCGTATCGCCACGTTCGGGCGACTGTTCGAGGGTACTGACGAGATTTCCCTAGGTCAAACCTGCTTCTCCCGGTGCCGAATACGCCTCGTTGCTCACATGCATCATCGTGAGTCACGCACGTCCAGCCCGGCCCCATTCAATGTTGCAGAACGGTTGGCACCTGGCAAGAAAACTGTTAGCTTCTGCCAAGGCCGTCTCAGAGCGAGCGGCGCTAAACGAGATCGATCGAGGACGGCCACCGAACGCGAGCCCACAGCATCGACAACTGTGATGAGCCCCGGGACGCGGCCTCCGCGTAAGCAAGACACGACACAACGACCGGTGTCGGTTATTCACAGACTGTGGATAACCATGTGGACATCCGGTCTTCTTCGGCCATCCCGCCCTTGGCCCAGAGGGGGTACGTCTCGTTGACAACAGACCCCGACCCGCCGTTCGTCGCAATCTGGGACGACGTCGTAGCGGAGCTCAACGGTGACAGCCCATCAGACGCCACCGCGGCGAACGGCACTCCTCTGCCGATCCTCACACCTCAGCAAAGGGCGTGGCTCAAGCTCGTCAAGCCCCTGGTGATCACGGAGGGGTTCGCTCTTCTGTCGGTTCCTACCCCCTTCGTGCAGAACGAGATCGAACGTCATCTCCGTGAGCCGATCGTCACCAGCCTCAGCCGTAGACTCGGGCAGCGCGTCGAACTTGGGGTCCGCATTGCGACGCCGGAGGCCGACGCCGCAGGCGACGAGATCCCGCCGGACGCGTTACCCGACCCCGACGAGGTCGACGACGACGAGGAAGCCCTCGCCAGCGCCGAACAGAGTTGGCCGAGCTACTTCAACAACCGGCAGCCCAACGAGCCGACCAACGACGTCAGCCTGAACCGGCGCTACACCTTCGATACGTTCGTCATCGGCGCCTCCAACCGATTCGCCCACGCCGCGACCCTTGCCATCGCGGAAGCTCCGGCGCGGGCCTACAACCCACTCTTCATCTGGGGTGAGTCCGGGCTCGGCAAGACCCACCTGCTGCATGCGGCCGGAAACTACGCGCAGCGTCTGTTCCCGGGCATGCGGGTCAAGTACGTCTCCACCGAAGAGTTCACCAACGACTTCATCAACTCGCTGCGCGACGACCGCCGCGCGTCGTTCAAGCGGACCTACCGGAACATCGACGTGCTGCTCGTCGACGACATCCAGTTCATCGAAGGCAAGGACGGCATCCAGGAGGAGTTCTTCCACACCTTCAACACGCTGCACAACGCCAACAAGCAGATCGTCATCTCCTCCGATCGGCCGCCCAAGCAGCTCGCCACTCTGGAAGATCGCCTCCGCACCCGGTTCGAGTGGGGTTTGATCACCGACGTTCAGCCGCCCGAGTTGGAGACGCGCATCGCGATCCTCAGCAAGAAGGCGCAGATGGATCGGCTCGACGTGCCGCCCGACGTGCTCGAGCTCATCGCCAGCAGCATCGAACGCAACATCCGCGAACTCGAGGGTGCGCTGATCCGCGTCACCGCGTTCGCCTCCCTGAACAAGGCACCGATCGACAAGTCGCTGGCGGAAATCGTTCTGCGCGATCTAATTTCAGACGCCAGCACGATGCAGATCAGCATCGCCACCATCATGGCGGCCACGGCGGAGTACTTCGAGACCTCCATCGAGGAGCTTCGCGGCCCCGGCAAGACGCGGGCCCTGGCACAGTCCCGCCAGATCGCGATGTACCTGTGTCGTGAGCTCACCGATCTATCCCTGCCGAAGATCGGTCACTCCTTCGGCCGTGACCACACCACGGTGATGTACGCCGAGCGCAAGATCCGCGGCGAGATGGCTCAGCGCCGCGAGGTGTTCGACCACGTGAAGGAACTTACGACGCGGATCCGACAGCGCTCCAAGCGCTGAATGCATCCCGCCCGCTGACTTCTTCCCCTCGATCGGCTGACATCGACCCGTGTTCCGGGGAATTTCCGCACGAGTTTCTGAAAACCTTCTGTCACTGTCGCACCACTCGTCACATCCAGGACATGTGCACTACTCGTGCACAATGCGGGGACGAAGCACCAATGATCTTGGTGTATCTACACACATCGCTGCGCCATCCACAGCGCGGTCAAGATCACTCGTAGGTCATCCACAGTTCACCCACGAGTACGCACCGGTCGCTACCTGGCAATCAGCTGGTTGATCCCCAGCTTGCACAGCACCTATTACTGTTACTGATTGTTCTACTTAGATTCTTCTTGAAAAGAAGGGCCTGGGGAACGCGCACCTCGTGCACTCTCCCCCGTCGACTCCTCCACGGAGTCGGCGGCGAGATCGATTAGCTTTCAAGTTGGCGCAGAAGGCTCTACGGTTGGTCTTCGACAACCGCAACGGTCGTCGACCGCAGCGTGGTGACATGTCCTCAAGACACCCGTAGATCCGCTGCTAGTGCATGTAGCTGGGGTTTCACCGAAGGGACGCTATGGACGTGGCGACGACGACGCTTGGTTCCGACTTGAAGTTTCGCCTGGTCCGCGAAGACTTCGCCGATGCCGTGGCCTGGGTTGCCCGCATTCTGCCGACCAGGCCCACCGTGCCGGTGCTGTCCGGCGTGCTGCTGACGGGCTCCGACGAGGGGCTGACCATCTC
>NZ_JBEVLO010000045.1:0-12003 GCF_040509115.1 Mycobacterium sp. | reverse complement strand
CCAGCTACCTCACCGGCGAAGTGATCTCGGTGTCGAGCCAGCGCGCCTGAATGGGCGATGCCGTGAGACTTCTCCACGGTTTCTTCACAATCGCTGCCCAGAAGCGCCATGACCGGCCCCTACAGTCAGAGGTCGGGTCGATCGTCGGCTGCTGCGGGTGCTCGTCGGGACGACATGCGTCACCTCGGTGGTCGTGGTGATATCGGCGATCCATCGGATGTGGCTGTACCAGCAGGCGTACGGGTTCAGCGTGCAGCGGGTGATGGTCATTGCGATCGAACTCTGGCTCGGTGCGGTGTTCGTACTCGTCGCCGTGGCTGGTATCGGGATGACGGCGCGCTGGTTGCCCCGCGCGGTCCTGATCGCTGGTGTGGTGGCGCTGCTGGGGCTCGCCGCGGTCAATCCGGAGCGATTGATCGCCGAGCGCAACGTCGACCGCTACCAACGAACCGGGCAGCTGGATACGTCGTACCTCTTGGGCCTGTCCTCCGACGTCGCGCCCGCCCTCGTCCGGCTGCCAGAATCGATGCGGCTGTGCGCCAGGTATCGCGACGACGACGCCGATGCCTGGTATCAGTTCAACCTGTCGCGCTCGCGCGCGACCCACGACGGCACGCCACCGGCGGACGCTTGCGCGGGTTATTGGGGATATCCGTAGCTCCCCGATTTACCTAGCAAGCGCTTGGTTGATACCCTGTCGGGGTGGACAAGGCGCTTCCAACCCGCCGCGACGAGCTGCTCGACCTCGCCGCGGCGATGTTCGCCGAACGCGGCCTGCGCGCCACCACCGTTCGCGACATCGCGGATTCGGCGGGAATCCTGTCCGGCAGCCTCTACCACCACTTCAAGTCCAAGGAGCAGATGGTCGAGGAGGTGCTTCGCGACTTCCTGGACTGGCTCTTCGGGCGCTACCACCAGATCGTCGAGACCGAGACCGATCCGCTGGCCCGGGTGACGGGCCTGTTCATGGCGTCCTTCGAGGCCATCGAGCACCGACACGCTCAGGTCGTCATCTATCAGGACGAGGCCAAGCGGCTGTCGTCGTTGCCGCGGTTCGCCTTCGTCGACGAGCGCAATCGCGAACAGCGGACGATGTGGGTCAACGTGCTCAAACAAGGCGTCGCCGAGGGGTGTTTCCGCCCCGACCTCGACGTCGACCTGGTCTACCGCTTCATCCGCGACACCACCTGGGTGTCGGTCCGCTGGTACCAGCCCGGCGGGCAGCTGACCGCCGAGCAGGTCGGCAGGCAGTACCTCGCCATCGTCCTCGGTGGCATCACGATGCAAGGAGTCTGAATCATGGCTGCAACGCCGGCGTATGTCATCGATGCCGTACGCACTGCTGTCGGCAAGCGCAACGGATCCCTCGCCGGTCTGCACCCCGTCGATCTCGGAGCTGCCGCGTGGCGGGGTCTGCTCGATCGCAACGACGTCGACCCGGGGGCCGTCGCCGACGTGATCGCCGGCTGCGTGGATGCCGTCGGCGGACAGGCGGGCAACATCGCCCGGCTCTCGTGGCTGGCCGCGGGCTTCCCCGAGGAGGTGCCAGGGGTGACCGTCGACCGGCAGTGTGGATCCAGTCAGCAGGCGATTTCGTTTGGCGCCCAGGCGATCATGTCGGGTACCGCCGACCTGATCGTCGCGGGCGGGATGCAGAACATGAGCCAGATCCCGATCAGCTCGGCGATGGTCGTCGGCGAGCAGTTCGGCTTCACGTCGCCCACCAACGAGTCGAAGAGTTGGTTGCACCGCTATGGCGATCAGGAGATCTCGCAGTTCCGCGGCTCCGAGCTGATCGCCGAGAAATGGGGTCTCTCGCGTGAAGAGATGGAGCAGTATTCGCTGACCAGCCATCAGCGCGCGCAGGAGGCCATCCGGTCGGGGTATTTCGAGAACGAGATCATTCCCGTCCAGACCGATGGCGCTGGCTTCGTCACCGACGAGGGGCCGCGCGACACGTCGCTGGAGAAGATGGCCGGACTCAAGACCCTGGTCGACGGCGGTCGGTTGACGGCAGCGATGGCGAGCCAGATCTCCGACGGAGCCAGCGCTGTCCTGCTGGCCTCCGAGCAGGCGGTGAAGGACCATGGCCTGAAGCCGCGCGCCCGCATCCATCACATCAGTGCGCGTGGTGCGGATCCGGTCTACATGTTGACCGGGCCGATCCCCGCGACGCACTACGCCCTGGAGAAGACGGGCCTGACGATCGACGACATCGACACCATCGAGATCAACGAGGCGTTCGCGCCCGTCGTGATGGCGTGGCTCAAGGAGACGAAGGCCGACCCCGCGAAGGTCAACCCGAGTGGCGGTGCCATCGCGTTGGGTCATCCGCTGGGGGCGACGGGGGCGAAGTTGTTTGCCACGATGCTGAACACGTTGGAGCGCACTGGCGGTCGCTACGGGTTGCAGACGATGTGCGAGGGCGGCGGGACCGCCAACGTGACCATCATCGAGCGGCTCTAGGCACTAGTCCCTCCCGGGCACCTCCCGAACCCGGGGGCGCCGCCAGATTCACACTCGTCCTAGGGTGTCGCGCCGATCAGCGCGAGGCTGCCGAACGCGAGGATCCAGCTGGCGAAGCTGCCGACGAGGAAGTACTCGGTGACGTCATCGATGCCGATGCCGGGGGACGGCGCTCTGCCGGCCTCCGAGCGCTGGGCGTTGAGCTCGGGAAATCGGATGATGCTCTTGGCGGCGACCACTGCCGTCGCCATGGTCAGCTGGCCGCCGAGCCCGAGGCCGACGATCAGGAGACGCTCCATCGGGCCCAGCAGGCGGCCGCCCTTCAGTCGGTCCGACGGTTGTGGCTGGCCGACGGGTCGCACCGCGCCGACCGACCCGAGGATCAGCCGCACCAACTGGTTCGCGGTCGCCACCTGCGTCAGCATGACGCCGACGATCATCAGCAGCCGGGTTGGCGAGACGTCCGCATCGGCCAGGTCGACCCAGTCCGACCAGCGTGCGACGAGCCCGTCGACGTCGGATGCCCACCCGGACAACAGGATCAGCGCCGCGCCCGCGCCGCCGAACACCGCGAGCGGCAGCGCCTGATGCTTGCCGGTGCGCTCGGCGCGCTCACACAGCAGCGGCCAAGCGACGCCCGCGGCGATGGCGACGACGAGCAGCGGGACGTCACCAGCGTGCCAGAGCCCGCCGAGCACCACGAAGACCACGATGACCGCGACCGCGACGGTGGGCGACACCCAGCGGGGACGGGTCAGGCGCCTGCATACGTCGCCAAGCCCGACGGCGATCAGCAGGATGGCGAGGGAACTCATCGGACATCCGAAAGGCGTTGCGATGCAGCGACGATGAGGTCGAGCCCGTCGCGTGCCGCGCGCTGGGACACCGCCGATGCGCTGATGCCCTCCTCGGCGGCCAGGTCACGCTTGGACCGGTTGTTCACTAGACCTCTCAGGATGCGGATGGACCGTTCATCGAGCGATCCAAGCATGTGGTCCCGACACATCAGGGCGGCGTTGATCGGGTCGGCAGCCGGTCCCGACGGTTCCGCGCTCCGGTACGACGTGCGCACCGATGCGAGTCCGGACTGCTTCTGGGCGGTGGCCGTCCATTCGATGGCCTCGCGTGCCGACCACCATCCCGGCCCGTCCTGGATGCCGGTGTCGGGGTCGAGTTCGGTCGCCGGTCCCCAGCCGATGCCGAAGCGGATGTCGACCGCGGGCGCGAGGGCGAGGCGAAGCGACAGGGCTGCCGTGATCGCCCCGCCGACGGTCGGGTAGCTGCCCTGGAACTCGTCGCCGACCGTGATGGAAGGCGGGTCGACGGCGCCTTCGGCGATGCTGCCGAGCTGGGTGGTGAGAGCGCGGTGCAGGGCTCGGCGGTCCACGGCGTGGCGGGAATCGACGACGTCCCCGATCAGCATCGCCCTCGATGAAGTCTGAGGCTTAACTTTCACCATATGAAGACTGTAGCTTCATTTCGTAAAACTTAAGCACTTGACTTCACTAGATGAGTCGTGAGCGCGCTTCGACGATGATGCCGTCGAGCCGGTCACGGGTGGCGCTCAGGCGAGTGACCTCCGCATCCAGCCGCGCCCGCTCGGTGACGAGGCGCTCGACCATGGCGGGCGTGGTCGTGCCCGAGTAGATGCACGGCAGCATCAGGACGACGTCGTCACTGCTCAGGCCTGCCGCGAAGAGTTCCTTGATGAAGGTGACGCGGGAAACGGCGTCGGCGCCGTAGATGCGCTGGCCACCGGGGGTGCGCTCGGGCAACAACATCTCGCGCTCCTCGTAGTAGCGCAGCGAGCGGACGCTCGCACCCGTCTCCCTCGCCAGGTCGCCGATCCTCACTCCGCCTCCAATTTGACTCTGCCCCCAATTTCACTCGGCCTCCGATGTGTTCCACGTCACGGCCAACGCCACTTGAACCTCACATTGATGTCAGATTCTACGCTGGTCGCCATGGAGATTCGCAATGCGACCGCACTGGTGACCGGGGCCAACAGGGGGCTGGGCCGCGAGTTCGTCCGTCAACTACTCGCCGGTGGTGCGGCCAAGGTGTACGCCACCGCCCGACGACCCGAGACGATCGACGCCTCGGATTCGCGGGTCCACCCACTTCGGCTCGACGTCACCGATCACGCGAACGTCGCCGAGGTCGCCGCACGCACCGCCGACGTCGACCTCCTCGTCAACAACGCGGGGGTGGCGACGATGCAGAATCTCGTCACCGGCGATCTCGACGAGATCCGCCTGGAGATCGACACGCACTTCTGGGGCACGCTGGCGATGACGCGCGCGTTCGCTCCGATCCTCGGCCGCAACGGAGGCGGCGCGATCGTCAACGTGATGTCGATACTGTCCTTCCGCGTGTACCCCGGCAACGGCGCCTACGCGGTGGCCAAGGCCGCGCAGTGGCACCTCACCAACAGCACCCGTCTCGAACTCAGCGGGCAGGGCACCCAGGTGCTGGGGTTGCATCTGTCGGCGACCGACACCGACATGATGGCGGGCTGGGACCTGCCGAAGAACGACCCGGCCGACGTGGTGCGCCAGGCACTCGACGGCCTGGCGGCCGGAGCCGACGAGGTCCTCGCCGACGACGAGACCCGAGAGGTCAAGGCGCAGTTGGGTGCATCGCCGGAGGTTCTCTACGCGCCGATGCGTGAGCTGTTGGCCTGATCAGTCGACTACGTGTCCTGCGGCGGCGCGCAGGTGCTTGACCGCGTCGCCGACGATCGACTCGACGAGTTCGGCGCACGACGGTAGATCGCCGATGATGCCCGCGACCTGACCGGACGCCAAGACGCCGGCATCGGTATTGCCCTCCACCAGGCCGGCTTTGAGCAACATCGGCGTGTTGGCGGCCATCACGACCTGCGACCAGGTGAGCTCCTTGCCATGTCGCATCGCAAGGCCGTCCTTGACCATCGACCGCCAGGTCATGCCGGACATCTTCTTGAACTTCTGCGCATTGCCAACGGCGGCCGCGAAACCCCGTGCCCGCGAGCCGCCTTCCAACTTCTCGACCAGGCCGGTTCGCAGTACGCGGTGCGGCATGCCATCGACGCGCTTGGAGACGACCGTGCCGTCCAGCCCGGACTCCAGGTAGCGCTGCTTGACCGCCTCGGGAACGGTCGAGTCCGACGTCAGAAGAAAACGCGTGCCCATGGCGACCCCCGCGGCTCCATACGAGAGTGCGGCGGCAAGGCCTCGACCGTCGAAGAATCCGCCCGCAGCCACGACGGGGATGTCCACTGCATCCAGCACCGATGGCAGCAGCAGTGTCGTCGCGACGGGACCGGTGTGGCCGCCACCCTCGCCGCCCTGCACGATCACCGCATCGGCGCCCCAACCGGCCACCTTCTTGGCGTGCTTGGCCGCCCCGACCGACGGGATGACCACCACGCCAGCCTCTTTGAGTCTCGCGATCAAGTCGGGCTTGGGGGCAAGGGCGAACGACGCCACCCGCACCCCTTCGCGGATCAACAGCTCGATCCGCTCATTCGCGTCACCCGCGTCGGCGCGGATGTTGATGCCGAAGGGCTTGTCGGTGGCGGCCTTGACCTTGCTCACCGCGGTAGCCAATTCGTCCAGCGTCATGGTTGCCGACGCGAGGATGCCGAGGCCTCCCGCGTTCGACGTCGCGGCCACCAATCGCGCACCCGCCACCCAGCCCATGCCGGTCTGCACCACCGGATGCTCGATGCCGATCAGATCGGTCAACGGGGTGCGTAACTTGCTCATGGCTCAGACCTTGACTTCTTTGTCCCGCAGCGACTTTGGATCGATCGTGTCGTGGATCAACGTCAGTTCGTCATCCGTTGGCAACCGGGTGATCGTCGCCGATGCCAGGTCGTGCACCTCGAAGGACGTGTTGTCCGCCACCTGGTCCGCTTCGACACCGGGGTGCAGCGAGACTGCGCGCATCTGGTGGTCTGGGCCGTTGAAGTCGAAGACACCGAGGTTGGTCACCACGCGGTACACGTTGACGAACCGGTACGCCGGGTTGTCGACATCGACCTTGTCCCAACCGATTCCGGACACGATGTCCACGGAATCGCCGAACACCCGCTTGGTGTGATTGCCCACCCAGTAGCTGGTGGCATGGTTGATGGTGTTTCCCGGCGCGCCGCGGACGCCGAACATCTGTCGTGTCGGATGCTGCAGTGGTCCGAACGCCGAGAGGTTCTGGTTCCCGTAGCGGTCGATCTGGTTGGCGCCCATCACCACATGGCGCCGACCCCAGGCCAGGGTCTCGAAGACCCGGCCGAATGGCATCCACCCCTCGATGGCGCCTGCGGCGCCGAGCGCAGGCGTGTCCGCCAGGAGTCTGGCCTCGCCGTCGGTGAGCAGGATGTCGGGCGAGAAGGTGAGCCGGGCCAGACGGGCGCCGATGGAGACGATTGTCGTCATCGGGCTCACCATGATCTCGCCTGCGTCGCGGAACAGTTCGGCGCAGGCGACGGCGCACACCTCGGCGCGAGTCGCGGAGGTCACCTGGTCCCTCCTTCCTTGGCCGACTTCGCCGCCGTGCGGTCCGCGGCGAACTTCCGCACCGCGGCCTGGTAGTCGGCCTCGCTCTTGGACAGATACGTCGAGACGAACTCGGCCCATGTCTCGTCGGAGCCGGCGGCTTCGGCGTAGAGCCGCTGAAACTGCTCGTCGCGGCGGTAATCCGGCTCGGCAGTGGTGAAGTGCGCTCCGTTCGGCGCCTCGACGACGGTGTCCACCATCATCCGGTTGACCAGAAGCGCCTGTGGCGGAACCGACTTGATCAGTTCCTCGGTGGGTACCACGCGCTCGAGGGACAGGAAGCGTCGCTGGGCGGCCATCAGAAATAGGTCGTCGAAGTATGGGTCGATGCCGGTGTACGCGGCATTGCCCCGTTCGTCACCGACATTCAGGTGGACGAAGGCGGCGTCGAGTGTCAGTGCCGGCATCGCAACGAGCTCCTCGTAGCCACCGTCGGTGGCGTACGGCGAGGTCACGGTCTTGAGCTCGTCGCCCCAAAACGCCAGCACGTCGCTACCGAGGCCGGCGCGGATCGGCAGGAATGGCAACCGCTGTGCGGCCGCCTGCAATCCGCAGCGCAGCATGCCCTCGTCCATCTCGCGGGCCTCGATCGCGCCGGTGGTGCGCGCCTTGGCGAACCACGGATCGTAGAAGGGAGGTGAGTCGAGGGACACGAAGCCGTAGTACGCGCGCTTGACCTTGCCCGCCGAGCACAGCAATCCGATGTCCGGTCCGCCGTAGCTGACCACCGTGAGGTCGGTGACGTTGGTGCGCAACAGCGCGCGGACGAACGCCATCGGCTTGCGCCGTGAGCCCCAGCCGCCGATGCCGATGGTCATGCCGCTTTCGATCGACGTGACGGCCTCGTCCAAGGTGGTCCGCTTGTCGCTCAAGACTTTCCTCCCTTCGCCGCTTGCGCGAACGCGTCACGATGCTCGTCGGCCACGCCCGCCAGGTTGAGCTCGAACGTAAAGCCCTGCTCCATCCGGTAACTGGAGTTGACCCGCTGTACGTCGATGAAGTTCAGCGCCTCCTTGGCCGCGCGGATCACGCGGGTGTCCTTGACCGCGATGTCGCGGGCGACCCGTAGCGCGGACTCGTCGAGCTCGGCGCGCGGCACCACCTCGTGCACCGAGCCGAACTGGTGCAGCGTCGCGGCGCCGACGGTGGCGGCGGTGAAGAACAGCCTGCGCATCATGTGCTGGGGGACGAGCCGGGACAGGTGGGTGGCCGCGCCAAGGGCGCCGCGCTCCACCTCTGGAAGGCCGAACGTCGCGTCGTCGGAGGCGACGATGACGTCGGCGTTGCCGATCAACCCGATGCCACCGCCGACGCAGAAGCCGTTGACCGCCGCGACCACGGGTACCTCGCACTCGTAGACGGCACGAAAGGCGTGAAAACACCCGCGATTGGCATCGATCAGCGCAGTGAACGCAGGGGCATTTCTGCTCCTCGCGTCCGCGGCGGTGTTCTGCATCTCCTTGATGTCGACCCCGGCGTTGAAGCCGCGTCCCTCGGCGCGAAGGATCACGACGTGCGTGTCGTGGTCACGCCCGGCGGAGGTGATCGCGTCGCCGAGCTCGAACCAGCCGCGCGACGGGATGGCGTTGACGGGTGGGTAGTCGACGGTGACCGAGACGATGCCCGGTTCGACGGTCTTGGTGGTGATCGTCATGCGGAATCCTAGTCACTCCCGGTGGGCTACCTAAGCAAGCACTTGCTTGGTACGCTAGCACAGTGACCGATGCGGCCGGAATCAATCTCCAACTTGCTGGTCGCATCGTCTTGGTGACCGGTGGCGTCCGGGGAGTCGGGGCCGGTATCAGCTCCGTCTTCGCGGGTCAGGGGGCGACGGTGGTGACCTGCGCCAGGCGCCCCGTCGACGGCCTGCCGTACGAGTTCCACCGTTGCGACGTCCGCGACGACGACGCGGTCAAGGCGCTCGTCGACGGGATCGTGGAGCGTCACGGCCGCATCGACGTGGTGGTGAACAACGCAGGCGGCTCGCCCTACGTGCCGGCCTCTGACGCCTCGGCAAAGTTCAGCACCAAGATCATCGAACTCAATCTCCTTGGTCCGCTGTCGGTTTCGCAGCATGCCAATGAGCACATGCAGGCCCAGGACGCTGGCGGAGTGATCATCAACGTCTCCAGTGTCAGCGCCCGTCGGCCCACCCCGGGTACCGCCGCCTACGGCGCGGCCAAGGCCGGCGTCGAAAGCCTTACCAGCACCCTCGCCGTCGAATGGGCGCCGAAAGTCAGGATCAACTCGCTGGTCGTCGGCATGGTCGAGACCGAGCAGTCCGAGCTGTTCTACGGCGATGCCCAGTCCGTCGCCGCGATCTCGGCCAACATCCCGCTGCGCAGGCTGGCCAAGCCCGCCGACATCGGTTGGGCGGCTGCGTTCCTGGCCAGCGAGGCAGCGTCCTACATCAGCGGCGCATCGCTCGAAGTGCACGGTGGCGGCGAGCCGCCGCCCTACCTCGCAACGACATCCGCCATCAAATAGCGCATCGAATACCAGGGAGACAACGAATATGAGCTTGCTCGACGGCCGCGTCGTGATCGTCACCGGATCGGGCGGCGGGATCGGACGCGCCCATGCGCTGGCGTTCGCCGCCGAGGGCGCCCGTGTGGTGGTCAACGACATCGGTGTCGGGCTGGACGGCTCGCCGGCAGGCGGTGGCAGTGCAGCGCAGGCCGTCGTCGACGAGATCGTCGCCGCCGGTGGCGAAGCCGTCGCGAGCGGAGCCAACGTTGCCGACTGGGGGCAGGCCGAGGGGCTGATCCAGACCGCCGTTGACGCATTCGGCGGCCTCGACGTATTGGTCAACAACGCGGGCATCGTCCGCGACCGGATGATGGCCAACACCAGTGAGGAGGAGTTCGACGCCGTCATCGCCGTGCACCTCAAGGGGCACTTCGCCACCATGCGGCACGCGGCTGCCCATTGGCGTGCATTGGCGAAGGCCGGTCAGCCGGTCGACGCCCGCATCATCAACACCAGTTCCGGCGCGGGCCTGCAAGGCAGTGTGGGACAAGGCAATTACAGCGCGGCAAAGGCTGGCATCGCCGCGATGACCTTGGTGGCGTCGGCCGAGATGGGACGCTACGGCGTCACCGTCAACGCGATCGCCCCTTCGGCGCGAACCAGGATGACCGAGACCGTGTTCGCCGAGATGATGTCGACCCAGGACGCGGAATTCGACGCCATGGCGCCCGAGAACGTCTCGCCCTTGGTGGTGTGGCTTGGCAGCGTGGAGTCCCGTGACGTGACCGGCCAGGTGTTCGAAGTCGAGGGCGGCAAGATCCGGGTGGCCGAGGGCTGGGCGCACGGTCCGCAGATCGACAAGGGTGCGCGGTGGGATCCTGCCGAATTGGCACCCGTCGTAAACGATCTGCTCGCCAAGGCGCGTCCGCCGGTGAAGGTCTACGGCGCCTGAGCGCCCGCCGGCTCGCACACCACGAGCGGGATCACGCGGTCGGTCGCGTCGCGGTAGTTCTTGTACGGCGGGTACATCTTGATCAGGGCCGGCCAGTAGCGCCTGCGCTCCTCGTCGGTCGCATCGCGGGCCGTCATGGCCAGGCGCTCGTCCCGGATCTGCACCCCAACTTGGGGATTCGCCTTCAAGTTGAGATACCACATCGGGTTGCCGTCGCGACCGCCGAACGATGCCGGAAGGATCACCTTCGCGCCGTCGCGCAGGCACAGCGTCGCGGTGGTCCTCGGCTGCCCCGACCTGCGGCCGGTCGTGGTGAGCAGAGCAGCAGGAAACCACAGGAGTTTCGCGCCCAGTCTGCCGTTCGTGCGGCGGTACACGGCGATGTGCGCGCGGGAGAAGTACTTGAGCGCCGTGGCCAACACCCCCGAGTTGCGGATGCGTTCGCCGACACCGACCATGCCACCTACGTATCCGAACCTGCGCATCCGCAAACCGCCTACTTCTTCGTGCGTCGGCTGCCTCCGTGCCAGTCCTCCTGCTTGCCTGCCGTTTGGGTGTCGACGCCGAAGCTCGCCAGCTGCGGGCGCTCCCGCAGTGAGCGTTTCAGTTCTGCAAACCCCGGAAACGAGGCGAGCGCGACGACGTGGTCCCACAGCTCGGTCGCCTCGTCTGCGCTGGGCAGCCTGCTGATGACCGGCCCGAAGAAGGCCACTCCATCGGGTGGTTGGAAGTGCAATATCGGAGTGCCCACGTCGCGCCCCGTCGCCGCCAGCGCCTCCTCCGTCTCGGCGCGGATGACGTCGTCCCAGGACTCGTCGTCGAGGGCGTCGGCCAGGTCTGCGGGCCAGCCGAGCGAGGCGAGTAGCGGCTGTAGCACGTGCCGCGCCCCCTGGTCGGACGCCGACAATGCGTCGATCGTCCGCGACGTGTCGAAGATGCCGGCACCCGTCGCCTCGTAGAACCGACCCACGGCCGGGCGGCCGTGCTCGGCCCTGACGCGGGCGGCGACCCGCAAGAGTCGAAGTCCGGCGGTGTGCCCCGCTTCGTACTCGGGCGGGAAGTGCGAGGCGTAGTCGATGTGCGCGTTCAGGATTCGCAGTGAGATGAACCGCCAGTCGACGACGTAGTCCCGTTCGGCGGCGACCATGCGGACCCACTTGCTGGTCATCCACGCAAACGGACAGACGGGGTCGAAGTAGAAGTGCAGGTCCGCCCGAGCCGTCGTGCTCATTCCGGTTCGCAGACCACCAGCGGGATCTTGCGGTCGGTCCACGATTGGTAGTCCTCATACGTGGGGTACATCGCGACGAGCTTGGGCCAGTACAGCTCGCGCTCGGCGTCGGTGGCCTCGCGCGCGACCAGCTGCAGCTTCTCGTCCTTGACCTGAACGCGAACCTTCGGATCAGCCTTGAGATTCAGGTACCACATCGGGTGCTTGTCGCTGCCGCCCTTCGATGCGGCGACGATGATCTTGTCGCCGTCGCGGTGGAAGTACAGCGGACTGTCGCGCGGCTCCCCGGACTTGCGGCCCGTCGTGGTCAGGATGGCGACGGGAATGCCCTGGAAGTTACTGCCGAA
>NZ_JBEVLO010000044.1:0-2652 GCF_040509115.1 Mycobacterium sp. | reverse complement strand
ACGCATCAACGGTCAGCGACAACGGATCGACCATCAAGCGCCGGCCCACGGCAGACTGGCCGACGCCAGTCAGCGCGACCCGATCCTCGTACTTCTGCGCCGATACCATGGGGCGTAATGCTTTTCGTATCTCGCGCGGCTCCGGAATCGAGCCGCTGCCCAGCAGCTCTTCAGTTTCTGGATCGGCCTCGAACAGGGGGATATGGATGTCATCGTGTTGTTCGAACCGGACCCGCACCCGCATCCCGACGCGAATGTCGTCCGGGGCGACGTCGATGAGATTAGTAGTCAATCGGGCGCGGTCGTCCTCGGCGAGGGCCACCACAGCAACGACGTAAGGCGGCGGGAATTTCGGTAACCAAGATTGATGGTTGACGCTGAACCCGACCACCGTTGCTTTTCCGCTTGTTGGCGTGAGGCCAACGTTTCGGCTGCGGCATTCGGGGCAAATCGGCAGCGGCGGATGGAAGAAGCGGTCGCAGTCATGGCATTGCGAGATCCGCAGGACGCCATCTGAGCCGGAGTGCCAGAAATCTGCGCTAGCCAGCGATACCTGCGGCAGCGGACGACCCTCAGCAGAGCCAGTCATTGCTGGGGACTCTGGGCAGATCCGGGTTCTGCATTCACTTCACAACGCACGACGACCTCATTGTCTCGATGTCCAGCACCAGTCTGGTTCCCGATCGATGTTCCGGATCGAGAGTATCGCGCACATCATCAAAATAGTAGTTGTATTTGTGGCCTTGAGACAGCACCGATCATCAGCGCAGAGCGGTGAGCCGGTTGTAAGTGGATCGACACAATCCGATCGCCGAGGCCCTGCTGAACACGTCATAGCTTTACTGAGGCCGTATTTGGCGAACAGCGGTGCTATCGCGCCGGCGGTTCTGACGGCAGCGACGACGTTCCGCGGTCGCCCGTCGTACTCAGGAGGTTTCGTAATTAGTCTACACAATTAGAGGTTTGGCACGGTACGGTGAGGCTGCGCGATGTCGGATCGCGCTGATCCTGCGGCGACCGAAGGTGCGTCGCCCCTACTCGAGGAGGTCGTGCGGCGATATGCACCGGCCGATGGAGGGCGTCCGCGTCCTCGAAGTCGCTCAATTCACTTTCGTCCCTGCCGCGGGTGCTGTCCTTGCCGACTGGGGAGCCGATGTGATCAAGGTCGAGCACGCCGAGCGCGGTGATGCGCAGCGCGGGCTGGTCCGCCTGCTTGGACTTGACCTCAATAACCCCGGGGTGGCCTTCTTTCCGATCATGGAGGGACCCAACCGTGGTAAGCGAAGCGTGGGTCTGGCGCTGGACAACCCCGCTTGCCGGGCGGTGTTCGAGAGTCTGGTGCGCTCCAGCGATGTCTTTCTGACCAATTTTCTACCCGATGCGCGTCGTCGGTTGGGGATCGAACTCGACGATGTGCGCAAGATCAATCCGAATATCATCTATGTCCGCGGGAGCGGGTTCGGGCAGCGCGGACCGGAGGCGGACAAGGGTGGCTATGACAGCACCGCATTCTGGGCGCGAGGCGGTAGCGCGGCTGGACTCACCCCGCCGGGTGCGGAACAGACACCGCGGATGCCGGCGGGGGCCTATGGAGATTCGCTGGGGGGAATGACCATCGCCGGTGGCATTGCCGCGGCGCTGTATTCGCGCGCAACTACCGGGGAGCCGTCGGTAGTCGATGTGTCGTTGCTGGGGGTGGGCGCGTGGGCCACGCAGTTCTCGGTGAACCTCGCACTAATGTCCGATGCGCCGCTTCCGGAAACGGTGCGGCCAAAACATGGTTCCGCAACCAACCCCCTGATCGGCGGGTATCGGACCTCAGACGGGCGGTGGCTGGAATTCGCCATGCTTCAGCCAGGCCGATATTGGTCGGAATTCTGTGCTTTGGCCGGGCGGGAGGACCTGGCCGTCGACGAACGGTTCAATACGGTCGAGAAGTTGATGACACACGCCGGCGAGGCCGCCGACATCATCGCCGAACTGGTCGAAGCGCGCCCGTATGCAGAGTGGCTAGAGGTCCTCTCGCGGGGCGAAGGGCAATGGGCTGCGGTGCAGAATTCCTGGGAGGTTGGCCGCGACGCCTCGCTGCGGTCGAATGGTCTCATCGCTCAACTCACCGATTCCGACGGCGTTGAACGTGAATTGGTCACCAACCCTGTGCAATTCGACGAAACTCCGGTCACTTTGACGCGGGCGCCGCAGTTCGCCGAACACACCGATGAGGTGCTGCGCGAATTGGGTCTGTCCGAGGATGAGTTGATCGAGCTGAAGATCGAGGGTGCGATCACCTGATCGGGCTGTGGCCCCGCCGAGCAGCACGGTGTTCAGATCGCGGTCTTACCCAGCGAGCTAACGGTGAAGGGCGCGCAGCCGACGCTGGGCCAACGGCCAATTGTGCTGCGCCAACGCACTGACGACCCTCGCCTTCGCTGTGGCATCGCCAGCGGTAGCACCGTTGATGTGCTGGCCCGCATTCAGCCTGTCCATCAGGTCGATGAGGATGTCGAAAAACAAGCACAGTACCGGGTTTGCCGTTGCATGAACCAACGACAACTGCAATGCGCCAACACCTTTAGACGCGGCATCTTGGAGTTCATGGATGGTTTTTGAGTCGCTGGGCCAGGCTGCGCGGCCCAAGATCTCGACCGCACC
>NZ_JBEVLO010000043.1:0-19602 GCF_040509115.1 Mycobacterium sp. | reverse complement strand
GGTACTCGAACCGGCGGCGTTGGCCGAACGGGTACGCGACTCGGCTGTTGCGGCGCTCGAGGCGTACGGAGTCATGAGTACCGATTCGGGCGAGTAGACTCGCTCACAACATCTGGAGGTGTCCAAATTGGGTGGTCTACAACCGTGGCACTGGTTGATCGTCATCGCAGTGTTCGTGCTGCTGTTCGGTGCCAAGAAGCTTCCCGACGCCGCGCGCTCGCTCGGCAAGTCGATGAGGATCTTCAAGTCGGAGATCAAGGAGATGCAATCCGACGGCAAGGACGCGGGAACGGACGAGGCTCGTACGGCCAGCACTCCGCCGCCAACGCCGATCAGCTCCGAGCGGGTCGAACCCTCACCGTCGCCCGAGCACTCCACCGAGCAGCGGCCGGCCTGACCGACCCATCCCTTCGGCGCGGCGTGATGCCGTGCCGCTAGGCGGCGTTCGACGACACCTGTGCGCACCCCCGGAATAGTCAAGAAGCTCGACCCGCGCCATCGCCGGTCGCGGGTCAACCCCGACGGCACCATGTCGCTCGTCGATCACCTGGCCGAACTTCGCAATCGGTTGCTGATCGCAGCCGCCGCGGTCGTCGTGACCACGACCGTCGGCTTCATCTGGTACACCCACGGCTTCTTCGGGTTCCCCAGCCTCGGTGACTGGCTGCGCCAGCCGTACTGTTCGCTACCCGCCTCGGCGCGTGCCACCATCGCACCCGACGGTGAGTGCCGACTGCTCGCCACGGCCCCGTTCGACCAGTTCATGCTGCGTCTGAAGGTTGCCCTCACCGCGGGCGTGGTGCTCGCCTGCCCGGTGTGGCTGCATCAGATCTGGGCGTTCATCACCCCTGGGCTCTACAAGAGGGAGCGGCGCTTCGCTTCGGTGTTCGTCGGCTTCGGTGCGCTGCTGTTCATCACGGGCGCGGTGCTCGCCTACGTCGTCCTGTCGCAGGCCTTGAGCTTCCTGCTGACGGTCGGCAGTGACGTTCAGGTGACCGCGCTCTCCGGTGACCAGTACTTCGGGTTTCTGATCAACCTGCTGCTGGTGTTCGGCATCAGCTTCGAGTTCCCCCTGCTGATCATCATGCTCAACATGGTCGGGATGCTGCCGTACGCGAAGCTGAAGTCCTGGCGCCGGGGGCTGATCTTCGGCATGTTCGTGTTCGCCGCCCTCGCCACCCCAGGTTCGGACCCGTTCTCGATGTTGGCGCTCGCGATGGCCCTGACGGTGCTGCTCGAGTTCGCGATCCAGGTGGCCAGGGTGAACGACAAGCGAAGGGCCCGCCGGGCCGCGCTGGAGGACGTCCCCGACGACGAAGCCGCGCCCATCGGCAGGGCTGAACCCGTCGGCGGCGCGGAGCCCGTCGGAACGCCGAGCACCGTGCCGTCCCCGTCCCGGCTGGGCATCGATGACCAAGCCACCTGAGTCGACCGAGCTCGCTGACTTCGCCAACCAACTGCCCTTCTCGCTCGACGACTTCCAGATACGTGCCTGTCAGGCGCTGGAGAACGGGCACGGGGTCCTCGTCTGCGCGCCCACCGGTGCTGGCAAGACGGTCGTCGGCGAGTTCGCCGTCCATCTCGCCCTGGCCGCGGGCCGAAAGTGCTTCTACACCACCCCGATCAAGGCGCTGAGCAACCAGAAGCACAACGACCTGGTTCAGCGCTACGGCGCCGAGCGCATCGGCCTGCTCACGGGTGATCAAAACATCAACGGTGACGCCCCGGTCGTGGTCATGACGACCGAGGTTCTTCGGAACATGCTCTACGCGAATTCCAATGCGCTGCACGGGCTTTCGCACGTCGTGATGGACGAGGTGCACTTTCTCGCCGACCGGATGCGCGGCGCCGTGTGGGAGGAGGTGATCCTGCACCTGCCCGAGGACGTCCGACTGGTCAGCCTCTCGGCGACCGTGAGCAACGCCGAGGAATTCGGCGGCTGGATTCAGACCGTCCGCGGTGACACCACCGTCGTCGTCGACGAGCACCGCCCCGTCCCGCTCTGGCAGCACATGATGGTCGGCAAGCGGCTGTTCGACCTCTTCGAGGGCACCACGGGTGCAACCGATCCCGCCAATGCCGTCCGAGCACCGGCTTCTCCCAATCCACGTCCCGCCCTGGTGGACCCCGAGCTGATCCGGCACATCTCGCACCGCCGCGAAGCCGACCGGCTGGCCGACTGGCAGCCGCGCGGCCGAAGTCGGTCCGGGCGCCGCGACCAGGGGGGTGGGCGGCCGACGATCTACCGGCCGCCGGCACGACCGGACGTGATCGGCACGCTCGACCACGCCGGGCTGCTGCCCGCCATCACGTTCGTGTTCTCCAGGGCGGGTTGCGATGCGGCCGTGAAGCAGTGTCTTCGGTCGTCGCTACGGCTGACCACCGACGTCGAGCGGGGCCGCATTTCCGAGGTGATCGACCGACGGTGCGCGGATCTGGACGACGGCGATCTGGCGGTGCTCGGCTACTACGAGTGGCGGGAGGGGCTGCTGCGCGGCATCGCCGCTCATCACGCCGGGCTGCTACCGGTCTTCCGGCACACCGTTGAGGAGCTGTTCACCGCGGGTTTGGTGAAGGCCGTGTTCGCCACGGAGACATTGGCATTGGGCATCAACATGCCCGCCCGCACGGTGGTGCTCGAGCGTCTGGTGAAGTTCAACGGCGAACAGCACGCGCCGCTGACCCCCGGGGAGTACACGCAGCTGACGGGTCGGGCGGGCAGGCGCGGCATCGACGTCGAGGGCCACGCCGTGGTGCTGTGGCATCCGGACGTCGAACCCGCCGACGTCGCAGGCCTGGCCTCCACCCGCACGTTCCCGCTTCGCAGCTCGTTCGCGCCGTCGTACAACATGACCATCAACCTGGTGGCGCAGATGGGACCCGAACAGGCCCACCGGCTGCTGGAGCGGTCCTTCGCCCAGTTCCAGGCGGACCGGTCGGTGGTCGGTCTGGTGCGTGGCGTCTCGCGTGGCGAGAAGATGATGGACGACATCGCCGCCGAACTCGGCGGCCGCGACGCGCCCATCCTCGAGTACGCCCGACTGCGGGCGTCGATCTCCGAACGCGAACGGGTCCAGTCCAGAGCGTCGCGGCTGCAGCGCCGCAAGGCCGCCAACGACGCGCTGGCCGCGCTTCGTCGCGGCGACATCATCACGATCGGCCAGGGCCGACGCGGCGGTCTTGCCGTAGTTCTCGAACCGGCCAACGATGCGGACGATCCACGGCCGCTGGTGCTGACCGAGGACCGGTGGGCGGGCCGGATCTCGTCGACCGACTTCTCGGGGGCCTCCGCACGACTGGGCACCATGACTCTGCCCAAGCGCGTCGAGCATCGGCAACCGAGGGTCCGCCGCGACATGGCCTCGGCGCTCCGGTCCGCGGCGGCCGGCCTCGACGTGCCGTCCAACCGACCCAAACGTGGTTCCGCCCAAGAGCACCGGGAGCACGACGTCGACCCCGAGCTCGCCGGCATCCGAGAGCGGCTGCGCGCACATCCCGCCCACCACTTCGGTGACCGCGAGGACCAGGTCCGCGTCGCGGAACGCTTTCTTCGCATCGAGCGCGACAACGCCGACATCAAGAAGAAGGTGGCAGCCGCGACGAATTCGCTGGCCCGCACCTTCGACCGCATCGTGGTGCTGCTCACCGAACGCGGCTTCATCGATGGCGCAGGGGAGGATCCGACGGTCACCGAGGACGGTCGACTGCTGGCGCGGATCTACAGCGAGAGCGACCTGTTGGTCGCCGAATGCCTGCGCAGCGGTGTATGGGACGGCCTCGACGCCGCGGAGCTGGCTGCCGTCCTGTCGTCCGTGCTCTACGAATCCAGGGGCGACACGCCGGGTTCGGTGTCCAGTGTCGATGGCGCGACGCCGGGGGTGCGGCGGGCGCTGTCCCAGACCCGCAGGCTGTGGAGCGACATCCGCGCCGACGAGCAACGCCACCGGGTTTCCGGGAGCCGGGAGCCCGACCCGGGTTTCGTCGCTGCCATCTACCGGTGGGCGACGACGGGTGATCTGTCGACGTCACTGGCGGCTTCCGATGCCTCAGGCAGCGGGTCGCCCCTGTCGGCAGGTGATTTCGTGCGGTGGTGCCGACAGGTGCTCGACCTGCTCGATCAGGTGCGAAACGCCGCCCCGACCCCGGCCTTGCGGACCACCGCGAAACGTGCCATCGATGCGATTCGACGCGGGGTGGTCGCTGTTGATGCAGGGTAGTGTGTTGCCAACGCTTGGCAGAGGATCCACGCAGAGGACCGAGGCGTAGAGGACCAAGGAGAGACGATGAGCGGACCGCAGGGACCTGACCACAACCCATGGTCGGGTCAGCAGTCGGGCGACCCGGCGTGGGGGCAGCAGCCTCACGAACAGTCTCCGCCTGCCTACGGTCAGCCCTACCAGCAGCCGTCCTACGGACAGCAGCCGCAGTATCAGCAGCCCGACCAGTACTCCCAGCAGCCCACCGCCTACGGTCCCACCTCCTATCCTCCGCAGCAGTACGGCCAGCCGCAGTATGGTCAGCAGCCGCCGTACGGACAGCAGCCCGGCCAGTACGGTGAAGCGCCGCAACAGTTCTCGCCGTACGGCGCGCCAGGCCCCGACCAGGGTGCCAAGAAGTCCAAGGGACCGCTCTTGGCCATCATCGGCGGCATCGTCGTCGTCGCCGTGATCGTCGTCGCCGTCCTCGGCTTCTTCGTGACCGGCTGGTTCGTCAAGACCAATCTCGACATCAACGCCGCGCAAGCCGGGGTACAGCAGGTCCTCAGCGACGAGACCGACGGCTACGGCGCCAAGAACGTCGAGGGTGTGAGCTGCAACGACGGCAACAACCCCGAGGTCAAGGACGGCGGCACGTTCGACTGCGAGGTCAGCATCGACGGCACCAAGCGTCAGGTCACGGTCACCTTCCAGGGCGACGACGGCACCTACGAGGTCGGCAGGCCCCGCTAACCGCTCAGCCGATTTCGTCGAGCGCCTTCTGTAGGCGTCCAATCGACGACGTCACACCCAGTTCGCCTGCGAGTTCGGCGACCCGCTTCGGGTCCCTCGCCACCAGCGGCAGCGCATCGGACTCGGTCGACGTCGTGATCTTCGCATCGGTGGCCACCCGCACCACCTTCTCCGCCGCGGCGACGTACTCCGTCGCGGCCGCCAGCTTCTTGCGTTGGGCGGCAGGCATCTTCGAGGACGAGTCGGCCGCGGCCGCCATGATCGCCTCGAGCGATCGGTATTGGCCGAGCAGCGTCGCAGCGGTCTTCTCGCCGATCCCCGAGACACCCGGCAGCCCGTCGGACGGATCGCCGCGCAACAGCGCCAACTCGGCGTATGCGGCGCCAGCGCGTTCGACGGGCACACCGTACTGATCCGCCACCTCGGTGGGCCCGAACATGGTGGCCTTCGCCAGTCCGCGGCCGATGTAGAACACCCGCACCGGCACTGGTTCGTCGGCGACGAGTTGCAGCAGGTCGCGGTCGCCGCTGACGACGACCACGGGATCGTCGCGCTCGGCGGCTGCCAACGTGCCGAGCACGTCGTCGGCTTCGTATCCGGCGGCACCGGCGGTCGCGATTCCGAACGCGTCGAGCATCTCCATGATCATGGCCACCTGCGGGGTGAGTTCGTCGGGAACCACCTCCACGTCGGGTTCGGCACCCGTGTTCTCCTCTTCGACGCGGTGCGCCTTGTAGGAGGGGATGAGGTCGACCCGCCACTGCGGTCGCCAGTCTTCGTCGAGGCACACGACGAGGCGGGCGGGATGCTCCTTGCTGATCAAAGTCGCGACCGTGTCGAGGAACCCGCGCAACGCGTTGACCGGCCTGCCGTCGGGGGCGGTGATCGACGACGGCACGCCGAAGAAGGAGCGGAACCACATGCTGGCCCCGTCGAGGAGCAACACCGGCGCTGTCATTCGGTTGACAGTAGCGTGCGGTAGGCATGAGTCATGAACTTCTCCGTCGACCGCATCGACCACGTCGTGATCAACTGCCGTGACGTCGAGGCGACAGTGGGCTGGTACGTGCGGGTGCTCGGCACCGGGCGCGAGGAGATGGACGGTGGCCGGATCGCGCTGACGTTCGGCAACCAGAAGCTCAACGTTCGGCCCACCGGCGCGCCGAACTGGATCACTGGTGACGTCGACGCCCCTGGCTCGCTGGACCTGTGCTTCATCGCCGATGCCGAGCCCGATGTCATCGGGGAGCACCTGCGTCGGTGCGGCGTGGAGATCGTCGACGGGCCGGTGCGCCGGGTGGGGGCGCTGGGGCCCATGACCTCGCATTACTGCCGTGATCCGGACGGCAACCTGGTCGAGGTCGCCAGCTATCGGGACGCCGATTAACCTCGACGTCATGGATTCCGGCAGGTTTGGCACCGACGTGTACGCCCAACGAGTACGAGCGGCGACCGCCGCCGCGGCCGAGGCCGGCTTGGCCGGATTGGTCATCACGCCGGGCTATGACCTTCGGTATCTCGTCGGCTCGCGCGCCCAGACGTTCGAACGGCTGACGGCGCTGGTGCTGCCCACCGGCATTGGGCAGGAGCGCAGCGACCGGGGGACGGGGGTTGTCGAGCCCACCGTCGTCGTACCTCGAATGGAACTGGCCTCGCTCAAGGAGTCGGCCATCACGGAAATCGGTCTGGCGGTCCGCGATTGGGTCGACGGCGACGATCCGTACCAGCTGGTGGCCGACGCGCTGGGCGGGGGTGTCGCGGCCGTCACCGATGCGATGCCCGCCCTGCATCTGCTTCCGTTGGCGGACGTGCTCGGCGTGGTGCCGGTGCTGGCCACCGAGGTGCTGAGGCGTCTGCGGATGATCAAGGATTCAGCCGAGATCGAGGCGCTCCGCGCGGCGGGGGCGGCGATCGACCGCGTCCACGCTCGGGTGCCTGAGCTCCTAGTGCCGGGCCGCACCGAGGCCGACGTGGCTGCCGACATCGCCGAAGCGATTGTCGCCGAGGGGCATTCGGAGGTGGCGTTCATCACCGTCGGATCGGGGCCCAACGGCGCCAACCCGCATCACGAGTGTTCGGACCGGGTGCTGCGCGCCGGAGACGTCGTTGTCGTCGACATCGGTGGACCCTATGAACCGGGGTACAACTCCGACTCCACCCGCACCTACAGCCTTGGCGAGCCGAACGCCGAAGTAGCGCGCCGCTATTCGGCATTGCAACAGGCCCAGCAGGCGGCCGTCGCGGCCGTCCGTCCCGGGGTGACCGCCGCGCAGGTCGACGCCGCCGCACGTGACGTTCTGGCGGCCGAGGGACTGGCGGAGGCGTTCATGCACCGCACGGGTCACGGCATCGGGTTGTCGGTGCACGAAGAGCCCTACATCGTGGCGGGCAACGACCTGGCCCTGGAGGAGGGCATGGCGTTCAGCGTGGAGCCGGGCATCTACTTTCCCGGTGAGTGGGGCGCACGCATCGAGGACATCGTGATCGTGACCGGCGACGGGGCCGACGCAGTCAACCGCCGGCCGCACGAGCTGGCCGTGGTCCCGATCGGGTAGCAGGCGCTACGCGCTCCAGCCCAATTGGCGCTACTCGCTCCAGCCCAATTGGCGCTACGCGCCGCGGTCCAGGAGGTCGGACGAGCCGAGCACCCTCTCGACGCGGACCTCGATCACCACGCGACGCGGGTTCACCCTCGGCGTGCGGTAGCGCTGGGCGTAGCGGAGCTCTGCGTCGCGGACTGCGTCCGGGTCGGTGTTGACCAAGGAGCTGCCCTCCAACGACAGCCACCGGGCACCGTCGACCTGGCTGAGGACGGCGACTCCGCGTTCTTCGGCGTTGACCGCCTTCTGCGAGCCGCCGGAGGTGATGACCCTCGCGACGTGAGTCTTGGGGTCGAAGGTGAAGCCGACGGCGACGACGTGGGGTGAGTTGTCGGACCGAAGAGTGGTCAGCATGGCGAGATGTCGCTCCGTGAGGAACGCCAGCGCATCGTTGGTGAGCCGCGTAGTTGCCTTCGCCATCGTGGTCCAACCTAGCGCAGGACATAATCGCAGCCATGAAGGACACGGGCGTCGCGGTGATTTTCGGTGGGCGCAGTGAGATCGGTCTCGAGGTGGCGAGGCGATTGGCCCCCGGCGCCGTCGTGATACTCGCGGCGCGGGGGTCCGACCGGCTCACCGACGAGGTCGCCAGCGTTCACGCCGCCGGTGCCGCGGCGGTCCACGTGCGGGAGTTCGACGCCGACGATCTCGCGTCGCACGCGCCCATCGTGGAGTCGATCGTCGCCGACCACGGTCCGATCGGGGTGGCGGTGCTGGCGTTCGGCGTCCTCGGAGATCAGGCCCGCGCCGAGGTCGACGCGACGCATGCGGCCGCGATCGTGCACACCGACTTCACGGCGCAGGTCAGTCTGCTGACCGTGCTGGCGGCGCAGATGCGGTCGGTGGGCAGGGGTGCTCTCGTCGTCTTCTCCTCGGTGGCGGGTGCGCGGGTGCGCAGGGCCAACTACGTGTACGGCTCCGCCAAGGCCGGCCTCGATGGGTTCGGCTGCGGATTGTCCGACGCGTTGCGCGGTTCGGGGGTCCGGCTGTTGCTGGTCCGGCCCGGGTTCGTCGTTGGCCGGATGACCGACGGCATGTCGCCCGCGCCGCTATCGAGCACGCCGGGGCAGGTGGCCGAGGCGACGGTCGCGGCGTTGAGGAAGGGCCGCAGCGAGATCTGGGTGCCAAAGTCGTTGGGAGCGTTGGTGTTGGCTTTCAAGGTGATGCCGCGGCCGGTGTGGCGCAGGTTGAGGCGATGAGCATGATCGTCGTCGTAGGGATCGGCGCGGACGGGATGGCAGGGTTGTCCGCGGCGGCCAAGGCTGAATTGACAAGGGCCACCACGATTCACGGGTCGAAGCGCCAGCTCGACATGCTCGACCACACCGTCACTGCGAGGAAGCTGGCCTGGCCGTCGCCGATGCTGCCCGCCCTGCGCACGTTGTTGGATGACGGTGGCGGGGCCGACGTCCACGTCGTGGCGAGCGGTGATCCGTTGCTGCACGGCGTCGGCAACAGCTTGATCCGGCTGTACGGCGCCGACCGGGTGGCGGTGTTGCCGCACGTGTCGTCGGTGACGCTGGCGTGTGCGCGGGTCGGGTGGGCCGTGCAGGACACCGAGATCATCAGCCTGGTGTGGGCCGAGCCGCACACCGCCGTGCGGCGCGGCGGGCAGGCCGTCGTGCTGTCCCGCGACGGTTCCAGCCCTGCCGAGCTGGCGCGACTGCTCGCCGAGACCGGGCGGGGCGATTCCGAGCTCACCATTCTCGAGCAGCTCGGCGGGCCTGGGGAGCGGCGCCGTTCGGCGTCGGCGCGGGAGTGGGCGGGACGATCACCCAAGGACGTCGACGCCCTGAACGTGATGGCGGTGCGCTATCTGCCCGACGACCGGGTCGGCCAGGTGCTCCCTGACGACGCCTTCGCCCACGATGGTCAAATCACCAAACAGTCCATTCGTGCGGTCACGCTCGCTGCGTTGGCTCCGCGCCCGGGTGAACTGTTGTGGGACGTCGGCTCGGGGTCGGGCAGCATCGCGGTGGAGTGGTGTCGCAGTGCCCCGGGAGCTCGGGCGGTGGCCTTCGAGCGTGACGAGGTCCGGCGACGGCGAATCGAAGCGAACGTGGTGACGCATGGCGTCGCGGTGAGCACGGCCTTCGACGCGCCGGAGGCCTTTGCGTTCGAGCCGCCCCCGAACGCGATCTTCGTCGGTGGTGGACTGGCGCAGCCTGGCCTGCTGGAGGCGTGCTTCGAGCGTCTTCCCTTAGGTGGTCGACTGGTCGCCAACGTGGTCACCGTCGAATCGGAATCCGTTGTGGCGCAATGGTATTCGAGAATCGGCGGCACGTTGGCGCGATTCCAGCATCATCGGGGTGAGCCTGTCGGTGGCTTCACCGGTTGGCGGCCCGCAATGCCGGTTACCCAGTGGGCGGTGACGAAGACCTGATCAGATCGAGGGTGTCGAGGTCTCGGATGGCCTGGCAACCGCGTTGCAGCATCGCCAGCATCATGTCGTCGCCACGCTCGGTGGAGACGGCGAATGCGCAGCCGAGCACGGTGAGCAGAGGGACCTGCAGCATGCCCACCCGGTAGTCGTGCCAGCAGGTCTCCCTGTCGTAATCCGGTACACCGAACGTGGATAGCTCGGAGTGGTAGGCGAGGACCAGGTGCTCGTCGATCTGCGAGCGCGCCTGGGGTAGCAGGCTGGTGCCCGCGAAGTACGCCAGGTCGCGCGCGGGTAGACCGGCACCGAGGGTCTGCCAATCGACGATGGTGACGTGGCTGCGGTCGGGGGTGAACAACATGTTGTCGAGTCGGTAGTCGCCGTGCAGCAACGCAAACCGCTGGCGGTCTGCCTTCAGCCAGCGCGTCACCAGCGACATGGCCTCGGACACGGCGTCGCGGTCCTCGGCGGTCATCCTCTCACCAAGTCGATCCAGCGTGATCTGCGCCGCCATCGCGGCGAGATCGCCCATCCCCCTTGCGGTGTCGTCATCGGGCAGGGGCATGACCAGCCCGGTGAAGTCGGCCCACGCGTCGTCGCACCAGGTGGGTCCGTGCAGACCGGCCAACGCCCGGACGGCGAGTTCGGCTTCCTCGGGTGTGCATCCGTCGATCTGGTCGCCTTGGACGGCGGGGGCCATGTCGGCGAGGAGGAGCACGAAATCCCCACCGTCGTCCGAGATCTCGCAGTGGTAGTGCGTGGGGAGGGGGATGCTGACGACGTCGGCGACGGTCGTGTAGAAGGCGTGCTCCGAACGGTAGCCGAGGGCCACGCGCTCACGCACCGCGTCGTCCTGCGACGACAGTTTGATGGCGAACGTGGCAGGAAGATCGCCGGGTTCGGGCCCGTAGTCCACCGCGAGTCGGTAGGTGGCGCCCGTCTGTCCGGTGCCGATCGGGGCCACGTCGACGGACCGAACGTCGGCCCCCAGCACGCCCTTCAACCATTGCGGTGTCACGTCCGCCGGGCTGCGGGGAATCGTGGGGGCCAGGCTCATGTCGCCGGACGCTAACCGGCCGCCTGGACGGCTGTCAACGCTCGTGGGTGCCGACGTCCAACCCGGGCGCGCTCGCGTCGAAGACCAGACCGAACGGGGCGAGCACCCGCAGCGCGGCGTCGGCGACCCCCTCGTCCAGGTCGCAGACGAGCACCGATCGCCACGGCGTGATCACCAGCGGTGCATCCACCGCCGCGAGGTACTCGGCGACGCGCGACCTGAGCAGCCCGTTCGGGACGGCGGCGCCGAGCGCGATCCGTCCGTCGTCCTGCGTGATCCAGCCGACCGGCGGGCGGGTCACCGGCGGCCACGTCCCGCCGGGCTCGGCGCTGCGCGCAGCGGTGAATTGCTCGGCCGCCCCGATCAGCGTGGGCACCACGTCGGTGGTGCGCACGCCGGTGTCCACGCCCGAGAGCAGCAGCGCCGCGGTCGTGGCGTCGAGCACGTGGACACCGACGTCGGCGCCGAGCCCGGATACGTCGCCTCTTCCGTCGTCGATCGCGAACCAAAACCCGTCCGGCAGTTCGGCCAGCCGGGGGGTGGACAGGATGGCGTCGTCCAGATCCCAGACCAGTTGCCTGACGTCGGCGGTCCCTCCGACCCGGCCGGTCAGCGGCGAGGCAACGATATTTCGGACGACATTTCGGACGCGGTCGTGGCACGACGACGGCAGGAGTCCGACGTCTGCAACCGCCTCGGCAAGACCGTCGGGGTCCGTGACGCCGTGGATCTGCAGGTCCCCCTGCGGGGTGAGTTCCATTTCGGCGGAAGCGAACCTGGCTGAGGCCAGCGCGATGGCGGCCAGCTGCGCAGGCTCGATCATGCCGCCGGGCAGCGAAATTCTGGGCATGGTGCCCTCGAGCATAGGAGCGCGATTCTGGAAGTCGAGTAGTCCACTACGCGTGAATCTATGCCCGCGTCAATTTTACGGTCTCCCCAGGTCGCGACGATGTCGGTGTCGGGGCCACGAGAGGGGGATTCCGATGACCGATCTGGATGAGTCACTGGAGATATTGGTCGAATCGCCGGTTGAGGTGCGGGCGATGGTCGAGCGCTCCGCATCCGTTCCAGCCGCCCAGCTGCACGCGATGTTGGCGGTCACTCCCGCCGCGGAGCCGGTGGCCGCGCCGGAGCGGACAACGGAGCGCAGGCGGTGGTGGACTGCGTTCGCGCGGCCACCGAAGGCCTACCCGCGGCGGCTGTCCACCTCGATGGAGCGTGCCGCCATGGAGCGGGAGATGTACCGCCTGTGAGCGGTCATCACGGCACCGCGACCAGACGTGCGGGCGTCACGACCGCCGAGTAGTGAGATGCGTCGCCTGCGATGACGCGGCTGGGGGAGCCGTCCACGCCAACCGGGACGTCGCCCGCCAGCGTGATTCGGCTCAGGCGACGGTACTGGTCGTCGTAGTCGGACACCGCGTAGTGCTGGGTTGCCCTGTTGTCCCAGATGGCCAGATCACCTGGCAGCCAGTTCCACCGAATCGTGTTCTCCAGCTTGGTGACTCGCGCCTGTAGCAGTTGAAGCAGGGTGTTGGACTCAGTGGTGCCCAGCCCGACGAACCGCTTGACGAAGTGACCGAGCAGCAGCACGCGGCGGCCCGTCTCGGGGTGAACGCGCACGACGGGGTGCTCGGTCTCGTAGATGTCGGAGATGAATTCCTCGCGATATTGGCGGGTGTTCCTGGCCACCTCGTCATCGGTTCCGCTGAAGTCCTCCGCCACGTCCTTGATGTAGTCGTAGTCGTTGGTATGCACCGCCCAGAGATTCTCGACGAGGGCCTTGAGCGGGGGCGGCAGCTGGTCGTAGGCCGCCTCGGTCGACGCCCAGGTGGTGGTGCCGCCGTACTCGGGCAGCGTGATGGCACGAAGCAGTGACGCCTTCGGGATGCGATCGACGAACGTGACGTCGGTGTGCCAGGAGTTCGCCTTGTCGTACCGGGAGTCGATCGGCAGCACGTCGGCACCCCGCGACGTCACGGTCGGGTGCGCGATGGTGGGCGTGCCGAGCGTCCTGGCGAACGCGAGTTGGCCGTCGTCGTCGAGGTGGTGCTGGTCGCGGAAGAAGCTGACCTTGTGCTCGAGGAGCGCGGCGTTGATCGCCTCGACCGTCTCGGAGGAAAGGTCGCCGCCGAGACGTACGCCGTCGACGCGTGCGCCGATGTTGGCGCCAAGCTTGACGATGACGGGGGAAGGGGACATGGCTTCATTGCCCCAGATCGGCCTCGCGGGCACCAGGTTTCGGCTACCGCAGATTCGAACTCCGGACCCAGCGGCGGTGAGCGTGGACGCGGCGACCGTGCACCCGGGCTGGACGGTGATCTGCATCACTATTTCGTTGGGCGTGTTCCGTCTGACACGAAGTTCTCGATCCCGGTACCGGCGGTATTACGTTCCTTCAGAAGCCCTGCTTGCCAACCACGTTCAGGAGGCAACCGGGTGACACAGGGAGGAACGGCAATGCTAGGTCTCATCGCATTCGTGGCTCTGATCGCGTCGATGATCGCAGTTCTCGGATTGCCGTACCAGAATTCCTGGTACAGCCGCTGGGGTAACTACGACCGTTGACCTCGGTCGGTTCGCTGCAGTGCCGCTAAGTTGGGGTCATGCCCGTCACGTTCGCCGAGGTCGCGAAGTCCGAGTACATCCTGCTGACCACGTTCACCAAGGACGGCAGACCCAAGCCCACCGCCATCTGGGCGGCACCACGTGGCGACGACCTCGTCGTCATCACGCAGGGCGACTCCTGGAAGGTCAAGCGCATTCGCAACACCCCGCGCGTGACCATCGCGAAGTGTGACCGCCGCGGCAAGCCGCTCGGTGAGCCGGTGGAGGCCACCGCAACCATCCTGGACAAGTCGGCGAACGGGGCGACCTACGAGGCGATCGGCAAGCGATACGGCCTCATCGGCAAGACGTTCAACGCGTTCTCGAAGCTGCGCGGCGGCATGGCGAAGAACGTCACCATCGAACTGAAGGCCCGAGCCGGCGACGCGGCGGGAGAGGGCACGGTCAGCTGACCCGTGGCGCCGCGGTTCGAGGGCGTCTTCAAGGAGCGCTATCTCCTGCTCACCACCTTCACCAAGGACGGCAAGCCCAAGCCGACACCGGTGTGGGGGGTGCCCAGGGGAGACAAACTGTTGATCAGCACTGACGACGGGTCGTGGAAGACCAAGCGCATCAACAACACTCCGCGCGTCACGATCCAGAAGTGCGGGCCGCTCGGCAAGGCCAAGGGCGAGCCGGTCGAAGCCGTCGCGCGGATGCTGCCGAAGACCGAGACCAGGCGGGTGTTCGACCTCGTCACCAAACGCTACTGGTACCACGCATGGTGGTGGGTGCCACAGGCAATCCTCCGCGGCGGCATCGAGAAGGTGCATGCCGCGATCGAGATCCAAGCCCCGCCCGCCGAGGTCTAGGAACCCTCGCGGCGCTCCGCGCGTTGTCCCGACATGGCTATGCGGCTCTTCCTGGTGTATGTGCTGGTCGAACTGGCGGTCGTCGTCGCTCTCGCGACCACGATCGGCTTCGGTTGGACGTTCCTGTTGTTGGTAGGCACCTTCGCGCTGGGTCTCGCGCTGGTGGGTTCCCAGGTCAAACGTCAGGTGCAGCGCCTGCAGTCGGGTCTCGCGTCGCCGCAGGGCGCGGTCTCCGACGGAGCCCTCATCGCGTTGGGTTCGGTCCTGACGGTCGTCCCCGGTCTGGTCACCTCGGTGCTCGGCCTCCTGCTACTGATGCCGCCCACCCGCGCGGCTGCCCGACCTGCCGTCACCGCGCTGGCGGCCCGACGACTGGCCCGGATGCCGCTCATCGTGACGACGGCGGGCGCCCCGTTCCGCCCCGCAGGCGGTGAATACATCGACGGCGAGGTCGTCGACGTGACCGACGTCGAGCAGCCCCGCCTGCCGAAGCACTTCGACTAGCTTGACGACCCTTCTGGTCGGCGGTCGGATTCACAGTCCGACCATGCCGGATGCCACCGCCATTGCGGTGACTGACGGCCCCGAGAGCGTGGTGCGGTGGGTCGGCACCGACGACGTCGGGCGGGGTCAATTTCCCGACGCCCACGTGATCGACCTGGACGGCGGCTTCGTCGCGCCGGCGTTCGTCGACAGCCACGTGCACGTCACGTCGACCGGTCTCTCGGAGATCGGTGTCGACCTACGCCACGCGGCGTCCTCCGAAGACGCTCTGCGGATCGTCGGCGAGTACGCCCGCCAGCATCCGACCGGCGTGATCTGGGCCCACGGCTGGGACGAGGCGCGTTGGCCGCTCGGCGCGCCCCCCACCACCGCAGACGTCGACGCCGCGGTCGGCGGCCGCCTCGCCTACCTGGCCAGGGTCGACGTGCACTCCGCGGCCGCGTCGACCGCGCTACGCCGGTCGGTGCCACGACTCGACGAAGCGGCCGGCTACCACCCAGACCTGCCACTGACGGCGGCGGCGCACCACCTGGTCCGGGCTGCGGCCAGGGGCCTGCTGACATCGACCCAGCGGCACGACGCCCGCACCGCGGCCCTCGACCTCGCGGCCAGGTCGGGCATCGTCGCCGTGCACGAGTGCGCGGGTCCCGACATCGGCGGGCTGGACGACTGGCAGGAACTCCATGCGATGTCACACGGCGTCGACGTCGTCGGCTACTGGGGCCAGCCGGTGACGACCGCAGCCCAAGCCCGGGACCTCGTTGCCGACACCGGTGTCAGGGGGTTGGCCGGCGACCTGTTCGTCGACGGGGCGCTCGGATCGCGGACCGCGTGGCTGGACGAGCCCTATGCGGACGCCCCGAACTGCCAGCCGAATCTCCGTGGCAACGCCTATCTGGATCCCGACGCCATCGAGAGCCACCTGAGCGCCTGCACCGAGGCAGGCATCACCGCGGGGTTCCACGCGATCGGCGACGCCGCAGTCGGTGCCGTCGTGGACGCCTTGGCCCGGATCGTGGACCGCGTCGGGGGTCCGGCAGTCGCACGCTGCGGCCATCGTCTGGAGCACCTCGAAATGGTCACCGAGGGACAGGCCAGGAGGCTCGGATCCTGGGGTGTGATCGCCAGCGTGCAGCCGAACTTCGATGCACTGTGGGGTGGTGCCGACGGCATGTACGCCCGTCGTTTGGGCGTCGACCGAGCGCGTCGGATGAATCCGTTCGCGCTGTTAGCATCCGAAGGCGTGCCACTCGCCTTCGGCTCCGACTCCCCGGTCACCGGGTTGAGTCCGTGGGAATCCGTCCGCGCCGCGACACTGCACCACACGACGGGAAGCGCGATCTCGGCGCGGGCCGCCTTCAGCGCGGCCACCCGCGGTGCGTGGCGGGCGGCGGGCGTCAGGGACGGCATCACCGGAACCCTGGTTCCCGGCGCCCCCGCGTCCTACGCGGTCTGGGACGTGCCGGGTGGGCTGGGCGCCCTCGAGGTGGCGGCCCCCGCCGACGCCGTCCAGCGCTGGTCCACCGATCCGCGATCCCGGACACCTGCCCTGCCGCGGCTGGCTGCTGACGCGCCCCTTCCGGTCTGTCGTCAGACGGTGCACCGTGGTGTCGCACTTCATGGCTGACCGCAAGCCCGGGCGGCTGTGGGCCCGGCAGGGCACCGACACCGCCGAGGCCGACACCGCCGAGGCCGACACCGCCGAGGCCGACACGACCCCCAGCGAGCGCGGTTCGAGGCTGGCCAAGCGCCTTGGCCGCACCCTCGGTCCTCGGGCGCTGCGGATTGCCGCCTCGATCGCCGGCGGATTGATGGTGTGCCTGAGCTTCCCCCCGTTCGGTTGGTGGTTCCTCGGCTTCGTCGCCTTCGCGCTGCTGGCGTGGGCGGTGCTTCAGGAGCCGACGACGAAGATGGGCGGGTTCGGCTACGGCTTCCTCTTCGGCCTGGCCTTCTACATCCCTCTACTGCCCTGGATCAGTGGACTCGTCGGGCCGATCCCGTGGCTGCTGCTTGCCGCGATGGAGGCCCTGTTCCCGGCCGTTTTCGGATTGCTGGCGGTCGTGGTGCGGCGACTGCCCGGGTGGCCGGTGTGGTTCGCCTGCCTCTGGGTGCTCGCCGAGTGGCTCAAATCCACCATTCCGTTCGGCGGGTTCCCGTGGGGCGTCATCGGCTTCAGCCAGGACGACAGCCCCCTGCTGCCGATCGCGCACTACGGGGGTGCGCCCCTGGTGTCCTTCGCGGTGGTGTTGGTGGGGTTCAGCCTTGCCGCCATCGTCGTCGAGACCGTCCGCTGGTGGCATGCCGACCACGGGACCGCCCTCACGAAGGCGCCCAGCGTGCTGCTGCCGGGTGTCTGCGTTGCCCTGGTGCTCCTCACCGTGGCATTGGCCACGCCGTACGTCAGGAAGTCCGCGGTGGGCGCCGGAGAAGACCCGTCGACCACCGTCGCCGCCGTCCAGGGCAACGTCCCGCGGCTGGGACTGGAATTCAACGCGCAGCGCCGCGCCGTCCTGGACAACCACGTGCGCGAGACCCTGCGACTGGCCGACGACGTGCGGGCAGGGCGGGCGCCCCAGCCCGCCGTCGTGATCTGGCCGGAGAATTCCTCGGACATCGACCCGATCGCGAACCGCGACGCCGCCGAGCAGATCACCCTGGCCGCCGACGCGATTCGGGCACCGATCCTCGTCGGCACCGTGCTCGCCGCACCGGGGTACACCGCGGAGAACCCCGCGGCCACGAACACCGTCATCGTGTGGGACGGGGACGACGGGCCCGGTGAGCGTCATGACAAGCAGATCATTCAGCCGTTCGGTGAGTACCTGCCGTGGCGCGGGTTCTTCCGGTTGCTGTCGTCGTACGCCGACCGTGCCGGCTTCTTCGTGCCGGGCACCGGTACCGGCGTGGTGCGCGCAGCGAACACGTCGATCGGCGTCACCACCTGCTGGGAGGTGATCTTCGACCGCGCCGCCCGCGAGTCGGTACTGAACGGGGCCCAGTTCCTGGCCGTGCCCGCGAACAATGCGACGTTCAACGAGGCGATGAGCCGCCAGCAGCTCGGATTCGCCCGGCTGCGCGCCGTCGAGCACGACCGCTACGTCGTGGTCGCCGGCACCACCGGCATCAGCTCGGTGATCCGGCCCGACGGCCGAGAGATCGCCAGCACCCAGTTCTTCGAGCCCGCGTACCTCGACGAGCAGATCCGCCTGAAGTCCAGCCTGACCCCGGCCACGAGGTGGGGACCCGTCATTCAGGGACTGCTGGTCTTCGTTGGCTCTGCGACCGTCGTCGCAGCGATACTGCACAATGGGAACTTCGCGCGTCGCCGTCGAAGGACGACCGACGGCACCGACGATGGAGGAATCGCATGACCGCGAGGCGGGATCGCTCATGATGTGGGGCGATCGTCCGAGTCAGCGCACGCTCGTCATCATCCCGACGTACAACGAGCGCGACAATCTGCCGTTGATCGTCGGACGGGTCCACGCGGCCCGCCCGGAGGTACACGTGCTGGTCGTCGACGACGGCAGCCCAGATGGCACCGGTGAACTGGCCAACGAGCTGTCACTCGCCGATCCCGACCGCGTCCACGTCTTGCACCGCACCAGCAAGGCAGGCCTCGGTGCGGCCTACCTCGCGGGCTTCGCGTGGGGCCTTGGCCGCGAGTACACCGTGTTGGTCGAGATGGACGCCGACGGCTCGCATGCGCCGGAGGAGCTGTCCCGACTGCTCGACGCCGTCGATGCGGGCGCCGACCTGGCAATCGGTTCGCGCTACGTGGACGGCGGCATGGTCCGCAACTGGCCGCGACGGCGAATGCTGCTGTCGCGCACCGCGAACGGCTACTCCCGGGTGCTGCTCGGCGTTGGTGTCCACGACATCACGGCAGGCTATCGTGCCTACCGTCGCGAGGTGCTCGAGAAGATCGACCTCGCCGCCGTCGACTCGAAGGGCTATTGCTTCCAGGTGGACCTGACGTGGCGGACCATCAACGCCGGATTCACCGTCAAGGAAGTGCCCATCACGTTCACCGAGCGCGAACTTGGCAAGTCGAAGATGAACGGCTCGATGATGGGCGAAGCCCTCTTCAAGATCGCAGAGTGGGGCATCCGCGGTCGCCTGGACCGCGCGCGCGGCGTGGTGCAGTAACCGATCAGCTGCCGCGGCGGCGCGTCTTGATGATGTCCAGACGCTCCTTGAGCAGCTCGTCGAGCTCGTCGACCGAGCGACGCTCCAGCAGCATGTCCCAGTGGGTACGCGGGGGCTTGACCTTCTTGGGCTCCGGCACGTCGCCGGCTATCAGCGTGCCCTCCATGCCGTTGCGGCAGGGCCACGAACCGGGGATCTCGGCGTCGTCGGCGAACGGGACCTCGAACTCCTCGCCGTTGTCGGTGCGGTAGCGGGCGACCTGACGCGGCGCCAAGTCGTGATTGCGGTCGGTCTCGTAGCTCACGGCCCCGAGCCGGCTGCCCCTCAATACACGATCAGCCATCGTCACCACTCCTTCTCAAGATTTCGTCCGAGAACGTCAACGCGTTGCGGCGCCGAGAAGTTCCCGACCCAACCGTCCATGCTACCGGGATACCCACCATCGGCCGTTTAGAGTCAGTCGTCGTGGAGACCGCGACTCGCAGACGCGCCAAGTCCCAGCCCTGCCGGTGGTGTGGCCGCGACGTCGACGATGCGGGCATCG
>NZ_JBEVLO010000042.1:0-21219 GCF_040509115.1 Mycobacterium sp. | reverse complement strand
TGAACGGACTGTACGACCCGGATCGGGAGAAGGATAGCTGCGGTGTCGGTTTCCTCACCCGAAAGGACGGCGTCCAGACCCAGGAGGTCATCCGCAAGCTGCACGAGGCGCTGTGCGCCGTCCCGCACCGCGGTGGCATGTCCTCGGAGGGCGTCGGCGACGGTGCGGGGGTCAACCTCGATCTTTCGTTGCGTTTCTTCGCCGAACTGACCGGCAGGCCAGATCTGCAGCTGGGACGGTTCGGCGTCGGAAATTTCTTCCTGCCAAGCAATCCGGCGTTCCACCGCGAAGCCGAGGCGGTGATCGAGGACGCCCTACTTGCACAGGGTTTCGATGTCGTGCTCAAACGTGATGTGCCCGTTGACGATTCGGCAATCCGTCCGGCGGCCGTCAAGTACCAACTCCCCATCCGGCAGTGGGTGTTCCTCGTCGACTCCAACGACAAGACCTCCGATCGCAAGATCCACGACGTGCTGATGGTGATCGAATCCGTCGCCTACACCCGCCCCGAACTGCTCGGGCTCTATCCGCTCTCCCTGAGCGCGCGTACCCAGGTGCTCAAGGGCCGGCTGAACTCGGGCGAGGTGGTGCCGTACTTCAGGGACCTGTCCGATCCGCGCATGGAAGTGCACTCGATGTTCTTCCACACCCGCTTCTCGACCAACACGGCACCCAACGCCACGATGGCGCAACCCTTCCGGCTCATGGCCCACAACGGTGAACTCAACACCGACAAGAAGAACCGACTCTCGGACAACGCCATCGCACTCGCCCGCAACCGCGCGATCATCCGACCCGTCGGGCAGTCCGACAGCTGCCGTCTGGACCAGACCCTGCAAACCCGCGTCCTCGAGGACGACCTCGACCTGGTCACCGCGGTGGTGGCGATGATGCCCCCGGCGTGGGAGAACGACACCACCCTGTCGCCCGGGGTCCGGGACATGCTGGAGTACTTCAGCCTCTACGAGGAGAAGAACGACGGGCCCGCGGCCCTGATCTTCGGTGACGGCACCATCATCGGCGCCCGCCTGGACCGGCTCGGACTGCGGCCGTTGCGCACGGTGGAGACCGCCGATTACCTTGGCGTGACCTCGGAAGCCGGGCAGGTCTACTTCCCGCCGGAGGACGTCATCAGACGCGGCCGCATCGAGGCGGGCGGCATGCTGTACTACGACCACGCCGAGCGTCGCACCTACTCGACCACCGAGGCACTGGAGAAGCTCGCCGCTCGCCACGACTACGCCACCATGCTGAGCGCGGCCCGCGTCAACCTCGCGGATTTGCCGTCGGTACCTCCCGAGAACCAGGCCTCGCCAGCGCGATACCACGGCGACCTCACCCGGTATCAACGCTACGTCGCCTACTCGCTGAATCAGGAGAGCTTCAAGTTCCTGATGGACCCGATGCTCGCCACCGGGCAGGAGAAGATCTCGGCGATGGGCTACGGCGCCGCCATCAACGCCCTGTCCAATCAGGAAGGTGGTGTCGCCAAGTACTTCTCCCAACGCTTCGCCCAGGTCACCAACCCGCCTCTGGACAGCATCCGCGAAGCCGACGGCATGACGCTGCGGGTCGCACTCGGCGCCAAGCCCAACAGCGGCGCCGCCCCCGCCCCGCAGATCGTGGTGCCCTCCCCGATTCTCAGCCATCTCGACATGCTCAAGATCCGCGAGCAGCCTCACACCCCGGTGCAACGCTTCGGCATCCGCTACCGAATCGTCCTCGACGATCTGGCCGCCAACGAGGATGCGCTCGTCTCCGCCATCGACGCGCTGTGCGACGACGTGGAGACCTTCGCACGCGCCAGCGGCGGCATCGCGGTCATCTCCGACCGCCACGTCGAACGCGAACGCGCCGCCATGCCATTGACACTCGTCGTCTCGGCGATCAACCAGCGCTTGATCGAACAGGGCTTGCGACTACGGGTCTCGATCATCGCGGAAAGCGGCCAGCTGTGCTCCTCGCACCACATCGCCACGGCGCTGGGCTTCGGTGCGTCGGCGGTCTATCCGCTCGCGGTCCAGATGCGGGCGGAGGAAAAGTTCGGTCCTGATGAAACCAGCGTCGCCAAGGCGTTCAAGAACTTCGCCAAGGCGGCCGAGAAGTCGCTCATGAAGACCATGGGCAAGGTCGGCCTGTGTACGGCGGAGAGCTACATCGGCGGCGAGTTCTTCGAGCCCAACTACCTCGACACCGGTGACCCGGTCCTGCGTCGGTACTTTCCCAACGTCGTCTCCCCCGTGGCTGGCGTTGGCTTCGCCACCATCGCCGAGACCATTCCCGACTGGCACGCCCGCGCGCTGGATGTGACGGGCGAGAAGGACGTTCCCCTGCTGGGCCTGTTCAAGGAGCGCGCTGAGGGCGCGGGCCACTCCTACGGCACGACGGCGGTGCGCGGCTTCGTCGACATGACCGAGGAGACCATCGCCTTCGACGACGACGCCAAGCCGGAGAACCCGGACATGGCCGATGCGGCCTTCCTGCGATTGCTGCCGCTGCACCAGCTCGAAGGTGCCTTCGGTCTTCACGACGACGCCTACCGCAACACCAGCTTCGACGAGCTGTCCCCGCGGGCGATCAACAGCTTCGACATCACGCCCGGCTACCGCAACTTCGTCCGGTCGATGAACGCCGAGCGCAGCCGCCGCCCCGCCGCGCTGCGCGACGTGCTGGCGCTGCCCGCCGACGTCAACTTCCTCCATACGGCCGACGAATTCCGTTCGGAAATAGGCCAATTCGCGCGCCGCGGCAACAACGACATTCAGGTGCGCGGCGTGACCTGCGTGCAGGTCGGCGATGAGTTCACCATGCGACTCGGACACCTGCCCGCGCGCCTCGGCGCGCTCGCCGAGGCTCTCGTCGAGTTGTTCGGCGACGAGATCGTCGATCAGGAGATCATCGGCGACCGGCTGTGGCTGCGGGCGCGCGGCGAGGCCAGGCGCTACCTCGGCAAGCTTCGCAAGGCCCCGGACTCGATTCCGCTCGCCGAAGTGCAACCGGCCAGCGAGATCACCCGCACGCTGACGTCGGGCGCGATGAGCCACGGCGCGCTGGTGTCGACGGCCCACGAGGCCGTGGCACACGGGACCAACATGGTTGGCGGACTGTCGAATTGCGGGGAGGGTGGCGAGCACATCACGCGCTACGGCACCATCCGCGGCTCGCGGATCAAGCAGTTCGCCTCCGGGCGGTTCGGCGTGTGGGCGGGATATCTGGCCGACCCGATGCTCCAGGAGCTGGAGATCAAGATCGGTCAAGGCGCGAAGCCAGGCGAGGGCGGCCAGTTGCCCGCCGCCAAGGTGACCGTACAGATCGCGGCCGCCAGAGGCGGCACGCCCGGCGTCGAACTCGTCTCCCCGCCGCCGCACCACGACACGTACTCCATCGAGGACCTCGCGCAGCTCATTCACGACTGCAAGGCGGCCCGCGTCCGGGTGGTCGTCAAGCTGGTGTCCTCCGAGGGCATCGGCACGATCGCCGTCGGCGTCGCGAAGGCCGGGGCCGACGTGATCAACGTGGCAGGCAACACCGGCGGAACCGGTGCCGCGGCGGTCACCAGCCTCAAGTACGCCGGGCGCTCCGCGGAGATCGGCGTCGCGGAAGTGCATCAGGCGTTGTGCGCCAACGGTATTCGGCAGAAGGTAGTGCTGCGATGTTCGGGTGCGCACCAGACCGCCAGCGATGTGGTCAAGTCGGCGCTGCTCGGCGCCGACAGCTACGAGTTCGGCACCACTGCCCTGATGATGCTCAAGTGCGTGATGGCCAAGAACTGCAACATCAAGTGTCCGGCCGGCCTGACCACCAACGCCGAGGCGTTCGAGGGCGATCCCCGCGCGCTGGCGCAGTATCTACTCAACATCGCCCACGAGGTCCGCGAGGTCCTGGCGACACTCGGCATGCGCTCGCTGCACCAGGCCCGCGGGCGCAGCGATCTGCTGCACCTGCTCGACCATCCGTCCCGCATCGGTGCCCTCGACCTGCGGGCGATGCTCGCCCCTGCCGACGTGTTCGTGGTCGACGATCCCATCTACATGGAGAAGGACTACGCGATCGACGACGGGTTCGCCAGCAGGCTCGACGTGCCGGGCCGACCCGACTTCGATGGCGTCCGACTGCCCGCGGTCCGGCTCGGCAATCAGAACAAGAGCGTCGGCGGCCAGTTGGCGATCGACATCGAGCGGAGGCTGAACCATCCGGCCGACCGGGGCCCCGCGCTCGGATCCGCGATCGCCACCGACGACCGGGGGCGGCGCTACCTTCTTCCCGACAGCGTCGCGATCACCACGACCGGGTCGGCCGGGCAGAGCTACGGTGTCTTCTGCAACGACGGAATGACCATGTCCCACGAGGGAACGTGCAACGACGGCGTCGGCAAGGGGGCGTGCGGCGGCACGATCGTGGTCCGCTCCCCCGGCGGCGGATCGGATACCCCAGGCGGCAACGTACTCATTGGCAACTTCGCGCTGTTCGGCGCCTCGGGCGGCCGATTGTTCGTCGAAGGCGAGGCGGGTGACAGGTTCGCGGTGCGAAACTCCGGTGCCAGCGCGGTCGTCGAGGGTGTCGGAGAGTTCCTCTGCGAGTACATGACCAACGGCGCGGTGTTCAACATCGGCGAGTTCGGCAAGGGCGTCGCCAACGGCATGAGCGGTGGCTTCCTCTACCAGTACGACCCGGCCGGTCAGCTGCCGTCGAAGGTCAGTGCCGACTCGGTGCTGGTCGCTCCGATCACCGACGCCCCATTTCACGAAGTCGCCGCACGGACCATGTTGGAGTGGCACGCCGAGGCCACCGGATCGGCGAAGGCCAAGGCGTTGCTCGACGCCTGGTCTGTCACTCGCCGACACGTCTGCTACGCAATGCCACGGGCGCTGCTGCAGTACCAGGACTCCGACGCAATCCTGACGGCGAAGACGCGCAAGGAGCTGCTCGACGAACTCTCCGCAGCGCTGGCCGGCTACCAGGTGGCCAAGTTCAAGCACTCCTATCGCGAGGGCCGTGAGGTGCTCGGCGGGTCGGTCCCCGGCTACGGCGAGACCGACACCGACGAGATGTTTGCGCTGCTCAACACCTACACGGTATTGAACATGGCTCAGCAGCTTGCGCTTTCGCGGATGCCGGATGCCGCCGGGGTGCGTGATCCGCGAGTCGGCACGGTCGTACGCAACCTGATCCTGACCGAGGACTTCTTCCTCATCCAGAAGCTGCAGAGGTATGCCCGCGAGGCGATCGAGCCCTTCAGCGACGAAGACCTCGCGGTGTTCACCGCGAACAAACGGATCACCGACTACAAGGAGGCCCTGACCCGGCGCAACGTCCTGTCGATGGACAGTCCGGGCACCTACGGCTGGATTCTGTACCAGAGCGCCAAGAACGTCGACAAGATCGGCCGCCTGCCCTCCTTCGAGGAGCTGTTCGCCATGCAGGCGATCCCCACGGTCGTCGACAACCTCGCCTCGTCCGAGAGCACGGCGCCCACCCCCTCCCTCCAGACGACCTGAAGAGCACATGAAGATCGCCTACATCCCCGAAGACGCCCCCTTCAACGAGGACCAGCGAGCCTGGATCTCCGGTTTCCTGGCGGGCCTGCATTCCCGCCTCGCCATGACCACGGCGGTTCCGCCGCCTGCCATTGCCGACGTCGTGACGACACGTCCACCCCTGCGCATCCTGTTCGGCACTCAGACCGGGAACGCGGAGGGCGTGGCCGATGACGCCGCGGCCGCCGCCAAGGCGCAGGGGTTCGACGTCTCGGTCAGCGGTCTCGACGAGATCGCCCTCGAGGAGTTCGCAGGCCTGCAGAACGTGCTCATCATCACCTCTACCTACGGCGAGGGCGAGATGCCCGACAACGCCGAATTGTTCTGGGAGGCATTGACTTCGACGGTCGCCCCGAGATTGGAAGGGGTGTCTTTCAGCGTTCTGGCCCTCGGCGACACCGGTTATGACGGCTTCTGCCAGGCGGGCAAGTTGATCGACACCCGCCTCGAGCAGCTCGGCGCGAACCGGATCTTCGCAAGGGCCGACTGTGACGTCGACTACGAGGCGCACGCCGCCGAATGGGTGCAGGGCGCGGTGGGGAGCCTCGTCACCGTGGCAGGCGCCAGCGGCACCCCGAGCACGCCACCACCCAGCACGGTCTCGCGCTCCGGCTGGACGCGCAAGAATCCGTTCGACGCGGCGCTGTCGGTCAACCGGCTACTGTCCCGCGACGGGTCGGGCAAGGAGATCCGCCACTACGAGTTCGCCCTCGCCGACAGCGGCATCGTCTACGAGGCCGGTGATGCCTTGGGCGTCATCCCGGAGAACGACCCGCGACTAGTCGAGGCCATCGCCGACCACTTCCGAGTCTCGGTCGACACGCTCGTCGGCGACGAGCCCCTCGGTGAACTCCTCGGTCACCGCTACGAGATCAGCACGCCGTCGAAGGACCTTCTCGGCGAGGTGGAGAGCCGCGCCGAGAACGAGGAGTTCACCTACGTCCTGCGCGGCGGGGTCAAGGACGCCCTCGATCGCTGGTTGTACGGCAAGGACGTGCTGGACATCCTGCGCATCGGTGGCGACGAGCTCGGCCTCGAGGAGTTCGTTGGGCTGCTGAAGCCGCTTCAGCACCGGGCCTACTCGATCTCGTCGAGTCCGCTGGCCCATCCCGAGCACATCCACCTGACGGTCGCCAGCGTGCGTTACCACAGCACGGGCCGGATGCGGGGCGGGGTCTGCTCCACCTTCCTTGCCGATCGCGCCAGCAGCGCGAAGGTATTCCTGCAGCCCAACAAGTCGTTTCGCGTGCCCACCGAAGACGACGCCCCGATGATCATGGTCGGACCAGGCACGGGCATCGCGCCGTTCCGGGCCTTCCTGCAGGAGCGTCAACACCGCGGGGCCAGGGGCGCCAACTGGTTGTTCTTCGGCGACCAGCACCGCGAGTACGACTACACGTACGAGGAGGACCTCACGAGCTGGCACTCCAACGGCCTGCTCGACCGGCTGGAACTCGCGTTCTCGCGGGACCAAGAGCGGGAAGGTGGCCCAAAGACGTACGTGCAGAACCGGATGCGCGAGCACGGCAAGGAACTCTTCGCATGGCTGGAGGACGGCGGCCACTTCTTCGTGTGCGGCGACGCCACGCGGATGGCCAAGGACGTCGACAGTGCGCTGCACGACGTCGTCGTCGAACACGGCGGGCTCGGTCGCGAGGAAGCCACCGACTACGTCAACACCCTGAAACGAGAGAAGCGGTACGTTCGCGATGTGTACTGATGGCCGACGTTGCCAGAACTGCCCGGCCAGGCGAATCTCCGCCAGCCCCAGGATGATCGCCGAGGCGCTCCCCGCCATCGGCACCGTCGTGTCCTGCACCGCCAACGACGCCGCCCTGCTCAGCCACACCGGCGAGTACTCCCGCCCTGCCCTCCCCGGCGAGGCCCTGGTGTGCGGCGAGGAGCTCATCGGGCTGAGGATGCATCCGGGTCTGATTCACGACACGCTCCTCACACCACGTGCTTTGACCATGTCAGGTGAATCCGGCACGCACCGTGCGTATCTCACGCCGATGTCGGACCGACTCGTCGTGGAGGCCCTCGGCCTTGCACCCGCGCAGCGGCTGGCACCCGTTGCCCCCGTTGACTGGTCCACCTTCGATTGGCGGGACGGCGATCAGATCACCCACCTCGATGCGATGACGCCCGAGCGCTACCGGGTGCTCCCGTTCGCGGGGGCCCGTCGCATCGACCCGCGCGTGATCCCACCTCTTCTGGCCCATCTCGCCGAGGTGGGGCTGGCCTTCACCATCGCCGTTCCCGGCGGTGGGTGCGTGCAACTGCACCGAGGCCGCGCCGCGATGGTCGAGCACGCCGGGGAGCACGTCGCGGCCGTGTTCGGCGCCGCCCGCTATGCGGTGGATCCGGTGGCGGTCGCCGAGTGTTGGGTTACGCAGGCGCACGGCACGGCGGGCCGGACCTCGACGGTCGAACTGTACGATCACTCCCATCGCTGGGTCACGGCCATCACCCAGACCGGCGCGATGTGCAGCCACGTACACGACGCGTGGGAGGCCATTGCCGCGTCGCTTCCGACCGCCGAGGAATGATGCGAGCCGGCGTGAAGCGCGGTGCCCTAGCTGGCGTCGTGGACGATCCGCCCACCGACGACGGTGAGAGCCGTTGACATCGAACGCAGTTGGGCCGGCTCGGCCTGTATGGGGTCCGCGTCGAGAAGCACGACGTCGCCGGGAGCGCCGACACCGACGACCCGCCGGTCCACCGAGTAGGCGATCGCCTCTGCGACGGTGAGCGCCTGCTCGGGATGCCACGGCGCAACCTCGTCGTCGATGCGGTGCACCGCGGCGTAGATCGCCAGCCACGGGTCGAGGGCGGCGACCGGAGCATCGGAGCCGAACGCGATGTCGACGCCCGCATCGCGCATCCACCCGAGTGCGAAGCACCGCGAGGTGCGGTCCGGCCAGACGCGCTCGCTGATCTCCCGGTCGTCGAGTAGATGAGCCGGTTGCACGCTGGCCGTCAGGCCGAGCCTGGCGAGTTCGGCGACGGCGTCCTTCGTGACGAGTTGAGCGTGCTCGATCGAGCCGCGCGCACCCGTCGCCGCGTAGCAGTCGAGCGCCTGGGTCAACGCCCGGTCGCCGATGGCGTGGGTAGCGACCTGCAGGCCGGCGGCCGTCGCCCGCTCGAGCAGTGTCGCCAGTTCGACGTCGTCGAGGTTGCGGGCACCGAAGTTGTCGGGTTCGCCGTCATAGGGGTCGCAGCACCATGCGGTGCGGGTGCCCAGCGAGCCGTCACTGATGATCTTCAGTGGCCCCATGACCAGATTGGGTCCCTGAGAGTGCCTGCCGTGCAACGGATCACCGGTCGTCAAGCCAGCCGCCACGACGCCATCCAACCCGTCCGGATAGACGCCCCACCTGATCCGTACGACGTCGCACCCCTGCTCCCACCTGGTGGCCCAGTCCTCCCACCGCGACTCGAACTCGAGGTCGACGATGCCGACGATCCCGCGCGCGGCCGCGTCTTGCAGCACACTGCGGTACGCAGACGGGCCGGTCGCCGAGCCGGCGATGGCATCGAGCCGCGGATAGGCGGCGAACCACTCGGCCTCTGCGACAACGCCCTCCCGCCGCGGCAACTCCAGGGCGTCGAGCGCGGCGGTGTTGCACCAGGCGTGGTGAAGGTCGGCGTTCACCAGCGCGACAGGAACGTCGCCAGAGACGACGTCGAGCGCGCGGACGCTCGCCGCGGTGTGCCACAGCCCGGCACGCATCCCTGCGCCGAGGATTGGCTGCCCGGGCGCCTGTCGGAGTCGGGCGGAGACCAGCGCGAGTACCTGCTCGGGCGAGCGGGTACCACCGAAGTCGAGACGCCGGGTGGCCGCGGTCCATTGACCGAGGTGGGCGTGCTTGTCCCAGAGACCGGGCATCACCCACCTGCCGTCGGCATTCACCTCGGTCACCCCGGGTCGACGCGTGAGCTGGTACCCGACGTCGGCGATGACGCCGTCGACGATGGATACGTCGACCGGGGCATCGGTGGCTGCGAGGTCGCCTGCGGCCAGCGTGGATACGAGTCGGGCCCGGCGAATCAGTAGGTCAGGCACTCTCGGCACCGGCCGTGAAGCAGCTGCGGTACGCGCTCGGCGTGGTCTGCAACGAGCGGACGAAGTGGTGCCGGTAGGTGACTGGCGACTCGAAGCCGACGCGAGCGGCGATCTGCTCGATCGACAGCGAGGATGACTCGAGCAGCGCGAGGCTGGCCTGAATCCGTTGGGCGATGAGCCACTTGATCGGCGTGGTTCCGGTGGCCTTCGCGAACCTGCGGAGATAGCTGCGCCGGGACAGAGCGGACTGCGCGGCCAGCTCGTCGAGGCTGATGGGCGAGTCGAGATGAGCCAGGGCCCAGTCCATTCCGGCCGCGATCTGGCCGTCGGTGGTGGGCTCCGGCACCGGACTGTCGATGTACTGGGCCTGCCCCCCGGCGCGGTGCGGTGAGATGACCAGGCGTCGTGCCACGTCGTTGGCGACGTGCGATCCGTGGTCCGCGCGCACGAGGTGAAGGCATAGATCCAGGCCGGCGGCGCAGCCCGCGCTTGTCAAGACGCGGCCGCCGTCGACGTAGAGCGGCACGGGGTCGACGTCGACCTCCGGATACCGCTGCTGCAGCAGGTCGACGTAGATCCAGTGCGTGGTCGCCGATCGGCCGTCGAGCACGCCCGCCGCAGCCAGCGCGAAGGCTCCCGAGCAGATCGACACCAGCCGGGAATTGCGTTCATGGGCCACCTGAATGGCCTCGATCAGGTCGGGCGACGTGGGTTCGTCCACGTCGCGCACGCTGGGGATGATCACGGTGTCGGCCGACGCCAGGTCGTCGAGCCCGTAGGAGGTGCGGACGGTGGCGCCCCCGAGCATCCGCACCTCCGCCTGCTCGGAGCACAGTTTCACGGAGTACCAGGGTCTGACGATTCCCGCGGAGAATCTCTCCGAGAGCTCGGTCATGCCGAAGATCTCGGCCGCCAGTCCCGACTCGAAACCCGACATCCCGTCATACGCGAGGATCGCCACCGAATGCACGTCACTATCTTATCGAGTAACGGCTCCAGTGCCACTGGTTCCTCGATGACATCGCGCCGACAATCGAATCATGTTGTACAAACGAGCTTCTCGCTGGCAGCGGATCCGCGACCACCGCGCGTGCCGATTTCTCGAGGACGTCGCCCTCGGCATCCACGCCGCCAACGGGATTGCGCACGGGGCGCAGCCAGGTCGAACTCGCGGAATCCGCGGATCGGCCAGCCCACGGGGGTGCGGGCCCGTGCCGGTCAGCCGAACAGGTCGGAGTAGGCGTTGAGCGCAGGCTGCCCGCCAAGGTGGGCATAGAGCACGTTCGAGTCCTTGGCGATGGTCCCGTCGCCGACCAGATCGATGAGGCCCGCCATCGACTTGCCCTCGTACACGGGGTCGATGATCATGCCCTCGAGCCGGCCTGACAGCTTGATCGCATCCAGCGTGGACTGCACCGGGATTCCGTAGAGGTCTCCCGCCCAGCCCTCAAGGACGGTGATCTCGTCGTCGCGAACGTCGCGGCCGAGGCCGATCAGTTCAGCGGTGCTCCTGGCGATCCTGGCGACTTGGGCCCTCGTCTTGTCGATGGTCGCCGAGGCGTCGATGCCGAGGACGGTGCGGGGCCGGTCCTGACCGGCGAACCCGGCGATCATCCCGGCGTGGGTGGAACCGGTGACGGTGCAGACGACGATCGTGTCGAAGAAGACGCCGAGCTCGGCCTCCTGCTTCTGCACCTCGTACGCCCAGTTCGCGAAACCCAGTCCACCGAGCGGATGCTCGGAGGCGCCTGCCGGAATGGGATAGGGCTTGCCTCCGGCCTCGCGAACCTCGCGAAGCGCGTCCTCCCAGGACGACCGGATGCCGATGTCGAAGCCCGCGGGATCCAGCCGCACGTCGGCGCCCATGATGCGGGACAGCAGGATGTTGCCCACCTTCTCATCCGAAGCGGCGTTTTCCCACAGTTGAGGCCAGTCGACCCACTTCTCCTGGACCAGGCGGGCCTTGAGTCCGAGCTTCGCCGCGACCGCGGCCACCTGACGGGTGTGGTTGCTCTGATAGCCACCGATGGAGACCAGCGTGTCGGCGCCCTGTGCGAGCGCGTCGGGAACGATGTACTCCAGCTTGCGGGTCTTGTTGCCGCCGTACGCCAGGCCGGAGTTGCAGTCCTCCCGCTTGGCCCAGATGCGGGCGCCGCCAAGGTGGGCGGTCAACCGATCCAGGGGGTGAATCGGACTCGGTCCGAAGGTCAGCGGGTACCGCTCGAAGTCCTCGATGGGCATGGGGTGGCACTCCTTCGGCAGTCGCTACGATTGGCGATACGCAATATATCGCAGATGTAGGCGGGAGGGAACCAGTCCCACACGGTGCACGAATGCCCAGCTCGCGTCTGCCGTGTTGACATCATGCGCACTACCAGGGACAAAATATTGCATGCCAGTACCGCAGCGGAGTGCCGCGCCTAAGCGACAGTTGCTCCGTGACGACGCGTTCACCGCCATCCGGGCAGCGATCGTCGACGGCACCCTGCAGCCGGAGGAACGACTGGTCGACGCCGAGCTCAGCGAATGGCTCGGGGTCAGCAGGACGCCGATTCGCGAAGCGCTGGCCAGACTGGATGCGGCGGGCCTGGTTCAGACCAGGCCCGGGCGTTACACGATCGTCAGCCCGCTCGACGCGAGGAGCATGACGGACGCCCAGGCCGTCGTGGCGGCCATGCACGAACTGGCGGTGCGCGAGGCGGTACCGCTTCTGGAGCCCGGCCACCTCGCCGCCATGCGGACCGCCAATGAACGGTTCGCAGTGGCACTGCGTGCCAACGACGTCGAGGGGGCCATCGCATCGGACGACGAGTTTCACGGCGTGGCCATCGGCCTCTGCGCCAACGCCGCCGTCCGGTCCGTGCTCGATCAGTACACGCCACTACTGCGGCGGATGGAGCGCACGCGGTTCTCGTCGTCGACCGGCCGGTCGTCGGTGTCGCAGCACGCCAAGATCGTCGACCTCGCCCAACACGGTGACGCCGACGGCGCTGCCCGCGAGGCCCGACTCAATTGGCTGACGCTGCAATGGGATCCGCAGTAGCGAACCCAGCAGGTAGTGACGGGCCCGTCGGCGACGTACGGTACTCGCTGTACACCCCGACGACCCGACGGAAACTTCGAGACGAGAGGAATGCTCCGTGAGCACCGAGAAGTTCTGGCGCGATACCCAACAACACCTGGTGCGCTACGGGGTGCCGTTCGTGCCGCGAATCATTACCCGGGCCAACGGAAGTCACGTATATGACTCCGAAGGGGCCGCAATCTTGGACTTCACCTCCGGTCAGATGAGTTCGGTACTCGGCCACTCACATCCCGACGTCGTCCACGCGGTGTCGAACGCGGCCGCCACGCTGGATCACCTGTACAGCGGCATGCTCAGCACACCGATGGTCGACTTCGCCACGACGCTGGCGGGTACGTTGCCCTCGACGCTGAGCAAGGTGCTGTTGCTCAGCACAGGTGCGGAGTCCAACGAGGCCGCCATCAAGATGGCCAAGCTCTACACCGGCAAGTACGAGATCGTCTCGTTCGACCGTTCGTGGCACGGCATGACCTCCGGTGCGGCGTCGGCGACGTTCAGCGCCGGTCGGCGGGGCTACGGGCCACCCGTCCCCGGCAACCTGACACTGCCGACGCCCAACGCCTATCGGTCGCCGTTCCGGCATGCCGACGGTACCTACGACTGGAAAACAGAACTGGAGTACGGCTTCTCGAGTGTCGACGCGCAATCCACGGGCAGCCTCGCGGCCTGCCTCATCGAACCGATCCTGTCGTCCGGCGGAATCATCGAACCTCCGGAGGGGTACTTCCGCAGGCTCAGGGAGCTGTGCGACGAACGCGGGATGCTGCTCATCGCGGACGAGGCCCAGACCGGCATCGGCCGGACCGGCACGATGTACGCCTTCGAGCACGAAGGGGTGGTGCCCGACCTGATCACGCTGTCGAAGACCTTGGGCGCAGGCCTGCCCGTGGCCGCCGTCGTCACCAGTGAGGAAATCGAATCCGTCTGCCACGAGCGGGGTTTCCTGTTCTTTACGACCCACGTGTCGGATCCGCTCGCCGCGGCCGTCGCCCTGACCGTGCTGACGGTGGTCGCCAGGGACGGGCTCGTCGAAAGGGCTGCGGCCCTCGGCAAACACCTCAACGGGCGGCTAGCCGACATGCAGACCAGGTACGAACAGGTCGGTGACATCCGTGGCCGTGGCCTGCTTCAGGGCGTCGAACTGGTACGGGACAAGGCGAGCAAGGCCCCGGCCGACTCACTCGGCGCCCGAGTCACCGCGGCGTGCCTCGAGCGGGGCCTGCACATGAACATCGTGCAGTTGCCAGGCATGGGCGGGATCTTCCGCATCGCTCCGCCGTTGACGATCACCGAGGCCGAGCTGCACGAGGGCCTCGACATCCTCGACGTCGCCCTGAAGACGGTCCTGGAACCGTGAGCTACGACCGCTAATCCAGACAGAACTCGTTGCCCTCGGGGTCGGTCAGCACGATGTGGCCGCCCTGCAGCGGTGGCGCGGGCTCGTGCCGCGCGACCCGGGTCGCACCCTCGGCGACCAGCCGGGTGCATGCCCGTTCCAGCGCCGCCATCCGGTCCTCCCCCACCAGCCCGTCGGCCGCGCGCACGTCCAGGTGCACCCGATTCTTGGCGGCCTTGCCCTCTGGCACCCGCTGAAAGTAGATCCTCGGCCCCGATCCATCGGGATCGATCAGGGCCGAGGCATCATTGCGGCCCTCGGGCGGGATGTCCATCGCGGCCAGCGCGGCATCCCAGGTGTCGAAACCCTCCGGCGGGGGCTGAATCCGATAGCCGAGCACTTCGGCCCAGAACCCGGCTAGCCCTGCCGGATCGCCGCAATCGAAGGTCACTTGAATCTCGCGAGCCATGAACGCCTGCCCTTCTCCGTCGGTTCACGATGCCGTCCAACACGATGCCGAACAACACGCACGATGCCACGCTTACCGGACCGGTCGTGTCCGCTGAACACAGCCCAGGTGACGCCTCGGCGCGCTGGGCCGACACCCTGGTGTCAGGATGATCCGCGTGGCAGAGCGCGTCAGGTTCACCAGCACCACCGGTCCGGCACTATCGGGCCTCATCGATCTCCCGCCCGGCGACGTGCGTGGCTGGGGGGTGTTCGCGCACGGTTTCACCCTCGGCAAGGACTGCCCGGCCGCTAGCCGGATCTGCAAGCAGCTCGCCAGCGAGGGCATCGGCATGCTCCGCTTCGACAACCTCGGGCTCGGTGATTCCGAGGGCGACTGGGGCGACGGCTCGTTCTCGCACAAGGTGGCTGACACCGTGCGGGCCGTCGAGTTCATGAACGCATCGGGCCGCGAGGTCCGTCTGCTTGTCGGGCACTCCTTCGGCGGCGCGGCCGCCATCGCCGCCGCCCACGAACTTCCCACCGTGGCCGCGGTGGCCAGCGTCGGCGCGCCGTATCAACCCGCCCACGTCGAGCACAACTACGACGCGCTGCTGGCGCGTATCGAAGAAGAGGGCGAGGCGCCCTTCCCGATCGGCGGCAAGGCGCTGACGCTCAAGCGGCACTTCATCGAGGACGTCCGGGCGGCCAATCTCCACGAGCAGATCAAGAAGTTGCGCAGGGCGCTGCTCGTCATGCACTCGCCCACCGACAACACCGTGGGCATCGCGAACGCCAGCGACATCTTCCGCACCGCCCGTCATCCCCGCAGTTTCGTGTCGCTCGAAGGCGCCGACCACCTGCTGACCGGCAAGAACCAGGCCGCCCGCGCCGCCAGGATCATCAGCGCCTGGGCCGACCCGTACCTGTGACGCCGAACCGGCTAGCCCTGGCCCTGCAGCGACACGATCGTGATGTCCGGCGGCGCGCCGACCCGGATCGGCGGGCCCCAGAATCCCGCGCCCCGCGTGACGTACAGCTGGGTGTCCTCGACCGTCGACAACCCTGCCAGTGACGGCTGCACGGCCCTGACGAGGTAGTGGAACGGCCACATTTGGCCGCCGTGGGTGTGGCCCGACAACTGCAGGTCCACGCCGCGACTGGCGGCGTCGGCCACCAGTACCGGTTGATGAGCCAGCAGGATCGTCGGCTGGGCCGCATCCAGCCCGGCCAGGGCACGGTCGAAGTCCGGCGGGTCGGACCTGGACTCACCCGCGAGATCGTTGACGCCTGCCAGATGCAGTGCCCCGGCACCCCGGCGAATCGAGGTGTTCTCGTTGCGCAGCGGTCGCACCCCGAGCCGTTCCAGCTCACGCAACCAGGACGAGGTGTCTTCGACGAAGTACTCGTGGTTGCCGGTGACGAAGTACGTGCCCTCTCGGGACACCAAGTCCTGCAAGGGTTCCGCGGCCGACCCGAGCTCCTCGACCGTCCCGTCGACCAGGTCGCCCACGATCGCGACCAGATCGGGCGTCGCCTCGTTGATCATCCGCACGATCCGTTCGGTGTGCGCGCGGCCGGCCAGCGGGCCCAGGTGGATGTCGGACACCACGGCGATCCGGAAGCCATCGAACGACGGGTCGAGTCGCCGCAGGGAAACGGGCACCCGCAGAACGTCGGGTGGGCCGAGGGCGGTCGCCGCGCCGACCCCGACCAGGCCCACCGAGGCTGCTCCCGCCGCGACGGCGCTGGCCCGGGCCAGGAACACCCGCCGATTCAGCGAGTCCGGTTCGGCCTCGGGCCGATCCGGCACGTCCGGCGGTTTGCGGTGGGCCCAGCGTCGCAACACCAGCCTGGCCGGCTCGAGGACGAGCAACGTCAGGAACAGATAGGCCACCAGCCCGAACCAGAGGTAGCCCGACCAGGCGAGCCAGCCCGGCTCGGTCACGTCGAGGACGCGGGGCAGCACCAGCGTCGCGACCAGGAGCACCGCTAGGGCGACGAGCACTGCGGAGAGCACCCACCGTGTGCGCCCGGGCCCGGTGGTGTCCTTGATCAACCTCTTCCAGACGTACAGGTGCATCGCCGCGAGCACCGCGCTGAGAATGACGATGAACACGGGTTACCGCCGGTGCGTCCGCGCGGACCCTAGCGACGGAAAGTTCACCCGGTGGCTCGGGCGGATGCGCGACTCATGCCGACAGCCTAGTTGGGCTCGACGGGTGGCCCCGGATCACGCCATCAGAGCTGAGCGAAGCAGGAGTCGCCGTCCTCCCGCGGGATGGATGCGTTCTCCGTGGAGAACTTTCCGATCACCCCGGTGGCGGTCACCTCCACGCTGTCGGCGTGAATGCCCAACGGGTACTGGGCATTCAACTTCGCCGTCAGACCGTCCAGTGCGGTCTGCACGGCGTCCTGACCCAGCGGCCCTATCACGTTGACGACCTGGAGTCCGAGATCGCCGTCGGTCACGACGGGCTTCGCCGTGACGGTAATGTCGCCTGCCTCCAGTTCGAGGGTGCCCGCGTTGGCGTCGGTGGTGACACTGGTGACCAGACTCCCGACACCGGGCAGGTTCGCTGCGACGGTGTCCTTGATGCCCGCGGAAGTCCACGTGAGCGTCGCGTCGAGCGAGCCGATGGTGCCCTTGGAGTCCCCGGAGTCCTGCAGCCGCACGTCGGAGACCGTCACGTCCGCCGTCATGCCGTCGGCGTCCTGTACTCGATTGCCCGCCGTCGCTACCGAGATATTGGTGTAGTGGCTCGTCGCGTACTGCCAGAGGAAGGGTGGGTTCACGCCGATCGAGGTGCTTGCGTCGTCCTGCACGACGCACTCGGTGACCGCGACCAGGACACTGTCCGCGCGGTGCCTGGCGTAGAGCTCGGCGCCTGCCAGTCCCCCTGCCACCACGGCGACGACGATCAGCGCGATGAGGATCAGCGACCGTGGGTCATTCGGGCGGGACGTGCGGGACTTCTTCGGTGGGGGCTGGTCACCTACGCCGTCCGGAGGAGGGGATGCGCCGCCGGATGGCGGCGGGGCGGACCTCGGTGGGGGTGGCGGGGGTGCGGGCGGTGGGGGTGCCGGTGGCGCGGGTGGCGGCGGCGCCGGGGGTGGCGGCGGTGGCGGTCGGAATCGCTGGGTCGCCCCGACGTCGCCCGGTCGTTGCAGTCGCTCCGTGGGCGGAGGCTCGCGCCGGAGTCGAATGCGCTCGGTTGCCGCGGCGTCGCCCGGTCGAGGCGCGGGTCGGATCTGCTGGGTGGGCGGCTCGGGCCTGCGCGGCGGCGTCGGCTGCGTGGGTGGGTCCGGCGGGCGCGGAGGCGTCGGCTGGGTGGGTGGGTCCGGCTGACCCCGACGCGGCAGCCGCGTCGTCGGCGCATCGGGGCGGACGGGATCGCCACGATCGCCCGGTCGACGCGGGCCCTGCGGCGGTGTGGTCACCACACCGATTGTGCCTCAGCGCACCCGCACGTTGTGCCTCAGCGCACCCGCGCGTTGCGCCTCAGCGCACCCGCACGCTCAGGCACGTCACGCACCCTTCGAGCTTCTCGTACTCCGAGACGTCCACGGGTTCCAGGCGATAGCCGCGATCGGTGAGCAACTCCGCCGTGCGGGGGGCGGCCGAACTCATCAGCAACAGGTCCTCGCCGAGGATCACGACGTGGGCACCCGGTTCCTCGGGCACGGCCAGAAACGATGGGAACAGGTCCGGATCGTCGACGACGGGTTCGTATCCGATGACCGTGCCGTCGGGCAATGCCGTGATCGCACTCTTGAGGTGCAGCGCCTTGGTCAGGGGCACCGTGGTGACGGTGTAGCCGCGCGGCGCGAGGATCCCGTCCAGCTGGGCAATGGCCGCCGCATCGGTCGTACCGCTGAGGCCGACGTAGACCTGCGAGCCCACCGTGAGGACGTCGCCACCGTCGAGCGTTCCCTCGGTGATGGCCGTGGACGCCAGCCCGAGTTCGTCGATGACGCGTTGCACCGCAACGGTTTCGGGGTTTCGGGTCGGCTGCCGCGGGTTCGTGATGACCGCCAGGTCACCGAACATCACCACGACGTCCTCGACGAAGACGCAGTCTGGCATCGCATCGTCGCCGTCGATCTCCACGGTGGGCCAGCCGCTGCGGTGCAGTGCCGCGACGTAGCCGTCCCACTGCCGCTTGGCCAGTTCCACGTCCACCGGCTGGCGCTCGATGAACGTGACGATGCCGTCGGCCAGGGTCTCGGCAGGCCGTCGGACCAACGCATACGGACGATCGGGCATGGCGTCTCACCACTTTCGGATCCAACCCGGAGCGCGGGTGTTCCCGCGCCGACAGTCAACCATCGCGGGATGCGAGCGTGTCGACGGACTCGTCGACCGCCTGTCTGCAGCGCATGGACCGATTTGCCGCCGATTCGTCACCGTCGACCAAACGCGCGCCGTACCGTAAAACCATGACCCTCATCGATGCGGATTCACAGACACGGACCTCGTTCGAGCAGGACCTGACCGAGACCCAGCAGTACCTGGACGGTCCCCGCTTCGACGGCATCGTCCGGCTCTACACCGCCCGCCAGGTCGTCGAACAGCGCGGCACCATCCCGACGGATTACACGGTCGCGCGGGACGCGGCGGCGGCCTTCTTCACGCGTTTGCGCGAGCTCTTCGCCGAGAAGAAGAGCATCACCACCTTCGGCCCCTACTCGCCGGGACAGGCCGTGACCATCAAGCGAATGGGCATCGAGGGCATCTACCTCGGCGGCTGGGCCACGTCGGCCAAGGGTTCGCTGAGTGAGGATCCGGGGCCCGACCTCGCCAGTTATCCACTGAGCCAGGTACCCGACGAGGCGGCCGGCCTGGTGCGCGCGCTGCTGACCGCCGACCGCAACCAGCAGTACCTCCGGCTGCGCATGAGTGACGCGGAGCGCGCTGCGACCCCCGCGACCGATTACCGGCCGTTCATCATCGCCGACGCCGATACCGGGCACGGCGGAGACCCGCACGTGCGCAACCTGATTCGCCGATTCGTCGAGTCAGGCGTTCCGGGATACCACATCGAGGACCAGCGGCCAGGCACCAAGAAGTGTGGCCATCAGGGCGGCAAGGTCCTGGTGCCGTCCGACGAGCAGATCAAACGTCTCAACACCGCCCGCTTCCAGCTGGACGTCATGCGGGTGCCCGGCATCATCGTCGCCCGTACCGATGCCGAGGCGGCCAACCTGATCGAGAGCCGCGCCGACGAGCGCGACCAGCCGTTCATCCTCGGCGCGACCAATCTGAAGGTGCCGCCCTACAAGGCCTGCTTCCTGGCCCTGATGCGCAGCTTCTTCGACGCAGGTGTCACCGATCTGCGCGGTCACCTCCTGTACGCCCTGCCCGACGGCGAGTACGCGGTCGCGGATGCCTGGCTGGAACGCCATGGCATCACCAAGCTCGTCACCGAGGCCGCCTCGTCGTGGCGGAGCGACGGAGCCCAGTCCGTCGACGACCTCTTCGACAAGGTCGAGTCGCAGTTCGTCGACGCCTGGCAGGATGACGCCGGCCTGGAGACCTATGGCGACGCGGTGGCAGAGCTACTCGCGTTCCGCGAACGTGAGGGCGAGCCGCTGGACATGAAGGCCGACGAGTGGCGCGCGTTCGCCGCGACGGCCTCGCTCTACGCCGCCCGCGAGAAGGCAAGGACGCTGGGCGTGGACGCGCCGTGGGACTGCGAGCGCGCCAAGACTCCCGAGGGCTATTACCAGGTGCGCGGCGGAATACCCTATGCGATCGCCAAATCCCTTGCCGCCGCGCCCTTTGCGGACATTCTGTGGATGGAGACCAAGACCGCCGACCTCGCCGACGCCAAGCAGTTCGCCGACGCAATTCACGCGGTCTACCCGGACAAGATGATGGCCTACAACCTGTCGCCGTCGTTCAACTGGGACACCACCGGCATGTCCGACGACGAGATGCGGGCCTTCCCGGAGGAAATCGGCAAGATGGGCTTCGTCTTCAACTTCATGACCTACGGCGGTCACCAGATCGACGGTGTCGCCGCAGAGGAGTTCGCCACGGCGCTGCGGCAGGACGGCATGTTGGCGCTGGCCCGCTTGCAGCGAAAGATGCGCCTGGTGGAGTCGCCCTACCGCACGCCTCAAACCCTGGTGGGCGGACCTCGTAGCGACGCCGCACTGGCTGCATCGTCCGGACGCACGGCGACCACCAAGTCGATGGGCAAGGGCTCCACCCAGCATCAGCACCTGGTTCAGACGGAGGTGCCGAAGAAGCTCCTCGAGGACTGGCTGGCGATGTGGAGCGAGTACTACGAGCTGGGTGAGAAGTTGCGCGTACAGCTCCGGCCGCGACGGGCGGGCGGCGAAGTTCTCGAGCTCGGCATCTATGGCACCAGGGACGACGGTGAGGAGCTGCTGGCCAACGTGCTCGTCGACCCCATCCGCGACCGGCACGGGCGCAGCATCCTCACGGTGCGCGACCAGAACACGTTCGCCGAGCCGCTGCGAAAGAAGCGCCTGATGACGCTGATCCACCTGTGGTTGGTGCACCGCTTCAAGGCGGACGCCGTCTACTACGTGACACCGACCGAGGACAACGTCTACCAGACCGAGAAGATGAAGTCTCACGGCATCTTCAGCAACGTACACGAGGACGTCGGCGAGATCGTGGTCGCCGACGTCAACCAGCCGCGCATCGAGGAACTGCTCAACCCGGACCGCGAGGCCCTCGGACGGCTGATCCGCAAGGAGGACTAGCTAATTGGTC
>NZ_JBEVLO010000041.1:0-9083 GCF_040509115.1 Mycobacterium sp. | reverse complement strand
CCCGCCGCCGCCATCGCATGCGCCGCCACCCCAGGGCGACGGCGCCGACGGGCACTCCCGTGAGCACCAGCCAGGCCCACAGCGCTCCCGGCGGTGGCCCACCGATCAGTCCCGTCGTGCCGAGGTAGCAGTTCAGCGATACCGCCAGTGCCGCGCCGAGTCCAATGCCGACGGGCAAGGGGAGCAGTGACGCGCGACGCCACCGCCATCCGATACCGCCGGCGAGCGCCACCACCGTCACCAAGTTGACCGTCGCGGGAAGCCAACCGTGCATCAGCGACACGTCGGCGATCCGGTGGCGCAGGTACTCGGCGAAGTCCGAGAACATCATCGGCTCAGCGCGCCCCCCGTTTCGGACCAACTCGACGCTCAATTGTGCAGTCACTGCGCTGTGCAGTATCTGGGAGAAGCTGGGAGGACGCTGCCTGTGAGAGGCGACACGGCGACCTTCGTCTCGGCGACCTTCGTCTCAACGCCGTTGCCGATCAACGTCATTGCGTTGCGGCGTGCCTCGTCGAGAGGGGATGGCATGTCGACCGCGCCCTGGATGAGCAGTGTCAATGCCGGTGATCGATAGGGGCTCGACCACTTCGGGCGCTGCGGTCGAAGGCGACGGCCATCGGCGGATCGTTCCCGGGTCGGGCGGCGAACGCGACCCCCGGCATGGCACGCTCAATGCTCGAATCGACTTCAACGGCCGATCGTCGACGTGGCCGATCGGTAGGGAGCAATGCGTGATCGAGCTGAAGGTTCTGCAGGCGGTGCGGCTCAAGGGCCGGGTGAGCACCGCGGACCTCGCGGCGACGCTCGACGAGGACTCTCGGGTAGTGGCCGGCTGCGTCGAGGAACTCACCGACGCTGGACTGCTCGTCGCGGCGAAGACGATCAGGATCGATCCGGCCGGGCGGGACCGGTTGAATGACCTGCTGCGCGCCGAGCGGGCCGCCGCCGACCCTGCCGCTCTGGCCGACGTCTACAGCGACTTTCGTCCGGTGAACGCGACGTTCAAGACGGTGCTGACCGACTGGCAGATCAAGGACGGGCAACCCAATCCGCACGACGACACCGCGTACGACGCCGCGATCGTCGAACGACTGCACGGCGTGCATTCGGCGGTGGTGCCGATCATCGAGACCCTCGGTGGACTGCTTCCCCGCCTGCTGGCCTACAAGGCCAAGCTGACGACGGCGCTGGGTCGGGTCGACGCCGGCGACACCGCCTGGTTGGCCCGGCCCATCATCGACTCCTACCACACCGTCTGGTTCGAGCTCCACGAGGAGCTCATCCTCGCGGCAGGCGCCAGTCGGCACGACGAGGCCGAGTCTGGATGAAACCGACGGTGACCGGTGATGCGATCGACGGTGGGCCGCCGTCGGTGGTCCGCCTGGACGGAACCGCAGACCTGCCGCGGGAGCTGCTGGGCAACAAGGGTTTCGGAATCGATGCGATGTGCCGGCTCGGTCTGCCGGTGCCACCCGCGTTCGGCATCACGACCGCCGTGGGCGCCGACTTCCTACGCGATCCCGACGGGTGTCTCGACGGGGTGTGGTCAGAGGTCTGCGCCAACGTGCGCTGGCTCGAGCAGCAGTGCTCACGCACCTTCGGTGGGCGCGAAAGTCCGCTGCTCGTCAGCGTTCGCAGCGGCGCCGCCCAGTCGCTGCCTGGCATGTTGGACTCGGTGCTCGACGTCGGCATCGACGACGGCGTCGAGGCCGCCCTGGCCGCTGCTGCCACTCCCGGCTTCGCCAAGGACACCCGGGACCGGTTCCGCCGCATGTACCGCCGCATCGTGTTGGACGGCGACGAGGCCGGGTCGGTGCCCGACGACGTGTACGCGCAGTTGCGCAGCGCCATCGAAGCGGTGTTCGCCTCGTGGCGTTCACCGCGCGCGACCGCGTACCGGAACCACCACGGCCTCGATGACCTCGGTGGGACCGCGGTCGTCGTGCAGGCGATGGTGTTCGGCAACATGGCGCGCAATTCCGGTGCGGGAGTGCTGTTCACCAGAAACCCGATGACCGGCGCCGCCGAGCCCTTCGGCGAGTGGCGGCCCGGCGGACAGGGCGAGGACGTCGTATCGGGTACCCACGACGTGGAACCGATTGCGACGCTGCGGACGGCGCAGCCGCGCGTCCATCAACGCCTGCTCGACGCCGCAGACACCCTGGAACGGGTGTGGCGTGACGTACAGGACGTCGAGTTCACCGTCGAGGACGGCAACCTCTGGCTGTTGCAGACCAGGGTGGCGAAGCGGTCCGCCCAGGCCGCGGTGCGGCTGGCCCTGGCGTTCCTGGACGAGGGTCTGATCGACGAGGCGGAGGCGCTTCGGCGGGTGACGCCCGCGCAGGTCCGCGCCCTGTTGACGCCATCCGTTCAACCTGAAACACGGTTGGCCGCAACACTACTCGCCACTGGGCTGCCAGCGTGTCCCGGCGTCGCATCGGGGACGGCCTACACGGACGTCGACGAGGCACTCGACGCCGCCGACCGGGGCGAGGACGTCATCCTGGTTCGCCCGACGACCACCCCGGACGACGTGCACGGCATGGTGGCGGCGCTGGGCATCGTGACCGAGACCGGCGGCGCCGCGTCGCATGCCGCGATCGTCAGCCGCGAGATCGGCCGACCGGCGGTGGTGGGCTGCGGCGTCGGGGCAGCCGCTGCGCTGGCCGGCCGGGCGATCACCGTCGACGGCACCGAAGGCGAAGTGCGGCAAGGAATCTTGGAAACCTCGGCCTGGTCGGAGGCGGACACCCCCGATCTTCGTCGGCTGACCGCTCTGGCACGCACCGCGAGCCCGCTGCGCGCTCACGACGCGGGCGCGCCGTTCCCGGTCCTCGGTGCGCCCACGGAGGCGGCGGTACGCGCTGCGATGATCGCAGGCCACGTCGACGTGGTCACGACGGAACCGCTGATCGCCATGCTCACCGCGGTGCAAATCGGCGAAGCGGGAGCCGGGTAGGACCTGGCGGGCTCAGCCGACCCTGGCGACGGACGCGGTCGGCGCGGGCTGGGCGAGGCCCAGGTGATCGCGCAACGTCGTTCCCGTGTAGTCGGACCGGAACACGCCGCGTTCCTGCAGCAGCGGCACCACGCGGTCCACGAACGGGTCCAGGCCACCAGGCGTCACGTGCGGAACGAGGATGAACCCGTCGCTGGCATCGGCCTGCACCAGGTGGTTGATCCTCTCGGCCACCGTCTCCGCGGATCCGATGAAGTTCTGTCGGCCGGTGACCTCGACGATCAGTTCGCGCGTCGTCAGCTTCTCGGCCTCGGCCCTGGCCCGCCACTCGTTGGCGGTCGCGACCGGGTCGCGATACATGCGCACGCTGGCCCGGCCCCGCGAGATGGTGTTCTCGCCGACCACCGGATCCACCGAAGGCAACGGGCCGTCGGGATCGTGATCGGACAGGTCGCGGTTCCAGAGTTGTTCGAGGAACTTGATCGCCGTCTGGGGTGACACCTGAGCCAGGCGCACCTGGTGGGCCGTCTCGGCGGCCTCGGCGTCGGTGTCTCCGAGGACGAACGTCGCGGCGGGCAAGATCAACAACTGGTCGGGTCGACGGCCGTACTTCGCCAGGCGGCCCTTCACGTCGGCGTAGAAGGCTTGGCCGTCCTCCAACGTTCCGTGCCGGGAGAAGATGGCGTCGGCAGCGGAGGCCGCGAACTCACGCCCATGGTCGGAGTCGCCTGCCTGGAAGATGACCGGCCTGCCCTGGGGGCTGCGCGGGACGTTGAAGCGTCCGCTGATGTCGAAGTGCGCGTCCGAGAAGTCGAACGATCCGGCCTTGGGATCGGCCAGGAAGACGCCGCTTTCCTTGTCGGCGACGATCTCGTCGCCGTGCCAAGAGTCGAACAGGGTGTGCGCCGCCTCCAGGAAGCTCTCGGCGCGCGCGTAGCGCTGGTCCTCGGCGAGGTATCCGCCGCGGCGGAAGTTCTCGCCCGTGAACGCATCCCACGAGGTCACGACGTTCCACGCGGCGCGCCCATCGGACAGGTGATCGAGCGAGGCGAACTGCCTGGCGACCTCGTAGGGCTCGTTGAACGTGGAGTTGATCGTGCCGGTGAGACCGAGCCGGTCGGTGACGGCGGCGAGCGCCGCCAGGATGGTGAACGTGTCGGGGCGTCCCACCACGTCGAGGTCGTAGATCTCGCCGCCCTGTTCGCGCAGCCGCAGGCCCTCGGCGAGGAACATGAAGTCGAACTTTCCCCGCTCGGCGGTCTCGGCGAAGTGCACGAACGAGTCGAAGTCGATGTGGCTGCCCGACGCCGGGTCGCTCCACACCGTGGTGTTGTTTACGCCGGGAAAGTGAGCGGCGAGGTGAATCTGCTTGACTGGCTTGGTCATTCGCTGTCCTAGCTCGTTGCGGCGGTCGAGTAGCGGTTGGCGGGGCGGGCGAGGCCGAGGGTGTCGCGCAGCGTGGTGCCGGGATATGAGGTGCGGAACGCTCCGCGCGCCTGCAGTTCGGGGACCACGCCGTTGGTGATCTGAAGCAAGTCATGGGGCACCGTGGCGGGACGCAGTCGAAAGCCGTCGACCCCCGCTTCGTGCCACTGCTGAAGAAGGTCTGCGAGTTCGCCTGGCGTGCCGACGAACACCTCGGCGTCGCTGACGTACTCCCGCCCCAACGCGTCGTCGAGGTGCGCCTTGCGAGCCTTCGCCGCGTCGGCCTTCCCGTCCAGGAAGACCACCAGGTCGGCGAACACCCGAACGGCTTCGCCGTCGCGGTGCGCGGCCAGGACCCCGGCGATACTCGCGGCCTCGGCGGTGTCGTGCGGGGTGATGAAGCCCACGTCCGCGCTGCTGGCAATGAGGCCATGGGCGGCCTCGCCATGACCGAGGGCCGCCACGACGGGCTGTCCCTGCGGCGGTCTCGGCGTGATGGACGGTCCCTTGACCGAGAACCTCGGCCCGTCGAAGTCGATGTAGTGCAGCTTGTTTCGATCGATGAAGCGGCCGGTGGTCACGTCGCGAATCTCGGCGTCGTCCTCCCAGCTGTCCCAGAGCCTGCGAATCACCTCGACGTAGTCGGCGGCCTCGGCGATGAGCTCGCCAGCGTCGCCCGACTCAGGCACGCTTCGGCGACCGAAGTGCCGCGCCGCGTCCTCACTCGCCGTCACCTGCACCCGGACTCCCGCCCGACCCGAACTGACGTAGTCGAGCGTGGCGATCGCCTTGGACGCGTGAAACGGCTCGGTGTGCGTGACGACCACCGTCGGCAGCAGCCCGATGTGGCGAGTGCGGGGGGCCACCCGAGACGCAATCAGCACCGCGTCCAATCGGCCTCGGACGCGGTCGGTGCGATCGTCCGCGTGCAAGGGGTTGTCGAACTGGAGGGTCAGCCCGTCCTCGATCGTGATGAAGTCGACGAGACCGCGCTCGGCTTCGGTGACCAGGTCCACCCAGTAGCCGGGCGTCAGTAACTCAGCCGGTCGGGCGTCGGGTTCACGCCATGACGCGGGATGCCAACCCGTTCCCTCCAGGGCCACGGCCAGATGCAGCGGGTTCGAGCTTCCGGACACGTTGGTTCTCGCTTTCGTTGGCGCTCGACTACACAACGCGGCCGCGCGTCCAGGTCATCCCGGCGGATCGCGGTGCCGACCCCTCGATGATGGCCCTTCACCGGCCGAGCGGCACATCGGCGCTGGTCGTGAACCAGTCTCCGTGCCGTCGTGATCAGGTGCGAACAGATCGGCGCACGATGATGGGAACTCGACGCGGCTGCGGACGTCCATGGCAACGCTTGAGCCGCGATCCGAGGGGGAACCCCCACCGACATGGTGGTAGGTGACGAGTCAGTTCCGGTCGACGCCATCGGTCACGGCGACGTCATCCAGGATCCGGGAAACGGGAAGTGGATCACCGTGACACGCGTCGTGAGCGGCACCGTGAGGGTGACCAGCGAGCAGCCCATCTCCGCGGCTGCGGAGGACGTCGCGGGGCCATTCTGGAGCTTCTACGGCGACGAGCGGCTCGACGAGGTGATCACTCTCCGCGGCGAGGCACCACGCGTGCGTCGCCGCGTCGGCTGACACCACCGCCGTCAGGCGCTGGTGGCCACCGCTTCTGCGAGCAACGTCGGATCGTGCGACGAGACCATGAACAGATCGGGGTGGCGGGACGCGTACAACTCGGCGAGGCGGGCGTGGTTGTCCAGCACCTGCTTGCGGTCGAGGGCGACCAGCATTTCCGAGTACTTGAGCCCGACGGGAACCTTCGAGGCGCCGTCGAGCGTGCCCACGTAGTAAAACCCGTCGCCGCAGTGCAGCACCCACCGGTGACCGGCGTCCACGGCGACGCAGGCATGGCCGCGGCTGTGCCCGGGCAGGGAGATCAAGACGATGCCCGGCGCGATGGCGTCCAGCTCCTTGGCCGCCGCAAACCCACGCCACTTCTCCCCGTCGGGGTGATGCTCGACGATCTTCGGGCCGTGTGCCCACTGTGCGGACCGGAAGCGATGCCGCTCCTTCCTGGTCGGCGAACGCATTGCGCCGAGGGCTTCGGCGGCCGTCACGTGGATCTGGGCGTCGGGGAAGTCGGCGATGCCGCCGATGTGATCGATGTCGAAGTGAGTGACGATGACGTGGCGCACGTCGTCACGACGGAAGCCCAGCCTCTCCACCTGACGGGCGGCGGTCTCCTCGACGTCGAATCTGGGCCGTAGCAGGCGACGGGTCGGCCCGATCCGCTTGGGGTTCGCGCAGTCCAGCAGGCCGAAGCCCGAGTCGACGAGGACCAGCCCGTCGGCGGTCTCGATCAGCAGCACGTGACAGACCACCGGTGCGCCGGGGGAGTCCATGGATCCGCAATTGATGTGGTGCACCTTCACGACATCTCCCTCTACGACCCTCGCCGCTGGTCTCGGCGGCCGCGCCAACGATTACCTTGCGGGTAATCGAATCTCGACGCAGAAGTCACCATACTCGTCTCGATGGAGGCCAAACCCCCGCCCGCAAGCGACCCGACGAAACCACCAATCCTGTTCCTGCACGGCATGTTTGGACGACCGGCGCTCCTAGATCCGTGGACGCGCACCTTCGAGGCCAACGGGTACGCCGTCCACGTCCCGACGCTGCCCGGGCGCGAGCCCACCGACGACGACGTGCTCGCCCGTACCGGCATCGACGACTGTTACGCCGTCGCGGTCGACGCCTACGACCGCATCGGTGCACCGGCGATCGTCGTCGGGCACAGCATGGGTGGGCTACTCGCTCAGCGGATCGCCGCTGCGCGCCAACCCGTCGCCGCCGTGCTGCTGGCCTCGATCCCGCCCGGCATTCTCTGGCCGCAGTTGCGGCCGATGCCCCACCTGTTGCCGCTCATCCCGAGAATCCTTGCGGGCAAGCCGATCCTGCCGTCGGCGAAGACGATGCGGGAGGTCCCGTTGAGCACCCTGCCCGGTGCGGAGCAGGAGGCGCTGATTCCCCGACTGGTTCGTGACTCGGGGCGCATCTTCCGCGAGATGTTCACCGGTGCGCAGTCCACCAGGGTCGACGCATCCGCGGTCAGCTGCCCGGTGCTGTGCGTCAGCGCAGGCTCTGACGAGAACGTGGCCCCCTGGATCTCGCGCCGCATCGCCAAGCGGTACGGCGCCGAGCAGCAGGACCACCCCAGACTGCCGCACTGGATCGTTGCCGAGTCGGCGCTTGACGAGGTGGCCCCGCCGGTCCTGGAATGGTTGCGGCGAACGGTGGTCTCATCCACCGGTGGATGAGCGCCGGACCGGAGGACCATGACCAACCCTCGCCGCAGTCACCACGGCGCCATCACCCGCGACGCCAGCGGACCAAGTGCCGCAGAGGCATTCGTCATCATCGCCATCGCGACCATCCTCATCACCAGGCTCTACCTCCAGCTGACCGGGTATCCACAGATCGGAGGCGGAGACCTGCACATCGCCCACGCCCTCTACGGCGGCGCGTTGATGATGCTGGCATTGATCGTCGGCTGGATGACGCTGGGGTTCGGGACGCGGGTGGCGTGCGTCGTAATGGGCGGCGTCGGATTCGGGCTCTTCCTCGACGAGGTCGGCAAGTTCGTCACGAAGGACAACGACTACTTCTACGGACCCTCCGCCGAGATCATGTACATCCTGGTGGTCGTCATCCTGGTGGGCGCCCGCATCGTGCGGGACTTCCGGCCGCTGAGCGCGCAGGAATGTCTGGCGTCCGCCGCGTCGATCGCCGCGGACGGAGTCGCCCGCGGACTCTCGGACCGCCACCGCGAGATCGGCCTTGCCCTCGTTCATCGCGCCTGCGACGAGGGAGCCGACGCCGAGGACGTCCGCCGGGTGCGTGAGTTGCTGGCGTCGGCCGACCCGGCCTCGGATCGGCTGTACGCCGCGCAGCGTCGCGCGCTTGCGTTGATTCCCGACGTCTTCCGCAGTCCGCGGTGGATCCCGGTCGTCGGATGGCTGCTCGTCGTCGGATCCTTCGTCAGCGTGTCGTTGGGCGCACTCGGGGTGGCGCTCGGCGGCTACTTCTACGAAGACGACCGCCTGAAGGTCACCCTGGACGGGTTGAACGTGCCGTCGGTGATCCTGCTCGTCAGTGCCACCCTCACCCTCGGCATCGCGCTACCCGCGATGATCGCCAGGCGTCGCACGGGCGCGGCGTGGCCTCTGCGCTGGCTGCGCAACGCGGCCCTGATCTTCACGCTGCTCAACGCACTCGTCGACTTCGCCACGGAGGGCTTCGGAGCGCTGATCACTGTCGGGATCGGGCTCTTTGCGCTCGCGATCCTGTCGTATCACCTGGATCTCGCCGCCCGTCGTGAAACCGACGGCAGTCAGCCTGTCGGCACCGCCGACGGCAGTCAGATGGTCGGCACCGCCGACGCCGGTCACCCTGTCGGCACCGCCGACGCCGGTCACCCTGTCGGCACCGCCGACGCCGGTCACCCTGTCGGCACCGCCGACGGCAGTACTAGAGCGCCCGACGGTATCGCTGGGTCACCAGGCGCTGCGCCAGCGACGTGACGGGACCGCCCAATCGACTCCACCAGGTACCCGGCCGGGAAAAGGCGCGCACCTCGGCATGGACGGTCCCACCCGTCGGGTCGAAGCGGACGGAGAAGAGCTCCT
>NZ_JBEVLO010000040.1:0-15735 GCF_040509115.1 Mycobacterium sp. | reverse complement strand
GCCCATTCTGCTGTGGGCAGCCGCTTGGTTTCCCGGAAGTCGGCGCCCTTGCAAAGGCGACCGGAATAGCCCGCAGGTTCGAATCCTGTCAGCCTGACCGCGAAAACCCGCTCCGACCAAAGTCCGAGCGGGTTTCAACAGGCCGTCGTCCACGAACAAGATGATGCCGCCCACGACGTTGCCGTCGGCGTCGCGGACGTCGCCGGTGATCTCGACGGGACTCGCAGCCGCCGAGCGCAGCACGTCCTCAGCGACCGGCTGCAGGTCCACGGTTCCGCAGCCGCAGTTGCATCCCCTCGTCACCACCACCGAGCGGGCCTGCACGCGCAGCTCCTCGACACCGGGAAAGTCGAATGCGAGGACGCCTCCAGGAGTCGTCCGCACTCCAGATCCCCACCCCGACGTGGGGCCGGCCACCCAGGTGATCGCTGTGATCGACGAGTCGCTACTCATCGGTGTGGGCGCGGCTCGATCCCGTCGTCGGTGCTGACGCGATCGTGAAAGCGCGTACGGCGGCGGTGCGGGAAGCGCCGGCGTCCCGCCGAAGGTCGTCACTCCCGCGGGTGAGACCTCGAATCCCTGGACCGAACCAGCCAGCGTCCCGACGCACGCCACCCCACCGGTGATCGCCATGCACGTCGAGCCGACTCCGTGCACGCGGTACCCGACGGGCAGCTGCTTGATGAGGCCCGGATAGGCGGGCGTGTCGAACTTCGGGTCGTCGGTCCGCCGGATCCCGGACGGTCCTGGCAGTTGCGTGAAGACTTCGTTCTCCGCGCCGGCGACGTGGGGCAGGACGCCGTCGCATCCGATCTCGCCACCGCTGAACACCATGATCGAACACGTCAGGCCCCCGTCGACCACGAAGATCGGGAACAAGTTCTTCGCTCCAGTCCCGACGATGTAGGTCTCGTCGGTGCCGACGAAGTCATTCGGATCGGGGAAACCGTTCGGCAGCCCCGCGGTCGCTGGACCGATGCTGGAACGCGCAGGCGACACGATCATCCACTGCGCGACCGGCTGGCCCTTCGTGCAGATCGTGAGCTGGTCGGTGCCCACCCCGCACTCGAAGTCGCCGAACGCGATCTTCTGCCCCTCGCGCAACACGCGAGCGGCATCACCGGAGACCTTCACGAAGCTGGGGTTGATCGTCTCGCGCAGGCCTCGGGTGTTGGCGTCGGCCGACAACGCGATCTCGTTGACGCCAGCGGGGGTACCCGGGAGTCGTCCGTCACAGCCCGCCGTGCCCCGGTCCGGCTGGATGGCGCAGAGCAGCCCGTCGGGCGTCTCGAAGTAGGCCTCGTTGCCGGAGACGAAGCCATCGGGTGCCACCGAGGTGTATCCACGCAGGTCGGGCAACGCCGCTGGCTCGGCAGCGGCTGGGGCGGCGGTGGACGGCGCCACTACGGCGAACAGTGCGGCGAGAAGAATCAGTGCTGAACGCATCACCTGCAATGTAGGGCACCGAAGCGCCCACATAGAAACCCAGAGCGTCCTGCCCGAACGCGATATCGCTCACCCGCAGCGACGTATTCTGCGTCGATGGGGCAGCGGGTACGGCCTCCGCCGGCGGTGTCGCCCATTTCGCCAAGGGCAACAGCGCTCCGGGATCAAACGCCGGCGGCGGATGAGCAGCCCCGTGAACTGGCAGAACGCGTAGTCCTACTCATCCGCACCTGCCTGCCCCTCGACATGCTGACTGCATGCCGACTGCCAAGCCAACGCCCGACACTCGCAACGCCACGCCCACAACCCGCAACGCCACCCCGGCCGGTCGTGACCGCGCCGTCGACGTAGCCCGTCTCGCCGCCCTCGTCGTGGTGATGTTCGGCCACTGCGCGCTTCTGCTCGCCACCATCGGCACCGACGGCCTTCACATCGGAAACCTGCTTGGCGAGCTGCCCGTGATCATGCCCATCACCTGGGTCGTTCAGGTCATGCCGCTGTTCTTCCTCGCCGGCGGGGCCGCCGGTGCCTACGGATGGAAGTCGGGCACACCCTGGGGCACCTGGTTGTTCACCCGCGCTCAACGCCTCTGCCGGCCGGTGTTCTGGTACCTCGCGGCCTGGGTCGTCGGCCTGGTGCTCGTCCGCATGATTCTCGGTGCCGAGTCCGCCGCAGGCCTCGGCCGCGAAAGCGTGGCACTGCTCTGGTTCCTCGGCGTCTACCTCGTCGTGCTCGCCTTCGTCCCCGCCCTGACCAGGCTGCAGTCGGGCCGCTCGGTCGCCCTGCTCGTCGTCACGCTGCTCGGCGCCGCAGCTGCCGTCGACGCCATCCGCATCTCCGCGGGCACCCCGATGGCCGGCGTCGCCAACTTCCTGATCGTCTGGCTGATTCCCGTCACCATCGGCACGGCCTACGCCCGTCGCCTCATCCCTCGCCGCGCGGCCCTCCTCGTCGCCGCCTGCGCGTTCGTCGCCCAGATCGCCCTCGCCATGACCGACACCTACGAAGTCTCCCTCGTCGTCACCGGCGTCGAACGCTTGTCGAATACCTCCCCGCCGACACTGCTGCTTGCGCTGCACTGCACCTGGATGTCCTGCCTGTTCGTCGCCGCCGCGGGCGCCATCCACCGGTGGGCCGAGCGGCCGCGCGTCTGGCAGGTCGTCGCCGTCGGCAACGGGGGAGCCATGACGCTCTACCTCTGGCACATCCCCGCGATCGCGGTTGCCGCCTTCTCGCTGCACGCCCTCGGCCTCGACGCGTACGACGTGCACGCGACCGGCTTCCTCGGACTCCTCGCGCTGCGGGCCACCGTCTTCGCGGCAGTGATGGCCGTCGCGTTCAAACTGCTCTCCCCGCTGGAGCACCGACCGCTGCCGTGGTGGGACGCGAAGGTCGGCGCGACGGGGGCCAGCTCCACCGTCGCCGGCGCCCTGATGTGCGTCGCAGGCGTCGCCCTACTGCTGATGGCGAAGAACGGGCTCAGCGGAGTCGACGGGTGGATGGCGCTGGGTGCCTTCCTGGCCTCGGTCACACTCGCGAGAACGTGTGCGACCGGCGCGGTGGTCAAGACGACACGTTGTGCCGTTCCGACGAGCCCCGTCCGACCCATTCGGTAGGGTCTCGGCGTGACTTCGAGCCCGCCGGTCAAATCCGTAACCGCCCGTCTTGCTGAGGAACTGGATGTTCGGGAGGCGCAGGTCGCCGCGACCGTCCGGTTGCTGGACGAGGGCTCGACCGTGCCGTTCATCGCGCGCTACCGCAAGGAGGTCACCGGCAGCCTCGACGACGGCCAGCTCCGCACGCTCGAGGAGCGCCTGACCTACCTGCGCGAGCTCGACGCCCGCCGCACCGCCGTGCTTGCCTCGATCGAGGAGCAGGGCAAGCTGACCGAGGAGCTTCGCAACGCGCTCCTGACCGCGGACACCAAGTCCCGCGTCGAGGACATCTACCTCCCGTTCAAGCCCAAGCGTCGAACGAAGGCGCAGATCGCCCGCGAAGCCGGCCTCGAACCGCTGGCCGACCGGCTCCTCGCCGACCCGACGCTCGTTCCCGAGGACATTGCGGCGGAGTTCGTCGGCGAGAACGTCGCCGACGCCGCCGCTGCGCTGGAGGGCGCGCGCCACATCCTGATCGAACGGGCCGCCGAGGACGCCGAACTCGTCGGCACCATCCGCGCGAAGTTCTGGGCCGAGGGCTCGCTCAGGACCGGGCCCTGGTCCGACGACGTGGCCAAAACTCCTGCCGCACAAAAGTTCCGCGACTACTTCGAGTTCAGCGAACCCCTGGAGAAGATGCCGTCCCACCGGGTGCTCGCCGTCATGCGTGGGGAGAAGGAACAGATCCTCGCGATCAGCTTCGACGGCGGCGACGAAGAGGCCTACCAGGCCATGGTCGCCCAGACCCTCGGGGTCGACCTGAGCTCGAAGGCGGCCGCCACCCCGTGGCTGGCCGCGACCGTTCGGTTGGCCTGGCGGGTGCGGTTGATGGTCAACGCCTCCGTCGACGCCAGGATCCGGTTGCGGCATCGCGCCGAGGAGGACGCGGTCGCGGTGTTCGCCAAGAACCTGAAGGACCTCCTGCTCGCGGCGCCTGCGGGCACCCGGACGACGCTGGGCCTGGACCCCGGCTTTCGCACGGGTGTGAAGGTCGCCGTGGTAGACGGCACCGGCAAGGTGGTCGACTCCTGCGCGATCTTCCCGCATCAGCCCCAGAAGCAGTGGGATCAGGCCAAGGCGACGCTTGGCGCACTGGTTGCCCGCCACGGCGTTCAGCTGATCGCCATCGGCAACGGGACGGCGTCGCGTGAAACCGAAGCGCTGGCAACCGAACTCATCTCCGACATCAAGGCGTCCGGCGCCGATAGTCCGACGAAGGCGATGGTGAGCGAGGCGGGTGCGTCGGTGTACTCGGCGTCGGCCTATGCAGCGCACGAACTACCCGACCTGGACGTGACGATCCGTGGCGCGGTGTCGATCGCGCGACGCCTACAGGACCCGTTGGCCGAACTGGTGAAGATCGAGCCGAAGTCGATCGGCGTCGGGCAGTACCAGCACGACGTGACGCCGGGCATTCTGGCGCGGAGCCTCGACGGTGTGGTCGAGGACGCCGTGAACGCCGTCGGCGTCGACCTGAACACCGCGTCGGTGCCGCTGCTGGCACGGGTGTCCGGCGTCACGGATTCGTTGGCCGAGGCGATCGTCGCCTATCGGGAGAAGCAGGGTCCGTTCCGCAAGCGCAAGGCGCTGCTGGACGTTCCGCGCTTGGGCCCCAAGGCATTCGAACAGTGCGCGGGCTTCCTGCGGATCCGCGACGGGGACGACCCGCTCGACGGGTCGGGCGTGCACCCGGAGTCCTACCCGGTGGTGCGGCGCATCCTAGATCGGTCGGGGGTCACGCTGGCCGAGCTGATCGGCAACGAACGGTCGTTGCGGTCGCTGAAGCCGTCGGACTTCGCCGACGACCGGTTCGGCATTCCCACCGTTACCGACATCCTCGCCGAGTTGGAGAAGCCGGGACGCGACCCACGGCCGGCGTTCTCGACGGCAACGTTCGCCGCGGGCGTGGAGAAGGTCGCGGATCTCAAGGTCGGCATGGTGCTGGAGGGCATCGTCACCAACGTGGCGGCGTTTGGCGCCTTCGTCGACGTCGGTGTGCATCAGGACGGGCTGGTCCACGTGTCGGCGATGTCGGATCGCTACGTGTCGGATCCGCACGAGGTGGTGCGCTCCGGGCAGGTGGTGCGGGTCAAGGTGCTCGAGGTCGACGTGGACCGGCAGCGGATCGGGTTGACGCTGCGCCTCGACGATACTCCGCAGCAGCGCGGACCCGGCAAGGGTGGCGGCGGCCAGGGCAAGGGTGCGCCGGCGAGGGGCGGGTCGGCGAGGGGCCGCCAGGAGCAACCAAAACCCAACCGCGGCAAGGACTCTGGCCGCCGTGAGGCCGCGGCGCCAGCGTCGGGATCGATGGCCCAGGCGCTGCGGGACGCCGGCTTCGGTCGGTAGCTGGGCCTTGAGTGACACCGGTGCGCGGTCGCGCGAACGGATTCTCCTGCACTCCGCGCAGCCGAGTGGGCGGTCCTATTGCGCGCTCGCCGCGGGCCGCACGATGATCTCGTTGACGTCGACCTCCCGCGGTTGATCGATCGCGTATCCAATGGCGTCCGCGATTGCCGTGGCTGGAAGTGCCACCGCCCGGTAGGTCTCCATCGACTTGCGTGCACCGGGATCTGAGATCGATTCCGCCAGTTCGGATTCGGTGACGCCGGGGGAGATCAGAGTCACCCGGATGTCACCCGCGGACTCCTGACGAAGCCCCTCGGAGATCGCCCGCACCGCGAACTTCGTGGCGCTGTACACCGCCGCAGTAGGCACTACTTCGTAGGCGCCGACCGACGCGACGTTGACGACGTGCCCGCCACCTTGAGCTGCCATGATGGGTAGCACCGCGCTGATCCCGTGCAACACGCCTCGCACGTTGACGTCGATCATTCGGTCCCACTCGCCGACTTTCCTCGCGGCCAACGGCGAGAGCGGCATTACACCTGCATTGTTCACGATGACGTCGACCCGTCCGTAGAGGTCCCGCGCCGCGTGCACGAAGCGTTCCACGTCGGCGGCGTCGGTGACGTCGAGACGTTGGAATGCCGCCTGTCCACCCGAATTGGTGATTCGACCGACCAGTTCCTCGAGTCGGTCGGCCCTCCTGGCCCCCAGGAAGACTCGGTGCCCATCACGTGCCAGTCGCAGCGCGGTGGCTTCGCCGATGCCGCTGCTGGCACCGGTGATCAGAACGACCTTCGTGTCGTTGGACATGCTCTCCTTCTCTCTCCCGCCGCGGTGGCGAGGTCCTGTGGCCCGCCCGGTGGGCAGGATGGTGATTGCGGTGAGGGTGGCTAGCCCGAGGGCGCAGGTTCCGAGCTCGTCCAACGCCCAGAGTCAATCGACGAAGGGTGCGCGGCCACGGGTATGGTGTGCCGATTCGGGGATGCTGACTACCGCTCCGCCGCGCGCGGACGTCACTATCAAGTCCTCCAGATCGGCTCCTGCGAAGCAGAGTGCCGTTGGTACCGCCCGTATGCCGAAATCTAGCCGTGCGCAGACGTCGCCATCGGGTGTCAGGCGGACTACCGCACCGCTGAAGCTGCAAGCGACCCACACGTGGTCGTCCACATCGACGGCCAAGCCATCCGGCACGCCGTCGAGGCGGGGGGCTCTCCAAGGGTCTTGTTGCCAAGCACCGTTCGGCCCAGCCGCGAAGCGCAGCACTCGGCGAGTGGCACTTTCGGCGACATACAGGTAGCGCGAATCGGCAGAGAATTCGATGCCGTTGGGGAAGGACAATCCGACCAGAATCGGCTCTATGGCGAGGGTTTCGAGGTCGAGCGCCCAAACCCTGCCGGGTGTCACCTGATGCTCACGGTCGAGCTCACGGCCGGGGGCGTCTGTGATCCAAAGCCGGTCATCGGGTCCCATGACGCAGTCACTCGGTGATGCCAGAGGAGATCCCAACAGGTGGGTAACGCGGCCGCGTGAGAGAAGTTGGATGCCCGGAGCCTGCCTCGAGGATGATCGCGATCGCAACGCCTGCCCACCGTCTTGACAGATGAGTAGGTCACTGCCCACCGCCGCGAGGCCGCTGGGTCCGCCGCCCGGCTCGGCAATCTGGTCAACGGTGGCGTCTCGGCGGTTCACCCGGTAGATGAGTCCTCGGTTGACGCTGGTGACGTACAGATGATTGCCGTTCCAGACGGGGCTTTCGGTGAAACCGAGGTTGCGGGCAAGTTCGCGACAGGAGTTCGGGTCAATGGGATCTGCTGAGAGCTCGATCATTTGGGGATGTCCTGCCTGCCCCATCGCTCACTGATGTCGTGGAGTGAATCACCGTCGGGGACCTCGCGCGACGGGGTGGCGTAACCGAACCGGGGTGCGGGTGAGGGGTGTGCCGCACCGTCGACGTCGGTGAACAGTCCGCGCTCGCGCGCAAACGGCGTCTGGAGTGCTTCCTCGAGGGTCAAGACCGGTGTGACACACGCGTCGACGTTGTCGAAGGCACTCTGCCAATGCGCGAAGTCGCGCGTGCGCACAGCATTGGCGATCGCCTCGCGCGCCCGAGGCCAGTCGGCCCGGTCGTGCTGGCTGGCCACGAAGTCATCTGGCGACAGCTTCAAGACGGTCAGGGCTTGGCGGTAGAACGCTGGCTCGACGGCGCCGAAGGCAAGGTACCGTCCGTCCGAGGTCTCATAGACGTTGTAGTACGGCGCTCCTGTGTCGATGTCATTCGTGCCGGGTGTATTGCTCCAAGAACCCCTAGCCAATCTGCTCCATACGCCGACCATCAGCAGGTTGCTGCCATCGGCCATGGCGGCATCCACGACGCAACCCCGGCCTGTCGTGCCTCTACCGATCAGCGCGGCCAGCACGCCGTAGGCGAGAAGCATTCCCCCACCACCGAAATCGGCAACGAGATTGAGCGGCGGCATCGGCGGCTCGTCTCGTCGGGCGAGACAGTGCAGTGCGCCAATGTGGGCCAGGTAGTTGATGTCGTGGCCGGGCCGCTTGGCGAGCGAGCCATTCTGACCCCAACCCGTCATCCTCGCGTAGACCAGTCGCGGATTCTCCGCCAAGCAGATGTCGGGTCCAAGACCCAAGCGCTCCATGACTCCCGGGCGAAAGCCTTCGATCAGAACGTCTGCTGTCTTAATGAGCGCGGCTACCTCACAACGACTTTCGGCGTCCTTCAGGTCGATCTGGAAGGTTGGCCTGCCCCGTTCGAGGATGCCGCCGCTGTGACCAGGATCGTCCGGGCGCGTGATGCGCACGACGTCGGCACCGGCGTCGGCCAGCATCATCGCGGCGAACGGAGCCGGACCCAGTGCCGCGATCTCGACAACACGAATGCCGTCCAGAACATTCTTCACGATCTTCTCCTCGACGCTGGTCGCGCTTCGAGCGACCTCGACTGGTGTCAGGTGGTGCGCTGCTGAATGATGCGGTGGCCCGTCAAGCCAGCAGCCCGCGGCGGGCGAGTTCGACGATGACCGCCGCACCATCTATTTGAAGGTGTGCTTGACATTCGGCAGCGACGACGTCGCGATCGCACTGGCGCAGCGCAGCGACGATTGCCCGGTGTCCTCGTTCGGCTTCCGGATTGCCCGCAGGCGGAATGTCGTATACCGAGCGGGGTAGATTATGGGCCATTTGGCGGAGAACGGCCTTCAGTCGGTGACTTCCTCCGACCTGGTTGATCGTCGAATGGAACTCCCAATGCGCCTCGTGCGTGCTTGGGGCGTCCGGATCCCGACCCATCACGTCGATGAGATCCTCGAGCCGACGCAATCCGGCTTCGTCGAACCGACCGCAGGCACGGCGTGCCGCCAACCCCAGCATGTTGCCGTACATCGCATAGTGGTCTTCGATGTCTTCCCGTTCCAACGGAACCACGAACGCGCCACGGCGGGGCTCGTTGTCGATCAATCCGTCGACCTGCAGGCTGATCAGGGCCTCGCGCACCGGCAGCCGACTCACGCCGAGTTCCTCGGCGATGTCGTCCTGCATGATTCGTGCCCCACCGGTGAGTCGCCCGTCGAAGATCCGTTCCCGGATCAGCTCGGCGACGTCGGCGCTGAGGTTGGCACGCTGGCGGCTCCCGCGGCCCAAAGGCGTTTCTGACATCAGATCGCTCCGTTCTCGCGTAAGTCTGCTATCTCCGTCGGCGTGTATCCAACCTCCGAGAGAACCTCGTTCGTGTGCTGACCCAGGCTCGCCCCGGTCCAGCGGATGCCACCGGGAGATGCCGAAAGACGGGGGAAGACATTTTGCATGGGAAAGTCTGAAATCTCCTCGTGCTGCACCCAAGTGATCGAGTCTCGCGCGATGAAGTGGGGGTCATCCACCATCTGTGCAGCGGTGTAGATCAACCCGGCTGGGACCGCTGCGTCCTCCAATCGCCGGAGGCACTCTGCGGTGGTCTGTGCACGGGTCCACTCGCCGATCATGCGGTCGATCTCGTCGCTCTGGTCGTTACGCGATTCGTGGCTGAGGAAATCGGCATTCTCCGCGAGATCGTGCTGACCCATCAAGTGGAGCAGGCGACTGAAGATCGAGTCTGCGTTGGCTGCGATTAGGACCATGTCTCCGTCGGCGGTCGGATAGACGTTGCTCGGCGCGACACCGGGGAGTCGGCTGCCGGTGCGCTCGCGCACGATGCCGCCGAGCACCCATTCGGGCACAGACGATTCCATCACTGCGAGTACCGATTCGAAGATCGCGGCATCGACCACTTGGCCGCGTCCCGTGCGTTCTCGGTGGTGAAGTGCCACCATCGCGCCCAGACACGCGAAGGTGGCAGTCAACGAATCCCCAATCGAGATACCGCAACGCGAGGGTGCAAGTTCGGGATGTCCAGTGATGTAACGCAGTCCACCCATCGCCTCGCCAATCGAGCCGTAGCCCGGCCTGTTGCGGTAGGGGCCCGACTGTCCAAATCCGCTTACTCGGACCATGATCAGGCCAGGATTGGTAGAGGACAGCGTTTCGTAGTCCAGACCCCAACGTTCAAGAGTGCCAGGACGAAAGTTCTCCACCAGCACATCAGCTTGGGCGATGAGGCGCCGAGCGACGTCTTGCCCTTCGGGAGTGCGCACGTCGCACGTGACGGAGCGCTTGTTCCGCCCCACGATGGGCCACCACAACGGGCGGCCGTCCACGTGGGCTCGCCCCCACTTTCGGATGGGATCGCCAGCCACCGGCATCTCCAGCTTGATCACGTCGGCCCCGAAGTCGCCCAACAGCTGTCCGCAAAACGGCCCAGCCAGCAGCTGACCCATCTCTACGACGCGGACGTCGTCCAACGGGTGCTTGAAATCCGCGAACAACTCTGTCACTAGACCTCCCTGCTCACGCTGAAACACTCTCATGTCCAAGCCTTGCGGATACTTGATACATGATCCTACAGTAAGGAACATCACATCTCAACGGGAGGCAAGACAAATGACAGGCGACTCCACGCATCAGCATCAAGGGCCCCGTGGTGCGATAGGCCCCGCTGCCCGCGCCGCTCTGGTGGGCTCCACGCTCGAGTGGTACGACTTTTCGCTCTACGCAACCGCTGCAGCGCTGGTGTTCAACCGGGTCATGTTTGCGACCACCGATCCTGCAGTGGGAACTATCCTGGCGTTTGGCACTTTTGCCGTTGGTTTTCTAGCTCGACCGGTCGGCGGCATCCTGTTCGGCCACTTCGGTGACCGCCTCGGCCGTAAGAAGATTCTCGTCTTGACACTGCTCATCATGGGATCTGCCACCGCGCTGATTGGCGTGCTTCCCACGTACGACCGCATCGGAATCCTCGCGCCAATCTTGCTCGTAACGCTTCGCATCGTGCAGGGGTTGGGCGCGGGGGCCGAGTTCGGCGGCGCGGCGGTTCTGTCAGTCGAACATGCGGCGCCCGAGTCTCGTGGAGTTCAGGGTTCATGGACCGTGGTCGGTGTTTTCGCCGGACTGCTGTTGGCGAGCGTGACGTTCACCGCACTTCTGCAAATGCCCGAGGACGATTTCCTGACGTGGGGGTGGCGACTGCCGTTCCTGGCCAGCATTCTCATTGTCGGCGTGGCTCTGGTCATTCGTCTTCGAGTCGCCGAGAGCCCGGAGTTCACGACGATGAAGGCGACCGACGCGGTGTCCGCCTTTCCGTTGGGAGTTCTCATCCGCACCCAGAAGCGGCCGCTCGCAGTCGTAATGGCGAGCCAAGCCGGACAGAGCGCAGTCTCCTACGTCTATTTGACCTTCATCATCGCCTACGCCACGCAGCAACTGGATTTGTCGCCAAGTGCAGCGACGATCTCGGTATCTTGCGCCGCGATCGCCGCAATGGTGACGATGCCGCTCTTCGGTGCTCTATCTGATCGAATCGGACGGCGCACCGTGATTCTTGGTGGCATGGTGTTTTCTGCGGCGTTCGCCTTCCCGTTCTTCGCGATCGCGAATATCGGCACCAACGCGTCCGTCATCATCGCGATGGTGATTGGGGTGGGAGTTGGTAGTGCTGCAATGCTCGGACCTAGTGCAGCTTATTTCACCGAGCTGTTCCCCCCGCAAGTCCGCTTTAGCGGGTTGGGTTTGGGCCGAGAGCTCGCAGGCGCGCTAAGCGGAGGGTTTGCCCCCACCGTCGCCGCCGCACTCGTGGTGCAGAGCGGCGGCGCCTCTTGGCCGGTGGCCGCGCTGTTGCTCGTCGTGGCGATTCTCACCGGCGCTGTGGTGTGGTGGGGACCGGAGACGCTGAACAGGCGCCCGAATTCCCAGCGCCCGGTAGAGGTTTCGTTGTCCGAACCGGTCGGCATGTCTGCGCGCACCCGGGCAAATGAGATGGTGCGCAAGCAGCCGTGACTGACGGGAACACGAGCACTCGGCGGATCACGCTGACCGTCAACGGGCAAGAGGTTTCTGCCGTCATCGACGTTCGGCGATCTCTAGCTGACTTCCTGCGCCTCGACCTAGAACTGACGGGGACTAAGATCGGTTGCAACCAGGGCGGTTGTGGTGCGTGCACAGTTCACGTGAATGGGCTACGCCTCTTGTCCTGCCTGCGGTTGGCGGTCACCGCCGATGCCTGCGAGGTCGTGACCATCGAAGGCTTGGCGTCGAGCGACGGACTCCACGCCGTCCAAAGGGCCTTCATCGAGCACGACGCCCTCCAGTGCGGATTTTGCACGCCTGGACAGATCATGTCTGCCGTTGGCGCCCTTCGTGAAGGCGTGGCGCTCGAACCGCGCGAACTGGCGGAGGCGTTGAGCGGGAATCTATGCCGATGCTCGGTCTATCCCCGAATCGTCAGGGCTGTCCAACAGGCAGGCGTTGAACTCTGTGGTGGGGAGCAGCCTCAATGCAACCAATGACGTACGCTCGCCCAGATAACGCCACAGAGGCCGTCGAGATGCTGAGCCAACCCGGCGCCGCAGTCCTCGCCGGAGGCACGACCCTGGTAGACCTCATGCGCTGTAAGATCGTCCGCCCGACAACGCTTATCGACATCTCGCGTCTCCAGGACCTTCGCGCAATTGAGGATTCCGACGGGTCGATTGCCATCGGTGCCTGCGCAACGATGACTGAGGTGGCACGTAATAGGCTTGTCGGAGAGAACTTCCCGGCGATCAGAGAGGCGCTGCTGCAGGCCGCGTCAGCTCAAATCCGCAACCAAGCGACTGTCGGCGGCAACCTCCTGCAAGGCCCACGTTGCGTTTTCTACCGCGACCATCGCGCACCGTGTAGCCGACGCGATCACCGACAACCTTGTTCGGCGCGAATGGCTTCCACCATCACCCCACCCCTGGTCGGCGCACACCAGAAGTGCATGGCAACCTACCCGGGTGATCTCGCCGTCGCGCTGGCTGCCTACGAAGCAACGGTCGAGGTGCAGTCCCAGTCGGGTGCGCGGCAGGTAGGCGTGACCGATCTCCTTCGTCCTCCAGATCCGGCTGATCGGCCTGCACTGGAGGCGGGCGCTTTGATCACCCGCATCTTCGTGCCGGAGTTCTCCAGCTTCTCGGCATTCGTCAAACGGCGCCAACGTGCGAGTTTCGCGTTCGCTTCGGCCTCGGCGGCGGCGGCCCTGGAAGTCGCCGACCACACCGTAGTAAGTGCCCGGATCGCGATCGGAGCGCAGTCGACACATCCGCACCGGATGACTGGTGCCGAGCAAGTACTCATTGGAAAGCCGCTGCAGCGCAGTAGTTTCGAAGCCGCCGCCGCCGCGGTGGTAGCTGGACTAAACGGACCTGACCATGCAGTCGCGTGGTGTCGTGACACCGTCACGCAAGCGCTAACCGAAGCCGCAGCACGGGCCGCCCATGCCGTCCGGTGAGGCAACGCGCATTGACGCATTGAGCAAAGTCACCGGGGTCGCACGGTATGCGAGTGACTACGCCGGTAGTGATGACCTCCACGCCGTCCTAGTACTGGCAGACCAAGCACGAGGCACACTCACCGAGATCAACACCGAGACCGCCACGGCACTGCCCGGCGTCGAGGCGGTACTGACCCATCGCGAATTTCAGGAACGGGTTGGACCGGGGACATTCCTCTATGACGGAGGCCACTTCCACACATCCTTCGCGCCCATGGCCGGTCCTGATATCCGCTACCACGGACAGCTCATCGCACTAGTGGTGGCCACGACAGTGGAGCAGGCGCGACACGCGGCAGCGTTGGTGACGTGGACCATCGAACCCGTCGGCGCGACCATCGACCCCTCCGCAGCGGCACCTGCGACGGACACGGAGATCTTCACATTCGTCAGCGCCCCAGCCACCCCGCGGCCGATGGCAAACCGCGCTTTCGGCGACGACGTGACGATCGACGCCGAATACGGCACTCCTCCAATGCTTCACCACCCCATCGAACCGTACGCAACCCGCGCCGACTGGTCCTCGGGGCGACTGGTGGTAGCAAGCCCGTCGCAATGGGTAGTCGGCGAGGCCCGCGGACTGGCACACGCGTTGGGAGTCCCAGTCGAACGTGTGCAGGTGGTAAGCCCCGTGGTGGGGGGCGCCTTCGGCAGCCGAGTGTTGCTCCTCTGGCACACGGTCTACGTGGCCGAAGCAGCACGAAGATTGGGCAGCCCAGTACGACTGCACGTCGACCGCGCGCAGATGGCGACACTCGGGTCATATCGAGCCGCAACGCAGCACCGTGTTCAGCTTTCGTCGACCGCCGACGGCGCGCTGCAGTCCTACCAACACCGGGTGCGCAGCCAAACGTCGCGCAGTGACCACCTGGCACTGCCGGGTACCTCGCTGACCGCAAGACTCTACGCAATCCCCTCCCAGCGGCATCGAGAGAGTGTGGTGCCCGTCGACCTGACGACACCCGGGTTCATGCGTGCGCCACTGGAGTATCCGGTCGCCTTCGCTCTGGAGTCGGCCCTCGACGAACTTGCGGCTGGATGCGGAATCGACCCACTGGAGCTTCGCCTGCGAAACCTCCACACTGGCGAGACAGCGAAGGCCAACGGCACCCAAGGTTTGAGGCGATGCCTGCAGACGGGTGCCGACCGCTTCAGCTGGCCGACGCGAAATCCTGCAGTGGGGAGCATGCACGATACGACGACCGGCGAAGTTCTTGGTTGGGGCTTGGCCGTCGCCCATTATCCGGGGTACCGCGGCGGTCTGACCCGCGCCCGCGTCCGCCTGACAACCGCCGGCGTTCTCACGGTGAGCCTTGCTGCCCACGATCCCGGGACCGGCCTGGCGTCGGCAGTCGCGGTCGCGGTCTCGCGGACCTTGCAGATACCGCTGGGCCGGGTCACGGTCGATCTCGGCGATAGTGACCTTCCCCTCGCGCCGATGGCGGCGGGTTCGGCAAGCTCGGCGACTGCGGTCGCGGCCGCAGTCTCGGCAGCGACCAGGCTGCTCACCCTCTACGGGCGGGACGTGCTGGTGGTCGGACCGACGCGGACCATCGAAGCCGAGGCCACACACATTCCGGATGGGTACGTCGAAGGGGAGGCGGCGAAGGCGTTGCGCGGAGACTTCGTCCAATCCGGTCCAGAAGCCGCATCGGGGTTTCGCTTCAGTGTCGGAGCGCATTTCGCCGAGGTTGGTGTCGACGCCCACCGCGGGCGCATTCGCGTGCGCCGGATGCTCGGCGTGTTCGATATCGGTACTGTGCTGCACCCCGGTGCCGCGCGTGGACAGCTCGAGAGTGGGCTCCTGTGGGGCATCGGCCACGCCCTGATGGAGGATGCGCGGCCAGATGACGGTGTGGCTCGGCTGCTCGCCACGGGCATCGTCGATTACCACATCCTGAGCCACGCCGATGCGCCGCACGTCGACGTCGTCCTGCTCGACGAGGACGCCAACGATGATCCGTCAAATGCCAAGGGCGCCGGCGAGATTGGAGTCGTTGGCAGCTCAGCTGCTATCACGAATGCCATCTTCCACGCTACGGGCTACAGAGTACGTTCACTGCCGGTCCGCCCTCAGTCCGTCCTTCACGCCCGCGAGACGGACATGCCACCCCAATCGTGAACATGTTGGCTGAGGCGATCTCTGCGGCCGAGCGCAACGCGGGGCGCGACTGCAGTGGAGTCAGGGGAACGCCTCGAGCCGTAGTGGCAACCGAGAGTCAGGGCGTACCGAGCCACCGCGGTAGATCTCGCCCTGGGCTGGCCCGCGGATGGTCCGGCGACCTAGCCCTCACTTAGACGAGCCCGGCTGAGGCTATCGGCTGGTCTCAGCAACTACCAGGGACAGCAGCCCCGGAAACTGCCGGTCGATGTCCGCCCGCCGCAGGAGTACTC
>NZ_JBEVLO010000039.1:0-12572 GCF_040509115.1 Mycobacterium sp. | reverse complement strand
TATCGCTCGTCTATGGTTGACCCGCGTCGTCACCCGGCGCCCCATTGACACGAAGAGCAGACGAAGGAGCCGCGGCGGTGGAGTTCGAGGTCGTCATCGAGATCCCGAAGGGGTCGCGCAACAAGTACGAGGTCGACCACGAGACCGGTCGGGTCAAGCTCGACCGCTACCTCTACACGGCGTTCGGATATCCCGCTGACTACGGCTTCTTCCAGAACACCCTCGGCGAGGACGGCGACCCGCTGGACGCGCTGGTCCTGCTGCCCGAGTCGGTGTTCCCCGGTGCCATCGTCGACGCCCGGCCGGTCGCCATGTTCAAGATGACCGACGAGGCGGGCGGCGACGACAAGCTGCTGTGCGTGCCAGCGGGCGATCCCCGCTGGGAGCACATCCAGGATCTCGCCGACGTGCCGCCGTTCGAGCTCGAGGCCATCAAGCACTTCTTCGTGCACTACAAGGACCTGGAGCCGGGCAAGTTCGTCAAGGCCGCCGACTGGGCGGGCCGCGAAGAGGCCGAGGCCGAGCTGCAGCGCTCCGTCGAGCGATTCAAGGCAGAAGGCCACTAGTTCACTGATTTAGCACGCCCGTAACACGCGGTAACCCGCGTGTCGTTTGGAAAACCCATTCTGACGGATGTGTTGATGCACCAGGGGATCGGCCTCGAGGCGTTCAACGCGTTGCCGGAGCGCAAGGCCGTGCACGCGCTGTACGAATGCTGCAACAGCATGACGATGGCCCGGCACCTGGCCTACGGCCGTGCCTACCAGGACCACGACGCGCTGTTCCGGCATGCCGATGCTCTGCTGTTCGCCATGCCCGAAGCCGCGATCGACCAGATCCTCGACGCCTGCCCCGAGCTTGGCCGTCGGCCGCGCAGCGAGAAGAGCCAGGCCGAGCAGTGCGCACTGTGGGACGACGATGCTGCCGTGATGGCGGAGCTCGCCGCGTCGGCGCGTGCCTACGCCACCAACTTCGGGTTCGGATTCGTGATGTTCGTCGGTGGAGTCAACGCGCGTGCGGTCCTGGCCACCATCGCCGACCGGATGCACAACGACCTGGAGACCGAACGCAAGGTCGTCCGCAACGAGTTGGCGAGGATCAATCGCTCGAGGCTGGAGCGCATGCTGGGCCCCGAGGGTGGCTACCAGAACTGGTAGGCAACGGGTAGCCACCGCCGTGGACGCGACGAGCAGATGGGTCGTGTGCTGCCTTAGGCTCGTCTGAGTGAGCACCCCGTCTGAGAAGAACCGCGCCCTTTCGCACTTCTTGTCCCTGCCCGATCTGGCCGCGCGGTCAGCCGGTGGTTCGGTGCTGTGGGCCAACGACGATCTGTTCGCCGAGAAGGAGAACCTGATCAAGCCCGCGGCCGCGGAGTTCCGACCCGCGACCTTCGGCCACAAGGGCCAGGTCTACGACGGCTGGGAGACGCGGCGCAGGCGCGGGGCGATCGCCGATGCGTCGGACTCCGTCATCGTCCGGCTCGGAGTGCCGGGCATCGTCCGCGGCGTGGTCGTCGACACCGCGTGGTTCACCGGCAACTACCCGCCGCAGATCTCCGTGGAAGCGGCCTACGTGTCGGGCTACCCGTCGGTCGAAGAGCTCATCGAGAAGACGCAGTGGACCACCCTCGTCGAGCGCACCGGGGTGAACGGGGACACCCGCAATCCGTTCAAGGTGGATTCGGCTCGGCGGTGGTCGCACGTGCGGCTGACGATCTATCCCGACGGCGGTGTCGCGCGGTTCCGGGTGCATGGCGAGGGTTTGCTCGATCCCGACTTCGCCGACGGTATGACGCTGGACCTGGCGGCACTCGAAAACGGCGGCCGAATCACGGGCTGCTCCAACATGTTCTACAGCTCCCCCAACAATCTGCTGCTCCCTGGCACCGCCAGGACGATGGGCGACGGTTGGGAGACCTCCCGCAGGCGGGACAGCGGAAACGACTGGGTGCAGGTCCATCTGGCTGGCCGCGGCGTGCTCAACGCCGCCGAACTCGACACGTCCTACTTCGTCGGCAATGCGCCGGGGATCGGTCGGTTGTCCGGGCGTGACGGGGACGGCGAGTGGTTCGAGCTCCTGCCAGCGACCGATCTGCTGCCGGACACCAGGCACCGCTTCCTGATCGCCGATGACCGCCCCATCACGGAGGCCCGTCTGGACATCCACCCCGACGGCGGGATGGCGCGGCTGCGACTCTTCGGCAGCCTCACCGCCGACGGCTTGCAGCACCTCCGCGACGTGTGGGAGGCCACCGCGTAGCTCGGTGCGCCAAGCCTGCCTGCGCTTCATGCGCTTCACGCGCGCGGCCCGCACTCCGCGACACAGCATCGGTGGCGGCGACACGCCGATGGACGCCGCCATGGTTGATGCCTCGCGGAGTGCGGCGCCCGCTCCGAACGGACGACGCGCCACTTCACGTCGATCTACGACGGGCTCTGCTGACCCGTCGCCAGCGACGCGAGATGCCTGCCGATCGGCAGGGCAGCGGTCGCCGCGGGTGACGGCGAGTTCAGGACGTGCACCATGCGGTCGGTTCGTTCGACGACGAAGTCGTGCACCAGCGTGCCGTCGCGACGCACGGCCTGTGCTCTGATACCCGCCTCGTGCGCAAGCAGGTCCGCCTTCGTCAGTTCGGGAGCGTACTTGCGGCACTCGCGAAGGTAGCGATCCTTGAAGAGCGAGTTGCCAATTTCCTTGAGGCCCAAGCGAACGTTGGCCCGCGCGACGCGCCAGAGTCCGGGGAAGGCAGCCATCCGGGCGGTGTCGCGCGCGTTGAAGGAGAACTTCGGGTACCCCTCGCGGGCCAGGCCGAGGACGGCACTGGGCCCGACGCTGATGCGGCCGTCGATGGTGGGGCTCAGGTGCACGCCGAGGAACGGAAGCTCGGGATCGGGCACGGGGTAGATGAGTCGCTGCACGAATCCCGCACGTCCAGTGGGCAACTGGTAGTACTCGCCGCGGAATGGAACGATCTGCACGTCGACGGAGACACCCGCGAGTTCGGCGAGCCGGTCGGCCTGCAGCCCGCCGCAGACCACCAACCGGTCGCACGTCATCGTCGTGGAGTTGGTCGAAACCAGCACGCCCGCCGAGGTTTCGGTGATTGCCATCACTCGCTGATTAATCCGCACCTCACCGCCGGCCTCGATGATCAGATCGGCGAGCTTGCGAGCCACCCGCGTGTAGTCGACGATGCCCGTGGCGGGCAGATGTAGCGCGCCGAGCCCCGTCACGTTCGGTTCGAGCTCGCGGAGTTCGTCGCGGCCGAGTCGAGTACAAGAGATGCCGTTCACCGCGGCGCGGCCCTCCAACGCCGTCATTCGAGCGAGCTCCGCGGAAGTGGTTGCGACGATTAGCTTTCCACACTCGGAGTAGTCGATGCCGTGTTGCGCACAGAAGTCCTTGGTGGCGCGCTCCCCCGCCTTGCAGAAACGCGCCTTCAGGCTGCCTGGCTCATAGTAGATGCCGGAGTGGATGACGCCGCTGTTGTGACCGGTCTGGTGCGCGGCGACGGCGCCCGCGGCCTCGAGGACGACGACGGAGGCGTCGGGATCGGCCGTGAGCAGGTGGTGCGCCGTGGACAGCCCGACGATGCCTGCCCCGATCACGCAGTAGCGGACTCGTGTCATCGCTTCGCACGTTACAAGCCGCGGGCCCGGCCTACTGCCTAGTTCACGACCAGGTTCTAGTTCACGACCAGGTTGATCAGGGTCTCACCCCGGGCGAGCCTGCCGATGTTCGCGGCGACGTCGTCGGCACGGCCTGCGAACGTGTCGGTCGTGACCCCCGAGGAGTGCGGTGTCATCACCAGGTTCGCCAACTCGGCGAACGGCAGCTCGCTGGGGACGGAGCGACCGTCGGGGCCCGGGTAGCGGTACCAGACGTCGATGGCGGCGGCGCGGATGACGCCGTCGTGCAGCGCCGTGTAGAGGGCGCGTTCGTCGACCAGCGGTCCCCGGCCCACGTTGACGAGGATCCCGTCGGGCCCGAGCGCGCGCAACTGGTCGGCGCCGATCATGCCCTCGGTGGCAGACGTGAGCGGCGCGGAGACCACCACCACGTCGGAGGCCGACAGCAGGTCGTCGAGCCGCGAGGTGTCGCCGACCCAGGACAGCCCGTGGGCTGCGGCGTCGACGCGACCGGAGCCCGTCACCGCGGCACCGGTCGCACCGAGGGTGCGAAACAGTTCCCACGCACGCTGGCCGATGTGACCGAATCCGACGAACCCGATGCTGGCATCCCGAAGCGTCGGTAGTTGGGCGATGTCGCGGTCGTACACCGAGGTCGCCCACACGCCGCGCCGCAGCGCCCGGTCCTGCGCCAGGAAGTCGCGGCGCAGCATGATCGCCGTCGCGAGGACGTACTCGGCGATCGAGCGTTCGTGGTGGAACGTGTTGGCCACCAGCACCCCGTCGGGCAACGCGGTGAAGTCGACCCGGTCGGTACCGGCTCCCGCCACGTGGATCAGGCGGAGCTTCTCGGCGGCGCCTGCCATCTCGCGGGTGAATCGACTTCCCACGTAGACGTCGACGTCACGGAGCGCGTCGAGCAGGGTCTGCGGGTCCTTGTCCACGTGCCATTCGACTTCGCTCCCGTGCGGGATGGCGACCTCGAATCGCTCCCGGTGTGGCAGCAAGTTGGCGTCGGCGACGAGGATCTTCACGTGCATCAGCTCCGTTGCAGCGCTGGACGTTTGCTGTCAAAGGTCCAGCCGGGAATCAGGTACTGCATGGCGGCGGCGTCGTCACGCGCGCCGAGCCCCTCGGCGAGGTAGAGCTCGTGCGCGGCGTCGACGGCTGCCTCGTCGAGTTCGACACCCAGCCCGGGGGCCTGCGGGACGTCGAGGTAGCCATCGACGATCTCGTACGGCCGCTTGGTGATTCGCTGTCCGTCCTGCCAGATCCAGTGCGTGTCGATGGCGGTGACCTCCCCGGGCGCCGCAGCGGCGACGTGGGTGAACATCGCCAGCGAGACGTCGAAGTGGTTGTTGGAGTGCGAGCCCCAGGTCAGGCCCCACGCGTCGCAGAGTTGGGCAACGCGGACCGAACCGGCCATCGTCCAGAAGTGCGGATCGGCGAGGGGGATGTCGACGGCTCCAGCGCGGATGGCATGACCCAGCTCGCGCCAGTCGGTGGCGATCATGTTGGTGGCGGTCGGCAAGCCCGTGGCCCGTTTGAACTCGGCCATCACCTCGCGTCCCGAGAAGCCGCCCTCCGGTCCGACGGGGTCCTCCGCGTAGGCCAGCACGCCGTCGAGTTCTCGGCACGTGGTGATCGCGTCCGCCAGCAGCCAACCACCGTTGGGATCCAGCGTGATTCGGGCGTCGGGGAAGCGGTCGGCCAGTGCGATCACGGCCTTCGCCTCGTCGGGCGCGGGGAGCACGCCGCCCTTGAGCTTGAAGTCGCGGAAGCCGTACCGCTCGCGGGCCGCCTCGGCGAGGCGAACGACGGCGTCGGGCGTCATCGCCTCGTCGTGCCGGATGCGCAGCCAATCGTCGGCGCCGGGGGCCTCGTCGGCCGCGGACTGGTAGGCGAGGTCGGTTCTGGTGCGGTCGCCGACGAAGAACAGGTACCCGAGCGCCTGGACGCGGCTGCGCTGCTGGCCGTCGCCGAGTAGCGCTGCGACGGGAACGTCAAGGCATTGACCGAGGAGGTCGAGAAGTGCCGACTCGACGGCCGTCACGGCGTGCACCGTGACCCGCAGATCGAACGTCTGGGCGCCGCGGCCGCCCGCGTCGCGGTCGGCGAATTGACGTCGAATGTCGGCGAGCACCGCATGGAAGTCGCCGATTCCTCGGCCCTCGACGATCGGACGGGCGTCTTCGAGCGTGCGGCGGATCGATTCACCGCCGGGCACCTCACCGACTCCGGTATTTCCATCGGAGTCGTTGAGGATCAACAGGTTTCGGGTGAAGAATGGGGCATGCGCACCGCTGAGGTTGAGGAGCATGCTGTCGTGGCCGGCGATGGGGACGACTCGCATCGAGGTGACCACCGGGGTGCGATTGGGCTGGGGCGAGCGAAGCGACGGGGATTGCGGCTGCCTCATGCCCTCAGCCTACAAAGGTCCGTTGATACTCGTCCAACACTCTTATGGCATGGATTGATGCACCGCACGCATCGCAGATCACTGCGCGAACCACTTGTCCCCGTTGGCGACGGGCCGCAGCACCCGACTCACCTTGTCGCCGACACTGCGCAGCGCCTCCACGATGACGCGTTCACGCTCCGGGGTCAGCCGCGCGACGGGGACCGAGGCGCTGATCGCATCCTGCGCGGGCCGGGTGTATCCCAGTGCCACGGCGAAACACCGCACTCCTTCGGTGTTCTCCTCGTCGTCGGTGGCGTAACCGCGGATGCGGGCCGTCTCCAATTGCTCCTCCAGCGCGGCGCGGTCCGTCGTCGTATGAGTGGTGATGGCCTGCAAGACCTCCGGGAGATGACGGTCGCGCTCGACGCCGAACCGGTCCGACAGCAAGGCCTTTCCCAGTGCGGTGGCATGTGCTGGCAGTCGTCGACCGACGCGGCTTGCCGTGCGGCGATACTGCCGCGACTCCCTGGTGGCCAGGTACACCACGTCGCACGCGTCGAGCCTGCCGACGTGGAACGTCTCGTCGAGATCCTGATGCAGATCGTCGAGGAATGGCGTGATCACCGGCAGGTACGGGTCACTGTCCAGATAACTGGTGCCGACGAGTAGCGCACGGATCCCGATGCCGTACGAAGTGCCGGACTCGTCGGAGCGGACCCAGCCCTGCGCCATCAACGTCCGCAGCAGCGCGTGCGCACTGCTCCGCGGCATGTCCAGGGCGGTGCTGATCTCCCGGATCCGGGCGGGCCGGTCCTGCCGGGCGGCGAGGTACTCGAGGAGTTCGACCGTGCGCGCGGCCGACTTCACCCCCGCCCGGGCGGGGGACGAAACAGTCCTGTGTACAGCGACATCCGGCGAGGGTGTGCCGTCCGGTGTCGTCACGGGACCACTATCCCAGATGGCCGCGGCCGCTGGGGGCACCTCACCAGACACCCAGCTCGTGCGAGATCAGAATGGCCGCGCCGGTGGCGGACATCGAGATCGCCGTCCAGCGCTGCCGTTTCGGGGTCAGCAGGTCGTTGACGTGGCGCGACAGCACGTAGCCGGCCAGCAGCGCGGGAGCAAGGAGCGCACAGTTGCGGAACGTCTCGGCATGCACCGCACCGGTGAGGGCCAGAACCACGATCGACAACACGGACCCGACCAGGAAGAACCCGCTCATCGTGCCGCGCAGCCGAGGCCCGCTGCTGTTCTGCCACACCAGAGCCATCGGTGGACCGCCGATCGACGTCGCGGTGCCGAGCACGCCGGACGTCGCACCCGCGAGCACCAGGTTGCGACGCCGCGGCGCCGGGATCCAGCCGACGCTGGTCAACAGCACGCCGACCAGCACGACGGCTGCGATCAGGATCGCCAGTGCGCGTTCGGGTATCGCCGCGAGAAGCAGCGCACCCGCGACGGTTCCAGGTAGCCGTCCAAGAAGTGCCCAGCCGGTGCCGGAGAGGTCGATGGCCTCGCGCTCCCGTACGGTGACCGCCAACGTGACCAGCGCGGCCAGCATGATCAGCGTCCCTGGAATCAGGCTCGGGTCCACGAGCGCGATGACTGGCGCGGCGAGCATTCCGAGTCCGAAGCCGATCGACGCCTGCAGGCACGAACCCATCAGGATCGCGATGGCGATGATCACGTACTCGGTGACGCTCACGCGCTGTGCACGAGTACCGCCGGTTCGCCGATCAACGGGTGATGGCACTCCGCGCCGTGCCCGACGTCGTTCGGATCGACTGCCAGCGGCGGAGACTCCGCCGCGCAGACGTCGGTCGCCTTCCAGCATCTGGTCCTGAACCGACACCCCGAGGGCAGGTTGAGTGGCGAGGGGACCTCGCCCTTGAGCAGGATGCGCTCCTTGCGATGTGACGCATCGAGTTTGGGCGCTGCCGACATGAGCGCTGCGGTATACGGGTGGGTCGGGGCGTCGAACACGGCCTCGGTGGCCCCGGACTCGACGATGCGACCGAGGTACATCACGGATACGCGATCGGCCACGTGCCGGACCACCGACAGGTCGTGCGAGATGAACACGTAGGAGATCTGCAGCTCCTGCTGAAGTTCGTTGAGCAGGTTGAGCACCTGCGCCTGCACGGAGAGGTCGAGCGCAGACACCGGCTCGTCGCAGATGATCACGTCGGGGTTGAGCGCCAGTGCCCGAGCGATGCCGATTCGCTGCCGCTGCCCGCCGGAGAACTCCTGCGGATACTTGTCGACCGCCTTGGCGCCCAGCCCGACGAGATCGAGCAGCTCGCGCACCCGCTTGTCGCGGTCGGTCTTGCTCTCGAACATCGTCTTGTGGGTGCGCCACGGCTCGGCGATGATGTCACCCGCCGACATCCGCGAGTTCAGCGACGCGTAGGGATCCTGGAACACCATCTGAACCCGGCGCCGGAACTTCAGCAGGTCCTTGCCGCGCAGGCTGAACGGGTCGATGCCGTCGAACGACACGGTGCCCGAGTCGGGCCGTTCAAGCATCATCAGCGTGCGCGCCAACGTGGACTTGCCGCAACCGGATTCACCGACGAGCCCCAGCGTCTCGCCGCGAGCCAGGTCGAGGGTGATGCCGTCGAGCGCCGTCAGCACGTTCTTGCCGCCGCCGGGCACCTTGAACGACTTTCGCAGGTCACGGACCTGGAGAAGTGAGTCAGACATGGGCCGCGACCTCCTGCGAGAAGTGGCAGGCGGCCTGGTGCCCGCTGCCGACGATGGTCAGTTCCGGTCGGTCGGATCGACAGACGTCCTGGACCAGCGGGCAGCGATCCTGGTAGGCGCAGCCCGTGGGGATCGAGTGCAGGTCCGGCGGCGATCCACCGATGGACTTGAGGTCTTCGCCGCGGACCGCGTTCACCGGCACCGAGTCCAGCAGACCCTTGGTGTAGGGATGCCTCGGGTTCGCGAACACCTCTGATACCAGGCCGGTTTCGACGATGTTGCCCGCGTACATCACGGCGACCCGATCGGCCTCCTCGGCAACGAGGGCGAGATCATGGGTGATCAGCAAGACGGCCATGTCGTACTCGGTGCGCAGGCTTCGCAGCAAGGCCATGATTCCCGCTTGTACCGTGACGTCGAGTGCGGTGGTCGGTTCGTCGGCGATCAGCACGCGCGGGTTCAGTGCCACCGCCATCGCGATCAGCAGTCGCTGCCGCATGCCACCGGAGAACTGGTGTGGGTAGGAGTTCAGCCGGGATTCCGGCTGCGGAATGCCAACGCGCGTCATCAATTCGATGGCCTTGCGCTTGGCCTCCTTGGACTTCATCCCGTGATGGATCCGAAATGGCTCGGCCAGTTGGGTTCCCACGGTGTAGAGCGGGTTGAGCGCGGTCAGTGCGTCCTGGAAGACGATCGCCAGCTCCGTGCCTGCGAGCTGGCGTCGCACCTTGCGGTCGACGGTCAGCAGATCGGAGGTACCGTCGCGGCCGGTGAGCATGGCCGACCCGCCGGTGACCTCGGCGACGGGCTCGAGCAGACCGACGAGGGCGGTCGCCGTCATCGACTTGCCGCATCCCGATTCACCGAGCAGCGCGAGGGTCTCGCCGCGACGGGCGGCGAACGACACCTGGTTGACGGCGCGGACGGTGCCGCCGACCGTGCGGATGTCCACGGTGAGGCCGTCGACGTCGAGGGCGGGTTCGGCGTCGACGACGCCTGCGGGTGGGTGTTCTGCGACAGCGGTCATGGCAGTTCCTTTCACGACAGACGCTTGGTGGACTTGGCGAAGCGGGACAGACGCTTCTGCGGGACGGTGAGGCGCCACCGCTGACCTGGGTCGGTGGCGATGCGGGCCCACGCGGCCAGGATGGTGGCCGACACCGTGGTGATGACGATCGCCAGTCCGGGGAAGAAGGACAACCACCACGCGGTGTTGAGGTAGGTCCGCCCCTGGGCGACCATCAGGCCCCAGCTGACGTCGGGAGGCTGGATGCCGATGCCAAGGAAGCTCAGGGAGCTCTCCGCCAGCATCACGTAGCAGAAGTCCAGGGTGGCCACGGTCAGCAGAGTCGGCAGCACGATCGGGAACACGTGCCGCATGATGATCGACGACGCGCTGGCACCGAATGTCCTTGCAGCGTCGACGAATAGCCGGCTCTGCAGCTCTGCCGACTCGGCACGGGCGGTGCGCAGGTAGACCGGAATGCGGGTCAGCGCGAGGACGGCGACGATGTTGGCCGCGCTCGGCGAGAACACGTAGAGGACCACGACGGCGAGCAGCAGAGACGGAAAGCTCATGATGACGTCGGCGACGCGCATCGCCACGGTTTCCCGCCAACCGCGGTAGAAGCCCGCCCACATGCCGACCAGCGATCCGATGACAGCTGAGATCACCACCGCGGGGATGGCAACCGACAGCGTGGTCTGGCTGGCGACGACGAGCCGGGCCAACATGCTGCGGCCCAGCGGGTCGGTGCCAAGGACGTTGGCCCAGCCGTGCGCCAGGGTGAATGGCGCCTGATTGGAGTTGTCCAGGTCGATGCTGGTGGCCAGGTGGCCCATCAGCACCGGACCGATCAGCGCGGTGAGGAACACCAGCGCCAATATCACTGCGGCACACGCCGCGACGCGGTCGTTGGCCAGAAGCCGGAACCACACCGACGAGCGCTTGCCCGCAACCGGTTCTCCAACGATCGCGGTCGTCGGCTTGACCGGGACGAGGTCGAGTTGAGTGCTCATCGTGTGTGTCTCCCTTGGGGCGAGCGAAGCGATGGGGGGTTCATCTAAACTCTTGCCGGTTCCCGCACGCGTGCGTCCAGCAGCGCGTAGCAGGCATCGATGGCGATGTTGAGGATGAAGATGCTGACGGCGGTGAGCAGTACCGCGGCCTGCAGTACGGCGAAGTCGCGTTGCAGGATCGCGTCGATCATCAGCTTGCCGATGCCGGGCCACCCGAAGATGGCCTCGACCACCACCGCGCCGTTGATCAGGCCGACCGCCAGGTCGCCCGCGACGGTCAGGGCAGGGGCTGCGGCGTTGCGAAGTGCGTGGTGGGTGACGACGCGAAAATCGCTGGCACCCTTGCTGCGGGCCAGTCGCACGTAGGGTGCAGAGAGCGCGGAAACCATTGCGCCACGCACGACTTGGGTGAGCACGCCGAGCGGACGAATCATCAGCGTGGCGATCGGCAGGATCCACGACAGCACGCCGCTGTCCACGCCGGAGGTCGGCAGCACGCCGAGCAGAACGGCGAACAGCCACACACCTGTGATCGCGAACCAGAAGTCCGGGATGCTGGCGGCCGTCATGGACAGCAGGCTGGAGAAGCGGTCGGCCAACGAGTTCGGCCGATAGGCGGCCCAGCAGCCGATCACCACGGCGGCCAGGATCGCGAAGAACATCGTGGTGACCGCGAGCTGCAACGTGGCGGGGAATGCGCGCAGCGCCATCTCCGACGCCGACTCTCCGGTCCGCAGCGAGGTGCCGAAGTCCAGGTGCACCACGCCCTTGAAGTAGTCGACCAGCTGAGTGGTCAGCGGAAGGTCGAAGCCGTTCTTCGCGGCGAACTCCGCGCGTTGATCCGCAGTGGCGGACTCGGGCAGGTAGAGGTTGGTTGGGTCACCGGTGAGCCGGGCGAGCAAGAACACGCCGAGCAGCACGATGATCAAAGGCAGTGCGCTGGTGTACATCCGGCGCCGTACGAACGAGAACATGGGCTGTGTCTCCCTGGGCTTTGTTGGGCTACGACGCGTCGGCGTCGCCGCCGGTGCCTGCGGTCGCCATGGTCATCTCGGACAGGCGCATCTCGTCACCGGTCGCGGAGTTGGGGACGTAGTCAACGCGCGGCGACTTGCCGAGGATGCCCTTCATGTGGGCGAGGTAGGCCATCTGCAGGATCTCCTGCGGTTCCTCGGCGAACAGCTTCGCGAACGCGTCTTGGCGGGCCTGGCCGGTGAGGGCTTCCGCGGCTCTGATCTTCGTGTCGAATTCCGGCGTGCCGTAAGCGGCTTGCGGGCCATCGCTGAGCATGTACTGGTCCATGGTGAAGGCGGCGTCACCCGCTTGGTTGCCGTGCTGGATCATCAACAGGTACGGGCCGGTGTTCTCCGGGAAGGGGCGGAGCTGGTATTGCAGCTGGCCCGCCGTGTCCATCATCTCGATCTTGACGTTCAGTCCGATGTCGGTGAGCTCACTCTGGATGACCTCGATGGTCTCGGCGATCTTCGGGAACTGCGCGGTGCGTCCGATGAGCCGGATCTGGCGGTCGACGGGCACTCCGTCGGCCTTCGCCTCGGCGATCAGTTGCTTGGCCTTGTCGGTGTCGTGCGGCCACAGTTGCAGCTGATCGTTGTAGCCGACGACCCCCGACGGGATCAGCTGCGACGCGGGGTCACCGAGACCGCGGAACAGCGCCTTGACGATGCCGGTGCGGTTGATCGAGTAGTTGATGGCCTGGCGTACCCGGATGTCGTCGAGCGGGGGCTCGGTGGCCTGGATGCGCAGGGCGGTGGTCTCGTTGTTCTGGAACGGCACGCCGAGATCTTCGGCTCCGTCCTCCG
>NZ_JBEVLO010000038.1:0-5712 GCF_040509115.1 Mycobacterium sp. | reverse complement strand
GGTTCGAGGCCCCCGCCGAGCTCGTTGTCACACCTCGGCGAATCGTCAGCCGAGATGTGGCAGTTCCGGTTGGGTGTGAACCACGATGACCGTTGGCCCGTCGGCGTCCAATGCCAGCTTGAACTCGTTCGCGAGGTCATCGGTGGTCCTCACCTCGGCCGTCCGGCATCCGAAACCGGTTGCCAGGGCGGCGATGTCGAGTCCGGGCAGGTCCAGCGCAGGCACGTCGGGCGTCTCCTCCAACAGCGCGAACGACTTGAGCACCTCGTATGCCTCGTTGCGCAGCACCACGAAGACGATCGGCAGCTCGTGCTGCGCAGCCGTCCAGATCGCCTGGATGGAGTACTGGAACGAACCGTCGCCGATGGTGGCGACGACGTGCCGCTCGACTCCGCGCGCGCGGTCGCCGAGAGCGAGCCCAACGGCTCCAGGAACGCCCCAGCCGATGCCACCGCTACCGGTGGCGAAGTAGCTGCCCGACCGCGTGGTCGGCAGCCACTGCGCCAGTTCGGCCATCGTCGACGTCGACTCCATCACCACGGCCGAGTCGTCGGGCTTGACGGTTGCCAACGTCGAGTACACCTCGTCGGCCGTCAGCCGCTCCCCCGGCGCGGAGGTCCGCACGGCGCGATCCCGGTTGAGCGGGGTCGGGGCTGGCCGCCCCACGGGCGCGTCGATCAGATCGACGAGTTGTTCCAGGCCGATTCGGACGTCGCCGAGCAGGCTGTCGCCCACCGGAGCGACGGACGCCAGATGGGGATCGACCGTGAGCTGAATCAGCTCGGTGCCCTCCGGCAGGTATTCACCGGCGACGTAGGGGTAGTAGCGGAAGACCTGGGCGCCGATCACGATGACCAGATCGTGACCCTGCAGCACCTGATTGACCTCGGCGATGGTCATCGGCATCGGGCCCGCGTACAGCGGGTGATCCTCGGGGAACGACGCCCGATCGGCCAGGGAGCTGCCGCGCACGGGTGCCCCCAGTTTCTCGGCGAAGGCGACCCCTGCGTCCCAGCCGCCGGCCCGGTCGACCTCCGGCCCGAGCACCAGCAGCGGCCGCTGCGCCCGATCGATCCGGTCGGCGAACTCGCGGAGTCGCTCCCCGTCCGGGGCGGTGCGCTGACTAACGGTCCTCACCACCGCGGGGCCGAGGGCAGGCTTCTGCCAATCGTCGAGCGGGATCGACAGGTAAACCGGCCCCTTGGGCTCCTGCATCGCGACGGCGTAGGCCTGCATGAAGGCCGCAGGCACGTCCTCGGCCCGCGCCGGCTCGAACGACCACTTGACCCACGGCTTCGGAAATTCGGTGGCATCGGGGTTGTTCAGGTAGGGGTCGATGATCGACATTTCGCGGGTCTGCTGGCCTGCGGTCACGATCAGTGGGGTGTTGGCCCGGTATGCCGCCACCAGGCTGCCCATCGCGTTGCCGGTACCCGCCGCGGTGTGCAGGTTGACCAACGCCGGCGTACCGGTGGACTGGGCGAAGCCGTCCGCCATGGCCAATGCCGACGCCTCCTGCAACGCCAGCACGTAGGTGAAATCGTCGGGGAAGTCCTGCAGGAAGGTCTGTTCGGTCGAACCTGGATTTCCGAAAACCGTGGTGATCCCCAGCTTCCGGAGCAGATCGTAGGTGACGTCGTGGACGGTCTGTTCTTCTGACATTGGTCTCACCATCTTTCGTGTCGGAGTTGCGCCGGTCCGCGGGCGGTCGCCCGTTGACTGGTGCTAACTCTGACGAGCATTGGCGGCCGGAGCATCGACGCTGACCGCCAACTGCGGGTGACGCTGCCCGCACATCTTCGGTTCCTGCTAGCGGGAAGTCGACGCGCGGCGTGCCATGACCCGAGCATCCTGAAATCCGGTGTCCGACAGGGCGATCGACGATATCGACGGAGCGGCCGACCGCAACAGCTGCGACAGCACCCGCCCCGGTGGCAGCTGCACGGCGACCGTGGCTCCCAACTCGGCCATCAGACGGGTGGCGTCGTACCACTGCACCGGTTGGGCCACGGCGTTGGCGAGGTCGTCGAGAACCTGGTCGGCGGTGCCGACGCTGCGGCCACCGGTGTTGGTGAGGTAGCGCGCGGTCGGGCTGCGCCGGGGTAGGTCGGCGAGGTGTGCGGCCAGCTGACACGCCGTGCCGTCCTGTAGCGGACAGTGCGAGGCGACGGACACGTCCAAGTGCTCGAATGACCGGGCGGTCAATGTCTTTGCCGCCTGCTCCGCGGCGACCAGTGCTGCGGCGGTGCCGCTCAGCACGGTCTGTGTGGCGCTGTTGACGTTGGCGAGCCACAGCGGCTCTGCGGCGGTGGACACGTCCACGGCCATCTGTCGCGCAGCCCGAATCGGCAGTCCGGTGACCGCAGCCATCCCCCACGCGCGTCCAGCGCAGGCCTCGCGCATCAGGTCACCGCGCAACCGGACCGCACCGAGAGCCTCGCGGAGAGTGAGGACACCCGCCGTCACCGCGGCCGAGAACGCGCCGACGGAGTGGCCTGCGACGAAGGCAGGCAAAAGGCCGTCGTCGTTGGTCAGGCCGTCGTTGGTCAAGCCGTAGTCGTTGGTCAGGGCGCGGGCGCAGGCAACTCCGGCGATCACGAGAGCAAGCTGAACTGCCGTGGTGTCCCTAAGCGCCGCAACGGTATCGAGGTCGCCGGACCAGGCCAGCTCGGCGAGGACGTCGTCGGCTTCGGCGAGGGTCGCCGTGACGGCGGGGCTGGGCGGCAGCGTGTGCAGCATGCCGGGTTCCTGGGATCCCTGCCCAGGAAAGAGCAGCGCGAGGGTCACGCCAGCAGCTCCGCGAGACGCACTAGGTCCGGTCCGCTCGACGTCTTCAGCAGCACCTCGGAACCGATCGAGGTGAGTTCGGCGAGAGCAACGGCCCCGCTGGTCGTCTCGACCTGGCAGTCGACCCGGACAGGCCCGTGGCGCAAGCGCCCGGACAAGTCCAGGAGCCGTTGCAACACGACCTCATTCAGGATCGGCGCGCGTACCAACAGGTCCAGGTCGCTGTCGGGTGTGACGGTGGGAGAGCCGGTCGCGAGCTCGAAGCCAACGCTGCCCGTCGGGCCCCACGGCATCGCACAGTCGTCCAGGTGCGGTCGCACCATTGCGAGGGCGCGCAACGCGGCGACGTCACGGATCGAGTCGAGGGCGGCGAGCTCTTCCGGCTCGACGACGTCGCCGATCGCGCCGTGCGGGATGGTGAGCGCGTGACGCTGCGAGCGCTCCGTGCCGCGAACTCCGACCGCCACGAATCCCACTGGGGCATTGGCGCGCCGAACCACCATCCACGGCGTCTCTCGCAGTGTGGTTCGAACCCAGCCCGGCGCGTCGAACGCCGGCGACGCGCCATCCGCCAGGCGGATCAGGTCGTGCGGCCGGAGCCTCATGCCCCGCCCGGCCACTGGGCACGAAGCAGATCCCGTACGGCCCGAGAGGCGTGCCGCGCGCGGACGGCGTCGTCGGAGTCGAGCCGGTTCGACAGGTCGACAGGACTCGCGGCCGCCCGCCGAATCGCCTCGGCGATGGCGGCTCCGACCGTCACGACGTCCTTCTCGGTTGGGCGATCGGGGTTTTCGACCTGCAGCAGCCCGCTGCCGAGCCCCAGCTTCGCCCAGTCTCTGACGTCGTAGCTCATCGGCAACACGGTCTTGGCGAGTTCGTTGAGTTCCTCGACCGTGCGCAAAGTGATGCGCGCGGCGGCAGCCTCGTGCATGGCGTGGATCTCGACCTTCGGATCGTCGAGAGCGAGGATCTGGTTGGCCTGCAAGCCGTGGGTGAGGAACCCGCCCGACAACGCCGTGCCGACCACCATCGCAACGACGGGGTGGCCGGCGACGCGGGCCGAGTGGTAGGCGTCGACGGTGGTGGCCATCGCCTGGTGCAGACCGGCCATCTCCTCGATGCGCCCGTAGGCCTGGCTGGGAAGGTCGACGACGGCCACGATGGGGGTCTTCACGTCCGCGTCGCGGTCGGCGTCTGCGAGACGTCGGACCGCTTGCGCCAGCGCGAGTGACTCGGTCAGGCCGACCTGGCCCTCACGCGCGCGGTGGTAGGGGTTGTCGGGATCGGGCACGACTGCCAGGTAGAGCGCATCGCCGGTGTGTGCGGCCTGGACCGACGGGATGATGGACTCGACGGGTGCGCCACCGCTCAGCGCCGCCAACCAGGTGGCGCCGCGGGTGGTGGCACCACTCGTCCGTGCCACGGCGTGAGACCCGTCGGATCCGCTGATGGGCACGAATCGATCACCCCACAGCGACCGAAGAGCCAGTGGCGCAGGAGGGTTCGTCGGATCCAGCACCGCCAACCGGGACGCGAGCACGTCGACGCGTTCGCTGCGATGGCTGCCCGGTGCCGGGACTCCGGCGGCGATCGCACCGTCGACCGCGGCGCGAAGCAAGTCGACGTCGTCCGCGACGAGGGTGTCCGCGAGCGCGGTGGCATGCCGTTGCTCGCCACCGTCGACGGCCCAGATCAGGGCGTGATCACTCGAGTCGAATTCCTCGACACCGCCCTCCTGCTCGATGACGGCGGGACCGTTGAGCCCGATGCGGGCCTGCGGGGTCACGATCAGCGAGGTGCACAGCCCCGCGGCGATGCTCATCCCGCCGAATGATCCGACCGTGCCCGCCACCACCCCAACGACGGGGGCGTACGGTCTCAGATCCAGGACGGCCGAGCATATTTCGGCGACGGCGTTCAAGCCGAGGTTCGCCTCCTGCAGCCGGACGCCACCGGTCTCGAAGAGGATCACCGCCGCCGTGGGCGTGCCTGCCCGAGAATCGGCCGCCGCCAGTTCGAGCGCCTGGGAGATCTTGGCTCCCGACACCTCACCGGTGCCGCCACCCTGGAAGCCCTGCTCGATGGAGGCGACGACGACGGGCCGCCCACCGATGGTGCCACGGGCGATCACCGTGCCGTCGTCGGACTGCGGCGTGATCCCCTGCGGCACCAGCCATGGTGATTCGAGCCTGTCGAACGGGCCGGCCAGCACCCGCGCCGCGCCGTCGTCGAGCAGGGCGGTGGCGCGGCCGAGCGCGTCGAGTTCGATGAAGCTGTGCCGAGCCAGCAGTTGCTGCCAGGTCTGGCCGACCAGTGGGCTGTCGGTCATGACGCGCCCACCGCCGCCTCGAAGGCTTGGCGCAGCCGCAGATTCACGACGCCGGGGGTAGCGCCGAAGTCGTTGAGCTCCCACCGACCCGCGAGTGCGGTGCGTGCGAAGAATCGCGACAGAACGTCACCCCAGATGGTGTCGAAGCCATTGACGCTGGTGCGCACCCGAACCGTGGCCTGCGTCGCGGACTCGTCGGGAGCGGGTGGCTGCAGCAGGATCTCCAGGTCGCCGGAACCGACCACGCCGATGTGCACGGCGCAGCCTGCGGGGCGATCGGCGGTGAATTCGTAGGTCAGGGTTTGCATGTCGCCGAATTCCCTTCGTCTAGGGCGAGCGGGGCCACGGGGCTGCCATCGAGAGCGTCGAGGAACATGGTCGCCGACAGCAGATCACCGCTGCCGCCAGGAGACAGCCCGCGTTCTGCACACAGCCCGTCCAGCGTCGCGAACGCTTCCTGGCCGCCTGGCGTGCTCAAGCCGCCCGCGCTGATCACCGCCGCCGCGGCCGACTGCACGGCCCGAAGCCCCCGGCGGCCACCACGGTGCAGGATGCACGTGTCGTCGAGGTGGGCGATGAGCGCCAGCAGCGCATCC
>NZ_JBEVLO010000037.1:0-4673 GCF_040509115.1 Mycobacterium sp. | reverse complement strand
ATCAAGGTGAACGGCCCCTCCCCCACCGGCCGGACGAATTCGGCCGGCTTACCCATCGGATCAGGTGCTCCGGCGGCCGCGGCACCGTTGTGGGCTGCGACTGTCTCCAGTAAACCGACCGGATCAACGCCGGCCTTGACGGCCACCTCCTCCAGCGTGTCACCGCGGACGCTGTCGGTGCGAAGCATCGCTTCCATCTGGAGACGTTGAAACCAAATCGCCTGCTGCGCAAGGTCAGCGCGCGCCTGCTTGAGCAGCTCGTGGTCAGCCAGAATCCAGCCTTTGCCACCGTGGTTCTCGATCATCGCGTAGCCCAGCGCGGCGCCATAGCGGGTCTCGTCGATGATGCGGTGCCCGTGCGTGTCGACCACCAAGGCCCCGAGGAAGGCACTGGGTGGGGTGATGAACCGCCACGCTGACACGTTGTCGAGACGGTCGACCGCGGCGCCGATGTCGGTAGCCAGGCGGATCCCACTGCCGTCGTCTCCAGTGGTGCCAAGTTTGAGACCGTCACGGTAGGCCGGTGCGTGCTCGGCGATCCAGTCCGCGTTGGCGATGTACCCGCCGGCGGCCAGAATCACGGCTTTGCCTGCGTGGATGTCGACCGTGCGGGCGTAGCGCTGCTCCAGGCGCGCCAGCCTTTTCTCCATCGCGGTGCGCAACGGCTCGAAGTAGATGCCCGGCTTCACCGCAAGTGCGGCGTAGGTGCGGTAGCGGCGCCGGACCCAGACGGGTGCTCCGGACAGCGTGGACGCGCGCACACCAACCACCGAACCGTCTGCGTTGGTCAACAACGACACTGCACGCGTGTGCAGTTGAAGACGCACACCGTGGCGCGCCGCGGAGGCGGCGAGCGGTTGAGAGATCTGTTTGCCCGATGCTCCAGGGCCCTTGGCGCGGTGACCCCGTTGCACCGGCGGGGTGAGGGTGCGGAAGCGTCCGGAGTTTTCGCTGCCTGAGTAATACAGGTAGTACTTGTTGTTTGGATACGACGTCTTGTACGGACAGATCGAGCCTTCAAAAGGGACGCCGTGCCCGGTGAGCCAGTCGATCATCTCGGGACTGGAGTCAACGAAGCGCCGCAGGGTCTCGGGCCGGACCGCATCGCCGATCTCGGCGTGCAGGTAGTCGAACATCGCCTCGCTGCTGTCGTCCAGCCCGGCGGCTTGCTGCACCCACGTTCCGCCGCCGGCATAGATGATGCCACCGGACATCTGCGTGGCGCCGCCGCCGTTGAACCGATCGAGAGCCAGCACATCGGCCCCGCGAGACCGCGCTTCCAACGCCGCACTCACACCTGCAGCGCCGTATCCCACCACCACGACGTCAGCGCTCCCACCGTCCCCCGACATGCCATCCACTACTTGAAACTAGCAGTTTGTACTCAAAGTACAACCTCGGAGTATGAGGTCCGTAAACTGCAGGAGTGGCTGAACAGGGTGGACGGACCGTGCCGGCATCAGTGGCGAACAAGCTCTACGCCGCGTCCGATCTGATCGCCCACAGCGGATTGGCGAACACGAAGATCGAGGACATCGCTGCTGCCTCGGGTGTCCCCAAAGCGACGCTCTACTACTACTTCACCGGCAAAGACGAGATCCTGGCGTTCCTGCTGCGCGACTCCCTCTCCCTGCTGGCCCAGGAAGTCGCCGATGCCGCCGACGCACCCGGTTCCGGCAGAGAGCGGCTGGCCGCGGTGATCACCGTTCAGATCGCGCACACCATGGACCGCCCCGGATCCAGCCGGGCACTCGTCGGCGACCTCGGCCGCGCGATCCGACTACCGGAACTCGCGACAGCAGTCCAAGAGGCCTTCTACGACCCGATCGCCCGCGTGCTCCACGCCGGCGCAGCCGACGGATCACTCCGGTCACTCGACGACGCAGAAACCGGCGCGGTCAGCATCTTTGGGGCCATCATGATGACCGCGATGCTGCACAACCTCATCAAGTCCGACAAAGCCGTCGCCGAGGTGGCCGGCGGCGTGATCGACCTGATCGTGAACGGCCTCGCGCCCTCGGTCTGACTGCGCGATCGCGCTCGGGCTTCGTCGTGGTGTTCTGTTCCGGCGCTGCCGCCGTCCATCGCCGACGTGGAAGTTGGAAGCGTCCACGGGTTGGGACTTCAAGACTTCGAGCTGGGTCGACCCGGGATATGGCTCAATATCGATTTGGAGAAACCACCGTCGACACAGATGTCCTGCCCGGAGACATAACCGGACAACGGGCTGACGAGGAACTCGATCACGTTGGCGATGTCCATCGGATCCCCGATTCTGGACAAGGGGATGATGCTTTCTCTCGCCTTCTTGATGTCGGGGTCGGCGTACATCTTTTCAGTCATCGGTGTATGAGTCATGCCTGGGGACACCACGTTTACGCGAATGCCGTCGGGTGCCCATTCCAGCGCGAGCGTCTGCGCCAGCATTGTCAAGGCGGCCTTGCTCGGGCTATAGGCACCCGATCCGGCGTGTGGTAGCTGGCCGGACATTGACGAGGTAAAGCAGGCGGAACCGCGACTTTGTCGCAAATGCTGGTGGCTGGCTTTGGCGAGGAGCCAGGCACTGCGGAGGTTAACCGAGAACATGTCGTCCCAGTCCCCGACGGATAGATCGCAGATTGCGCCAGGGTTGGCAATTCCCGCGTTCGCGACCAACCCGTCCAACCCGCCGAATTCGGCGACCGCAGCGCGTACCAGTTGACCTGGCACGTCGGGATCCGCAAGGTCACCCGCCAGTGCGATGGCAGTCCCACCGATCGACTGGATCGAACGAACGACCTGCTCTTGATCACTGGTCGATTTCTGTCCGCAGACCGCGATCATCGGCTGCGCGCCCCGCGCAAGCGCCGCCTCTGCAAGCCTCAGGCACGTCGCCGCGCCGATTCCACTACTTCCGCCACTGACTAATGCCTTCATCGTCACACTCCTGCTATTGGTCTTTCAGGTGTTTATCGCCATCTACGCACAGGTGGGCAGCACCGGCGTGCGTCTCGCCTCCCGCATTACGACAGGAGTTGCCTTTCCACTTTCCAGCCCAAGTTCTTCAGATCGACAATGCCTCTGTTTACTTCGTCCAGGGCATTCTCTTCGCGAATTATTTCGAGAACCACATTGTTTACGCCGCATGTTGCGTCGACGGCATTGCCCAACCCATCGAAGTCGATGACTCCTGTGCCGATCGGGTCATGACCCCATGTTTCCAACCCCGTATCGGAGACGTGCACGAGTGCAATTGATTCGTGATTCGCCAGTAGAGCGGCCACGGGATCTTCACCGATGTAGGCGGCATTCGCAACGTCGTACACGATCTTGAGTGCGTCGTCGTCGACTGTGCTGACAACACTCGCCAGTTCCTCGATGGTAGGGGTGAAGCAATATGGCGTATTCTCGAGAAGCAATCGTGCGCCGGCTTGTTTCGCCAGCGGAATCAATTGCGCCAAACTGTCGTACATCCACTCATACGTTCTCTCGAGTGGAGGCGAAATCATCGGTCGTCGTGTGCCAGGAGATATGACGATGTCGAGCACACTCCACGCGGCAGCCAATTCGATAACTGACGCAATGTGCTCGACACTCTTCGAGCGCATGTTTGCAGCGGGGCTGGCCAGGTTGAGGTCATATCCGCCGGCATTGAGCGATCTAATCTTGGCATCGAGCCCGTCGAGTCTCGCACCGACGGCTGCGCGCTCCGACAGGGATAATTCGACTGGCCAACAGTGCGGAGAACTGATCGGAACTTCAAAGGTCGTATACCCATTGTCAACTAGTTCCGCGATTGCACCACCTGCCGTGGATGACCATAGGTAGGAGAACGTACTGATAATCATTCGAGGCATCCTTTCGTGAGTCTCGATCGAGAAAGCCAAAGCCATGCAGAATTTGTCTGAAGTCGTCCTTCCCAGCGACTACGCCGCCAGGGTTGGTCGACAGACAAGTGCCTACGGCAGGTGCTTTCCCTCACCGCTGGCCGGTGAACTGCTCGTGAGCAGTTGCTCGCCTTCAAGTACTTCGTGATCGACAGGCGCGACGGTGGCACGGTCGCCGTGATTGCCGGTCTCCGGGAGCGTGAAGTAGACGGCGAGGCACAAGGCGACGATGACTGTCATGTAGATCGCGACGTACATGGGATGTCCGGCGCCGACGAACGCGGCGGCGATCAGCGGTGCGGTGCCACCGAAGACGGCGATCACGAGTTGATGGGCGAAGCCGATGCCCGATACCCGAACCGAGGCTGGGAACAGTTCGGCCTGGATCGTCGGATACACCGACTGCCAGATGCCGAGAACGACCCACCCGGATGCCGAAACCAGTACGTAGACACCGAATCCCGGTTGGTTCAGGAGCATGAGCATCGGGTAGAAGAGCACGATCATGCCGATCGCACCGATGATCGGGAAGATCTTGCGGCGGCCGAGTCGATCGGAGAGCGCACCGCAGGTCGGCACGATGATGACGAGCAGGGCCAGCCCGATGACACTGCCGGCCAGGGTCTGGGCCAGGTCCCGCCCAGTGGTCAGCTTGGCATAGGTGGGCAGGAAGGTCGCCCAGGTGTAGTAGGCCACGGCCGGGGCCGAGAGCGCGGCGGTCTGCAGAATCGCCTTCGGGTGCTCACGCAGCAGCTCAAGTAGACGTGCTGGCGCAGACTTCTGATCAACGGCGGCACTTGCTTCGAA
>NZ_JBEVLO010000036.1:0-25287 GCF_040509115.1 Mycobacterium sp. | reverse complement strand
CGCGCGCGGTGGGGTGCTGCACGAGAGGGCCGTCGCCCGGTTCGGGCCGCAGTCCGGGTGGCCAGGACTGCTCGGTGAACCCGACCTGGCCGCGCGGCTCGCAGGCTTCGTTCCCGACGTCGCCGCCGCCGCCACCCGTGGCGATCGAGACGCGCAGACCGTGCTCGACGACGCCGCGGCCGCCGTGGCAGGCACGCTGAGCGCCTTGCCCCCGACACTTCCGGTCAGCCTCGTCGGAGGACTCGCCGAGGTGCTCGCACCCCGGGTGCGCGCCATCGCGGACCGGCCGTGGCGGAACCCCGCCGGCGACGCGATCGACGGCCTGCGGCTGCTGCTCGACGACCTCGGTCCCTTCGCGTCCGAGTCCTTCCACGGGCGACGTTCCGAGGCGTCGCGCGCCGAGCACCGCCCCGTCCACGAGACCGACGGTCTGCCGACCGAGGGACTCGCCCCCGACACCGCCGATCTCGACGTCTGGCCCACCGAACGGTTGGTGACCCGGCTGGCGGCCGGCCACGACGTCGCCGCCAGGGCGGTGCTCGACGCGGCCGCACCGCTGGCACGTGCGGCCGACCTCGCAGGCAGCGCGCTGGCCGGTGTCGGCCGACTCGTCTACGTCGGGGCGGGCACGCCCGGCAGGCTGGTGGTGCAGGACGCCGCCGAACTCACCCCGACCTTCGGGTTGGATCCCGCCCGCGTCCCGGTGCTTCTCGCCGGTGGCGCGATCGCCGGTTCGACGGCCGTCGAGGGCGCCGAGGACGACACCGACGCCGGTCGACGCGCCATCGACGGCCTGCACGTCGGGCCCGCCGACGTCGTCGTGGGGATCACGGCGTCCGGTCGCACCCCGTTCGTCGTGGCCGCGTTGACCCGGGCCGCCGATCGCGGCGCCGCGACCGTGGGCATCTGCAACGTGCGCGACAGCCCGCTGGCCGCCACCGCCAGCATCGGCGTCGAACTGCTCACCGGTCCCGAGGTGATCGCAGGCTCCACCCGCCTGGCCGCCGGCACCGCGCAGAAGATCGCGCTGAACACGCTCTCGACCGCGGCGATGGTGCGTGCCGGAACGACGTTCGGGCCGTGGATGGTCGACATGATGGCCAGCAACGACAAGCTGCGGCGCCGGGCGGTCCGCATCGTGCGGGACGCCGCCGGGGTGTCCGACGCCGACGCCGTGTCCGCGCTCGACGCTGCCGACCGGTCCGTTCAGGTGGCGTTGATCATGCTGCTCGCCGAGGTGGACCCCGACCGCGCTCGGGAGCGACTCGCGGCAGCGGGCTCGGTACGCGCCGCCCTCGCGGACCACTCGCCGACGAAGGGCAGCAGATGAAGGTCATCGGCATGCTGTCCGGAACGTCGGTCGACGGCCTCGACGTCGCCGTGGCCGACCTCGACGTCGAGGCGGACGTGGTCACGCTGCGCCCGCTCCATGCGACGACCGAGCCGCTGCCCGCCGGGATCCGCGCCGCCGCGCTCGGCGTCCTGCCGCCGGCCCAGACCACGGCGGGCGCGCTGTGCCGTCTGGACACGGAGTTCGGCCAATTCTGCGGCGCCGTCGCCGCCGACGTGGCGCGCACCCACGGCGGCGATCTGGTCGCCACGCTCGGGCAGACGGTCTTTCACTGGGTCGAGGACGGCGTCGCCCGCGGCACCCTGCAGGTCGGACAGCCCGCGTGGATCGCCGAGGCGACCGGGCTGCCCGTCGTCAGCGACCTACGGGCCCGCGACGTCGCAGCTGGCGGCCACGGAGCCCCGCTCGCGTCCACCCTCGACGCGCTCTGGCTGCGCGGGCGGGAGCGGCGCGTCGCGCTCAACCTCGGCGGCATCGCCAACCTGACCGTCGTCGGCACGGTCGACGATCCGGTGCTCGCCTACGACTCCGGGCCCGCGAACTGCCTGCTCGACGTCGTCGCCACCCGGGCAGGCATCGCCGAGGGGTACGACGTCGACGGCCGGCTGTCCTCGCGCGGGCGGGTGGACGACGAGCTGCTGGCGGACATGTTGACCGAGCCGTACTTCGCGCAGCGGCCGCCCAAGTCGACCGGGCGCGAACTGTTCACGCCCGCCTGGCTCGACGGGCACGTGGCCGGACGGGGAATCGACGGACGGGGGATCGACGATGCCGACCTGGCGGCCACCCTCGTCGAGCTCACCGCCCGCACCGTCGCCGACGCGATCGGTCGCCACGGCGTCGACGAGGTGATCGCGTCCGGAGGCGGCGTACGCAACCCGGTGCTCGCCGATCGGCTCGCCGCGCTGCTGCGGCCCGTCTCGATGCGTAGCAGCGACGACCTTGGTCTGCCCGCCGACGCCAAGGAGGCCTACCTGGTCGCCCTGCTCGGCTGGCTGACGTGGCACGGCGTGCCCGGTGTCGTCCCGGGGGCCACCGGCAGCACCCGGCCACGGGTCCTCGGTCGAATCACGCCCGGCGACGACCCGCTGCGCCTGCCGGAACCCGTCCCGTGGATCCGCGCACTGGAGATCCGGTGACCATCCGCCATCCCGAGCAGCCCTGTTCCGTTCGACGTTCGAGGAGGAGCCCGTGCACGACGCCATCAACGTAGCGGTGATCGTCGCCTATCTGATCGTCATCGCGATCGTCGGTCTGAAGTTGTCCGGCCGCCAGAAGTCGGCCGAGGACTACTTCACCGGCGAACGTTCCATGCCGTGGTGGGCGGTGCTCGCGTCGATCGTGGCCACCGAGACGTCCACCCTCACGGTGATCAGCGTCCCCGGTGTCGCCTACCTGACCAACTTCTCCTACGTCGAACTCGCCGTCGGTTACATCATCGGCCGCACGTTGGTGTCGTTCATCCTGCTGCCGCTGTACTTCAAGGGCGGCTTCGTCAGTGCCTATCAGTACCTTGGCGAACGGTTTGGCAGGCACGCCCAGGGCGCGGCCTCGGTGACGTTCCTCGTCACGCGGTTGCTCGCCGAAGGCGTCCGGCTCTTCGCCTCCGCCATCCCGATCAAACTGCTCCTCGACGAGCTCGGGGTCTCGGTCAACTACTTCGTGATCATCGTCATCCTCACCGCGATCACCGTGCTGTACACCTATGTCGGCGGTATCAAGGCCGTCATCTGGACGGACCTCATTCAGATGACGCTGTACCTGGGTGGCGCCGTCGTGTGCATCGTGGTGCTGCTGCAGCACACGGGGTTCGGCGCCCTCGGCGAGGCCTTCGAGGCAGGCAAGTTCCACGTGTTCCAGGTCGAGGACTGGTCGTTCACCAACATCGTCACCAACCCCTACGCGTTCCTGACGGCGGTCGTCGGCGGGGCCATCTTCGGCATGGCGTCGCACGGGTCCGACCAGCTCATCGCGCAACGCGTGCTCGCCACCAAGAATCTCTCGGACGGACGCAAGGCGATGATCGGGAGCGGCATCGCCGTTGCCGTGCAGTTCGGCTTGTTCTCGCTTGTCGGCGCGCTGCTGTGGGTTTATCTGGACGGCGCCTCGCTGGATGAACTGGGCTTCAAGTCCTCGGACAGCATCTTCCCCGACTTCGTGCTGCACGGTCTGCCCGTCGGCCTGTCGGGGTTGCTGATCGCCGGCATTCTGTCGGCAACCATGGGCTCGCTGTCGTCTGCGCTGAACTCGCTGTCGAACTCGACGGTGGCGGACATCATGAACGCGTGGTTTGGGCACACGCCGGAACCGGCGCAGATGTTGAAGATCGCGCGCTATCTGACGCTGGTGTGGGCGGCGGTCATGGCGGGGTTCGCCTCGCTGTTCGACGACACCAGCTCGCAGGTCGTCGTCATCGGGCTGTCGATCACCGGGTACACCTACGGCGCGTTGCTCGGCGCGTTCCTGCTCGGCCTGCTGATCACGCGAGCCGACGAGGTCGCAGGCGTGGTCGCGCTGATCACCACCGTCACCGTGATGGCCTACGTCGTGCTTCGTGTCAAGATCACCCCGACCGGACAGGTCCTGTGGTGGGAGGCCGACAAGCAGGCGGGCGCGGCCATCGCGTTCCCCTGGTACGTCCCGCTGGGCGTCATCATCACCCTGATCGTCGGCGGGTTCATCTCTCTCATCCGGCCCGCCCGCGCGCGGGTAGTCGACCTGGAGCCCGCGGACGCACGCTGAGCTCCTGGCGAGGGGATCAGGGTGTGAACGGGGCCGCCGGATCAGGACAGGTCGACGAAGATCGGTGCGTGATCACTCGGCGCAGGGGTGCCCTTCTTGCCGGGCTTGCGCTCGTCGCGGGCGATCTCGCCGTGCGTGACGCGGTCGGCGAGACCCGGTGAGCCGAGGATGAAGTCGATGCGCATGCCCTGGCGCTTCGGGAACCGCAATTGGGTGTAGTCCCAGTAGGTGTACACGCCGGGTCCCGGCGTGAAGGGGCGGACGACGTCGGCGAACCCGGCGTCGACGATGGCCCCGAACGCGGCCCGCTCCGGCTCGGTGACGTGGGTGCTGCCGCGGAACACCTCGACGTCCCAGACATCCTCGTCGGTGGGCGCGATGTTCCAGTCGCCGACGAGCGCGATGGGAGCCGATGGGTCGGCGCTCAGCCAGCTCGAGGCCGTGTTACGGAGGGCAGCAAGCCATTCCAACTTGTACGCGTAATGCGGGTCCTCGATCGTGCGGCCATTGGGTACGTACAGGCTCCACACCCGCACCCCGCCACACGTCGCGCCGATCGCTCGCGCCTCTGCCACGTCGTTGAACACCGGCTGCCCGTCGAACCCGAGCTGCACGTCGTCCAGGCCGACGCGCGACGCAATGGCCACCCCGTTCCACTGGTTGGTGCCGTAGTGAACCACCTCGTAACCCAGTGCCGCGAACGGCATCGCAGGAAACTGCGCCTCGGTGCACTTGGTCTCCTGCATCGCCAGCACGTCGACGTCGGCGCGTTCCAGCCAACCGGTGACGCGGTCGATGCGGGAGCGGATGGAGTTGACATTCCAGGTGGCCAGTCGCACCCGCCTACCCTAGCGACGCGTAGCGGGACCGATGGTGTTCGGTGAAGCCCATCGACTCGTAGAGCCTGGTGGCGACGGTGTTCTCGACGACCACCTGCACATAGGCCCGGGTGGCGCCGCGGTCGGCCGCCCAGGCCAACAGCTCCTCGCACACCGCCCGGCCCAGCCCGCGGCGGCGCGCGGAGTCGGCGACGTGGACCGATGACAACCCGGCCCACCGGGTGCCGTCGGGTGCCATGGTGACCGCACCCCTGCCGACCGCGGAGCCCGCCACCGACGCGAAGGTCAATTCGCCGTCGACGACCGCGGTCAACACGTCGGCGGGCACCTGGCGCGGGTGCAGACTCAACCAGTCGTTGTCGGGCCGCGCGGCGAAGAACACCTCAGGTGACGAGCTTGGCGGGCCGACGGTCAAATCCCTTGTCATGACCACGTTCTCGCCATCGGTCGGCAACCCCGCGGGGACCCGGAACAATCGGTCCGGCGCAGCGATCAGCGTGGGAGCGCCGCGGTCGGCGTACCAGCGGGCGATCGCACCGACGTCCGACCCTGGCGAAACCTCCAGCGGCACAGCAGAATTCGCGCGCCGGGTGCTGCCATGACCGTACCGGACCAGCCACCCGTCGAGCCACTGCCGCTCGACCCCCGGCCACGCCAACGCCGCGGCGTGTTCCAGCCGACGGATGTCGGAGGTGCGCACCGGCGCAGCACCCAGCGACTTGACCGCCACGACGTCGGACGCCGCGATCGACACCTCAGCGCCCCGCTTGTCGCGCACCCGCACGGTCGGGCCGACCTCGAGGAGGTGTCCGACGACGTCGGTGAGCGGCGGCACCGAGCCAGCGGGCAGTCGGAACCGCAGGCTGACCCTGGTGCCGACGGCGGGCAGCTCGGGCACCGGCTAGTGCCCGAACGGATCGGGATCCTCGCCCGGCGTCCACGACAGGCCGGGCGTACCCCACCCGTTGGCCTTCACGGCGCGCTTGGCGGCGCGCGCATGCCGACCGATCAACTTGTCGATGTACAGGAAGCCATCGAGGTGGCCGGTTTCGTGCTGCAGCATCCGAGCAAACAGCCCGTGGCCCTCGAGGGTGATCGGCGTGCCGTCGGCGTCCAACCCCTTGACGCGCGCCCAGCTGGCCCGTCCCGTCGGGAACGACTCGCCGGGCACCGAGAGGCAGCCCTCGTCGTCGTTGTCCGGGTCGGGCATCGTCTCCGGCACCTCGGACGTCTCGAGGACCGGGTTGACGACGACGCCGCGACGGCGGCTCGCGCGGCCGCGCTCGTCGGCGCAGTCGTAGACGAACACCCGCTTGGACACCCCGATCTGGTTGGCGGCCAAGCCGACACCGTTGGCGGCGTCCATCGTCTCGTACAGATCGGCGATGAGCTCGGCCAGATCCGCGGGCAGCGAACCGTCGTCGCCGACGGGTATCGGGGTCGTCGCGGTGTGCAGAACGGGATCTCCCACGATGCGGATGGGTACTACGGCCATGCAGGAAAGATTAGTTGGCAACTTCAAGTCGGCCGACTCGCGGGTAAGGCTCACGGCTCAAGCCCGTCGGCCGTGGTTCAATGTTGGCCGACACCAGCGGAATGTCTCGAGTGCGGGGAAGGGTCCAGAGAGCAAATGGACGGCGCCATTGCGCGGACTGAGAAGTCCGGGGACTCCGAGGACGGCACCGCCCTCGCCGACGGTCTCACCCGCCGCGAACACGACATCCTCGCGTTCGAGCGGCAGTGGTGGAAGTACGCGGGTTCGAAGGAAGACGCCATCAAGGAGTTGTTCTCCATGTCGGCGACCCGTTACTACCAGGTGCTCAACGCGCTAGTGGACCGTCCCGAGGCGCTGGCAGCCGACCCGATGCTGGTCAAGCGGTTGCGCCGCGTACGAGCCAGCCGACAGAAGGCACGGGCCGCGCGGCGGCTCGGCTTCGACGTCACCTGACGCGTCACCTGGGGTTTTCGTCCCATGACCCCGTCTGGATACAGTGAGTGCGATGAATCAACGAGACTCCTCCGGGTTGCCGCTGCGCGCCATGATCATGGTGCTGCTGTTCCTGGGCGTGGTCTTCCTGTTGGTCGGCTTCCAGGCCATCGGCTCCGGCGACGACGACGACAGCAGCTCGGCTTCCAGCACCACGACCACCTCGGCGACGTCCACGGCCCCGCCGACCTCGTCGGAGGCCGAGGCCGCCCGGCCCCAGGTGCGGGTGTTCAACGTCTCCGACGTCGCGGGCGCTGGCGAGAACGTCGCCACCCGACTTCGCGACGAACAGTGGGACGTGCCGCCGTCGGAGAACCTGGTGCTCAACGAGCCGATCCCGGAGACCACCGTCTACTACGGCTCGGCCCCCGAAGAGCGCACGGCCGCCGAGGAGATCGGCGGGCTTCTGGAGGTTCCCGTCGCGGAGCGCACCCCCGAGCTGGCGGAACAGCCGCCCGGCGTCATCGTGTTGGTCACGGGCTAGCGCCGCTTCGCGGGCGGGCCGCATCCGCCCCGGGTCACCGCCGGGGTCACCAGTTAGTCTTTTGCCATGCCGATCTCTGCCCCGCTTCGCCTCATCGCCGCCGCGGCGCTCCTCGTTCCGATCGCGAGCGCGTGCAGCCCCAACGAACCCGTCGCCACCCAGCCCGGCACCACTCCATCGGTGTGGACGGGCTCGCCAGCGCCGTCGGCCGAGGCCGGCGAGGAAGGCTCGGGCGAGGGTGGATCCGAGGCGGCGGGGGAGACGCTCACCGCCGACCTCAAGACCCCCGACGGCACGTCGGTCGCGACCGCCGAGTTCGCGTTCACCGGCGACTACGCCACCGTCACCGTGCAGACCACGGCATCCGGCCAGCTGCAGCCCGGGTTCCACGGCCTGCACATCCACTCCGTCGGAAAGTGCGAGGCCGCATCGGTGGCACCGACCGGCGGCGCGCCCGGCGACTTCAACTCTGCCGGTGGACATTTCCAGGTCAGCGGGCACACCTCTCACCCCGCCAGCGGCGACCTCGCGTCCCTGCAGGTGCGCGGTGACGGCTCGGCGATGCTGGTCACCACCACCGACGCCTTCACCGCCGCCGACCTCCTCGCGGGAACGCAGACGGCGATCATCATCCACGAGAAGGCCGACAACTTCGCCAACATCCCGCCGGATCGCTACACCCAGGTGGTGGGCGGCGCGCCAGGGCCCGACGAGATGACGATGGCCACCGGAGACGCCGGCAAGCGGGTGGCGTGCGGTGTCATATCCGCCGGGTAAGACGATCGTCAGGCCGCAACGGATCGACTTCGCCGGGTCGGTGCGACCGACCATCGGCGTCGAATGGGAGTTCGCCCTCGTCGACCCCGCGACCAGGGACCTGAGCAACGAAGCGGCCGCCGTGATCGCCGAGATCGGTGAGACTCCGCACGTGCACAAGGAACTGTTGCGCAACACCGTCGAGGTCGTCACGGGCATCTGCGAGAACTCCGCTGAGGCGATGGACGACCTGCGCGGCACGCTGGGACTGGTCAGGCCGATCGTCCGAGAGCGCGGCATGGAGTTGTTCTGCGCGGGCACCCATCCGTTCGCGAAGTGGTCGGCGGCCAAGCTGACCGACGCACCCCGTTACGCGGAACTGATCAAGCGCACCCAGTGGTGGGGGCGGCAGATGCTGATCTGGGGCGTGCACGTGCACGTCGGGGTGTCCTCGGCGCACAAGGTGATGCCGATCATCACGTCGCTGCTCAATCAGTACCCGCACCTGTTGGCGCTCTCGGCATCCTCGCCCTTCTGGGACGGCGTCGACACCGGCTATGCCAGCAACCGGGCGATGATGTTCCAGCAGCTGCCGACCGCGGGGCTGCCGTTCCACTTCCAGGAATGGTCGCAGTTCGAGCAGTTCGTCCACGACCAGAAGACCACCGGCATCATCGATCACATGAACGAGATCCGTTGGGACATCCGGCCTTCGCCGCACCTCGGCACGGTCGAGGTGCGCATCTTCGACGGGGTCTCCAGCATCGCCGAACTCGGCGCGCTCGTCGCGCTGACCCACTGCCTGATCGTCGACCTGGATCGCCGACTCGACGCCGGCGAGCACCTGCCCACGATGCCGCCGTGGCACGTGCAGGAGAACAAGTGGCGCGCAGCGCGATACGGGCTCGACGCGGTGATCATCCTGGACGAGGACAGCAACGAACGGCTGGTGACCGAGGACTTGGACGAGCTACTCAACCGGTTGGAACCCGTTGCCGTCTCGCTGGGCTGCGCCGACGAACTCGCCCGGGTGTCCGACATCTACCGCACCGGCGCGTCCTATCAGCGGCAGCGTCGCGTCGCCGAGGAGCACGACGGGGATCTGCGCGCCGTCGTCGACGCGTTGACCGCCGAGCTGGTCCTGTGAGTCCGGCGGGGCGGGAGCGCAGCGACTTGGGGGGCCTCGAAGCGTGACCGTCCGGCCGATGTTCCCGCTGGAGGCGGTGCGGCTGCCCGGCGAGGACCTGCCGCTGCGCATCTTCGAGCCGCGCTACGTGGAGCTGATGCGTGAATGTTTGAATGGGGCAAAGGAATTCGGTGTCGTCCTGATTGCGGCGGGTCGCGAAGTCGGTGGTGACGACGCCAGGTGCGACGTCGGCACGATGGCCCACATCGTGGACTGCCAGTCGCTCGGCGAGGGGCGCTACCTGGTGGAGTGCGAGATGCGGGACCGGATCCGCGTCACCTCGTGGCTGGCCGACGACCCCTACCCGCAGGCCGTCGTCGAGCCGTGGCCCGACGAACCCGGCGCGAACGTCACCGGCGACGACATCGGCGTCGTCGAGGACCGCCTGATGCAGTTGTTCGAGCGGATCGCGTCCTCGCAGCAAGCCACCCTGCCGCCGAAGCGTGACCTGCTCGGTGAGCCGGAACCCGGTGACGACGCAGGGAAACGGCTGTATGCGTTGGCATCCCGCGTGCCGATGGGTCAGGCGGACAGGTACTCGGTGCTGGAGGCGCCGTCGGCGGCGGCGCGGCTGGTGGCGTTGCAGGACGCCGTCGAGACGGTCGCGGCGATGGTGGAGTTTCAGCTCGCCGGCGGCACCGAGGAGTAGGCGACCTCAGTCGTCGCCGAACTCGATTATCTCGTCCTTGGTCAGCAGGTCGTCGCGAAAGCTCTGCTCGCGGTACGCCAGTTGGCCGACCCGGTTGGCCACCACGGGTGCAGTGATGATCGTGAACAACCCGGCGAGGATCAGCATGCCGACGTCGGCGTGGCCGCGCAGTCGGATCGCCGCGCCTGCCAGCACCAGGAGGAGCCCGAGTACCTGCGGCTTGGTCGCCGCATGCATCCGCGACAACGTGTCGGGGAAGCGCACCACGCCGATCGCCGCCGTCAGGGCCAGCACCGAACCGCCAAGCACCAACGCCGCGGCGAGCACGTCGAGGATGCCGGTGCTCATGGCCGCCTCCCGTCGCTGCGGTCCTTGTCCCGCACGCGGAAGCGCGCCACGCTGACCGACCCGACGAAGCTGATCAGCGCCAGCGCCGTCAGGCTGTAGGTCACGGTGGTGTCCAGGCTGAACGCCGCCCAGGTGCCGATGGCGCACATCGTCACCGCGACGAAGGTGTCCAGCGCGACCAGTCGGTCCAGCGTGCCAGGACCCGCGAGCAGTCGAAACATCGTGATGGCGGCGGCCGCGGTCAGCAGCACCGCCGAAATGGTCCAGACGGTGTTCACGCGTGCTCCCCCTGCTCGAGTGTGCATGCTGGGCGGGATTCGGCGGCGAAACTCGCCGTGACCGCACGCTCGGTGCCCCAGGCGCACAGGCGATGGTCGTTCACGGGCCCTCCCTCCCACTGCCGTCCGGTTCCTCGCGCACGCGCTCGCCGGGTGATGGCCGCCAGTCGGGATCCCGCTCGAACGCCGCGATCATCAACCGCTCGATCACCGCGATCTGGCGGTAAAACCGCGCGACCGCCTTCTCGGAGCCGACGTCGAGGACGTGCATGTAGATCATTCGGCGGGTCTGATCGATCTCCAGCACGATCGAGCCGGGGATCAGATTGAACGTGTGGACCGCAAGTGCCAGAACCAGATCCGACTTGATCGCGAGGTGCGCCCGCAGCACCGCGGTCTGCGGTGGCGGCCCAGGCTTGATCGCGAGCCACGCCACCTGCACCGAGGAGAGCACCAGGTAGTAGGCCACCTGCGCCACCAACCGCACCAGCGACAGCGGATGCAGTCGACCCTCGATGGGGACCGGCGGCAGCGGCAGCAACACCGTGATGACCAGGGCGACGGCCAAGCCGCTGACGAAGTTGGCTGCGGATACGTTGCCCCACAACAGCATCCACACCAGGATCAGCCAGCACAGCACCCAGGCCCGCAGGAGGAGCGTCCTCACTCTTGCGCTCGTCATGGCGTCAGCACCGCCGAGATGTACTGCCCTCGGTCGAGGACCTCGCCTGCCGCGCGCTCACTGAAGGCGAAGATCGGCCCCGCGAACACCGTCAGCGCCAGGCCCACCGCGATCAGCGCGCCGGTCGGGATCAGCATGCCGACCGGCATCCGGCCGACGTCGTCGCGGTCGGCGAAGTCGATGTCCTCCTCGGAGTCGTCGATGAGCGACGAGGGCGACGCGTCGGCCAGGGCCCCCTCCGGCGCGTCGGCTCTGGCCCGCCAGAACGCCTTGCTCCACACCCGGGCCATCACGTACAGCGTCAGCAGGCTGGTGATCACGCTGCCAGCGACCAGCATCCAGGCCAGGACCGAGCCGTCCTGGGTACCGGCCTCCAGCAACGCCACCTTGCCGATGAAGCCCGAGAAGGGGGGAATGCCACCGAGATTGAGCGCGGGAACGATGAACACGAACGCCAGCAGCGGGCTGGCGGCGGCCAGCCCGCCGAGACGCTGCAGGGTCGACGCGCCCGCCTGACGTTCGATCAGTCCCACGACCAGGAACAGGGTGGTCTGGACGACGATGTGGTGCGCGACGTAGTAGATGGCCCCCGACATGCCCAGCTCGTTGCCGAGTGAGATGCCGAAGACCAGGTAGCCGATGTGGCTGACCAACGTGAAGGACAGCAGCCGCTTGATGTCGCTCTGCGCCATCGCACCGAAGATGCCGACGAGCATCGTCACCAAGGCCGCGACCATCAGCACGTGGTCGAGTGCGCCGCCGGGGAACAGCAGTGAATGGGCGCGGATGATCGCGTACACGCCGACCTTGGTGAGCAGGCCGGCGAACACCGCGGTGACGGGCGCGGGCGCGGTCGGATACGAGTCGGGCAGCCACGTCGACAGCGGGAACACCGCCGCCTTGATGCCGAAGGCGACCATCAGCACGGCGAACAGGGCGCTGCGGGTGCCCGACGGGACGTCGTCGAGGCGGACGGCGAGCTCGGCCAGGTTCAGCGTGCCCGTCGCCGCGTAGATCAAGGCGATGCCGATCAGGAAGATCAGCGACGACACCATCGACACCATCACGTAGGCGATGCCCGCGCGCACCCGATCGGTGCTCGCGCCGATGGTCAGCAGCACGAAGCTCGCGGACAGCAGCACCTCGAAGCCCACGAACAGGTTGAACAGGTCGCCGGCCAGGAACGCGGTGCACACGCCCGCGGACAGCACCAGATAGGTCGGCAGGAAGATCGACACCGGTTGGCGCTCGTCGCCGTCGCGGATGCCCTGCCCGATGGCGTAGAAGACCACCGCGAGCAGCACGATCACCGACACCAGCAGCATCAGCGACGACAGCCGGTCCACCACCAGCGTGATGCCCAGCGGCCCCATGCCGGATGTTTCCCCCGTCGCTCCGCTCGCCCCGGGAACGGTCTGCCCCCAGCCCCCGACGTGTAGCGCGATGGTGCCGTCCCGGTCGGCGAGGTACACCAGCACCGCGCAGACGGCGACGACGGCGCTCAGCGCGAGCACCGCGATGGCGCGTTGCAGCCGCGGTTGTCGGCCTGCGAACAACGAGGCGGCCGCGGCCAGCGTCGGGATCAGGACGGGCAGCGGTGTCAGGACCGTGGCGATGTTCATGCGCGGTCCCGCTTCGCTTCTCGCCGGGGGCTCATCGGGACCCCTCGTGTCCTGGCAGCGCATCCAGCTCGTCGGGCTCTTCGGTGTCGATGCTGGGGTCGTGCGTCGTGGGGTCCTCGTCGATCGCGGCCGCGGACTTCTCCGACAGCTGCGAAACCCGGGCGTCCTCGGGGTCGTTGACGACCTCCTCGGCGCGTGACAGCCGGAAGGACCGATACGTCAGTGCGAGGACGAACGCCGCGATGCCCATCGAGATGACGATCGCGGTCAGGATCATGCCCTGCGCCAACGGGTCCGCGGTGGCTGTCTCACCGTCACTGGTCCTGCCGCGGATCGGCGGATTGCCCGACGGCCCACCGACGGTGAGGATCAGCAGGTTCACGGCGTTGCCGACGAGCAACAGCCCCAGCAGCATCCTCGTCAGGTTGCGTTCCAGCAGCAGGTACACACCTGCGCTGGTGAGCCCGCCGATGAGGACGAGCGGTACCAGGTACGTGACGGTCATCGCGCCCTCGCCATCATCTCTTCGTCGACGCGGGCGCCCAGGCTGCGCAGCACGTCGAGCACCAGGCCGACGACGATGAGGTAGACGCCGAGGTCGAAGAACAGGGCGGTGACGAACTTGACGTGCCCGAGTACCGGCACGTCGAACTCGATGACGGCCGACGACAGGGCAGGTGCGCCGAGGAACAGCGACGCGACCGCGGTGCCCGCCGACAGCGTGAGGCCTGCCCCGAGCACCTTGCCCGCGTCCAGTGGCAGTGCCTCACCCAGCTCGTAGCGGCCACCGGCAAGGTAGCGCAGCACCAGTGCCAGCCCGGCGGTGAGTCCACCCGCGAATCCGCCGCCGGGAGTGTTGTGGCCCGCGAAGAAGAAGTAGAACGACAGCACCATGATGAGCGGGAAGATGATGCGGGTGGCCACCTCCAGCACCAGGGACCGGTAGCGCGGGTCGCGCAGCTCGCTGCCGCGCAGCCAGGTGATGTCGCCGACGGCGGGGCTGGTGGGCAGCACAGGGATCCGGCCGATGTCGGGTTGGCCGGCGTCGGCGACGCGCGGTGCGGCACCGAAGCGCCTGTGCCGGAACACCATCGACGCCACGCCGGTAGCGGCCACCAGCAGCACCGAGATCTCGCCCATGGTGTCCCACGCACGGATGTCGACGAGTAGCACGTTGACGGTGTTGGCGCCCTGGCCGCGGTAGTAGGCGGCGTCGGGCAGCAGGTCGGCGATGGGCCTGGTGGTGCGGGCCGCCATGGCGAACACCGCGAGCACCGTGACGCTGACGCCGACGGCCAACGAAAGGGCGATGCGCGGCAACCGGTTTCGTTGGATGTTGGTGCGGTCGGCCTCGGCGGGCAGCGTCCGAAGGACGAGCACGAAGATGACCAACGTCAGCGTCTCGACCAGGAACTGCGTCAGCGCCAGGTCGGGTGCGCCGTGGAAGACGAAGATGGTCCCGCAGCCATAGCCCGTGACGCCGACCAGAAGCACTGCGGCGAGCCGATTGCGCATCAGCGTCGCGCTGAGGCCTGCGGCCAGGATGATCAGCCCGACCACGACCTGCAGCGGCGAATCCCACAGCGCGAGCTCGGGCCGGTCCCGCGCGCCGAGGAACAGCATCGCCATGGGCAGCAGGACCAGCGTGGAGAGGATGACCGCCTGCGTCGCTGGGATGGAACCGCGCTGCGTCAGTGCGGTGAGGCGGACCGCGAAGACGTCCGCACCGCGCACCACCGCGTCGTAGATGCGGTCGGCGTTGCCGAGCGGGAGGTAGCCGACCCTGGCGCGGCGCAGCCGGCTGCGGGCGAAGAACGCCGCGATGCCCGACGCGAGCACCAGGATCGACAGCAGCAGGGGCAGGTTCACGCCGTGCCACAGCGCAAGGTGATAGTCGTTGCCGCCCGGCGCGGTCTCGGCGTACTGGTCGAGGACGTGGTCCAGGCCGGTCGGCCAGACGCCGAACAGCAGCCCCGCCGCCGCCAGGATCGCGGGCGGGATCAGGAACGCGGCTGGCGGGCGGTGCATCTCCGCGACCCGCTGACTCGGCTCGCTGCGGCCCTTCCGGGCGAACGCGCCGTAGATGAAGCGCAGGGAGTAGATCGTGGTGAACACCGACCCGAACACGACGCCGGCCAGCACCCAGGGCGCCGCAGGGCCGAGGGCCGGACTCTCGGCAAGGGTGGCCAGGTCGGCTTCCTTCGCGACGAACCCGAGGAACGGCGGCAGCGCCGCCATGCTGGCGGTCGCGCCGACGGCGATGATCAGCAGCGGCCTGTGCCGGTCGCCGAGCCAGGCCAACCGCCGGATGTCGCGGGTGCCGGTGGCGTGGTCGATGATGCCGACCACCATGAAGAGCGCGGCCTTGAACATCGCGTGCGCGCACAGCATGGCCAGTCCGGCCAGCATGAGGTCGCTGCCGCCGCCGCCGACCATCAGCGTGATCAGCCCGAGCTGACTGACGGTGCCGAACGCCAGGATGAGCTTGAGGTCGTACTCGCGCACCGCCCGCCAGCCGGCGAGCAGCATCGTCACTAGCCCCAGCGTGACCACGATCGGACGCCAGCCGGGGGAGTCCGCGAACCCCGGCGTCAGGCGCGCGACCAGGTACACGCCTGCCTTGACCATCGCCGCCGCGTGGAGATACGCGCTGACCGGCGTCGGTGCGGCCATCGCGCCCGGCAGCCAGAAGTGGAACGGCACCAGCGCGGACTTCGACACCGCGCCGACGAGCACTAGCACGACGGCGACCGACGCGGCGGTACCCGTCGGCGGCGCGGCCACCAGCTCGGACAACAGGTACGTGCCCGACATCTCGCCGAGGATGATGATGCCGACCAGCATGGCCAAGCCGCCGAAGGTGGTGACCAGCAGCGCCTGGGTGGCGGCGCGTCGGCTGGTGGCACGTTCGGCGTAGTGCCCGACGAGGAGGAACGACAACACCGTCGTCAGCTCCCAGAACAGGTAGAGCATCAGCATGTTGTCGCTGACCACCAGTCCGAACATGGCGCCTGAGAAGGCGACCAGTTCGGCCGCGAAGCTCGGGAGTCGCTTCTCGGTGGGGACCCCGCGGACGAGGGGAGCGCTTGGGGTGGCCCGGTGGTGGTGAAAGTACTCGGCGCAGTAGCAGAGGACGAGCGCCCCGACGCCGAGCACCAGCACGGCCATGATCGCCGCCAACGCGTCGAAGCGCAGGGTGATGTTCATCGACAGCTCGGGGACCCAGTCGACGTTCACGGACTGCCCGCCGCGACCAGGAGCCGCCCCGGCGTCCTGCTGGGGCCAGTTCAACGCCACCCACGCCAGTGAGCCCAGCGGCACCAGTGCCAACGGATAGAAGGCCTGCCGTCCCCAGCGGTGCACGAGCACCGGCGCAACCGCAGCGGCGGCGGCGTGCGCCAACAGGACGGCGAGCATGGCACTCCGATCCGAGTTTCGGGGAAGGCGGTCTCGCACGCGCCAACCCAACCGGGGTGTCAGCCCATTCCGACGCGTGGACTGGGCGTCGAAGGATTTTGGGCGTCGAGGGATTTCGGGCTTGTCGGTACACATTCTACGGACGGCCGATCCGCGCGCCCGCCGGGTCGTCGGCCCAACATGGTGCGCCTAGAAATAGCGCAGCCAGACGTACAACCACGCGAGGGCCGTGCTCAGCAGCGTGACGACGATGCCGTAGCGGGTGAACTTCCAGAAGCTGATCGGATGACCGGCGCGGTGGGCGATCCCGATCGCGACGACGTTGGCGCTGGCGGCGATGGCCGTGCCGTTGCCGCCGAAGCAGGCGCCGAACGCGAACGCCCACCAGAGCCCGTTTGCGGTTCCGGCGTCGGGAGCCAGCCCCGCCATCTCTTCGACGACGGGAGTCATCGTGGCCGTGTACGGGATGTTGTCGATGAAGGCGCCGAGGACCGCTGACCCGAAGAGCAGGCCGGTGGCGGCCAGGAAGAAGTCGTCGCCGAAGACGTGGACCACGGCCTCACCGAGCCGGTCGATCACTCCGGTGTGGACGAGTCCGGCCACCATCACGAACAGTCCCATGAAGAACACCAGCGTCGACCACTCGACCTCGGGCAGCACGTCGTCGACGTCGACGTCGGTCACCAGCAGCATCACGCCCGCACCGACGAGGGCCACGATCGACGGCTCGAGGTGCAGCACCGAGTGCAGTGCGAATCCGGTGATCACCAGCGCGAGCACCGCCAGCGAGCGCACCAGCAGCCTGGTGTCCTTGATGGCCCTTCGCTCCTGCAGCGCCATCACCTGGTCGAGTCGAATGTGGTTGGCCCGCAGATCCTTCCGGAAGAGCACCCGGGTGAACACGACGAACAGCACGAAGATCACCGTGACCGCGGGCGCCATGTTGACCAAGAAGTCGTTGAAGCTCAGGCCAGCTCGGCTGCCGATGATGATGTTGGGCGGATCGCCGATCAGGGTGGCCGCGCCGCCGATGTTGGAGGCGAGTACCTCGGCGATCAGGAAGGGCTGCGGTGCGATGTCGAGACGGTCGCAGATCACCAGCGTCACCGGCGCAATCAGCATGATGATGGTCACGTTGTCGAGCACCGGCGAGGCGATGCCGGTGATCACCATCAACATCACCATGAGGCGAAAGGGACTGCCGCGCGACCGCTTTGCCGCCCAGATCGCGAGGAAGTCGAAGACGCCGGTCTGCTTGATCACGCCGACGATCACCATCATGCCCAGCAGCAGGAAGATGACGTTCCAGTCCACGCCCTCGTGCTCGGAGTAGAAGACCTGCGCCCCTGGGGCGAGGCCGAGCACCGTCATCAGGCCTGCGGCGACCAGGACGACGGTGACCTTGTTGGCCCGCTCGGTGGCGAGGAACCAGAAGGCGGTGACGAAGATCGTCAGCGCCGCGATGGGAGCTAGCACCGGGTCCGCCGTTCAGTCGGGCCCTGCGGGCGCGTCAGTCGCCCGGTCCGGCCACCGCCAGGCTGGCGAGCAGTCGTTCCAACGTGACGGCGCCGACCAACCGCCCGCCGCGGTCGACGACGGCGAGGACCGGACTGCGCTTGTTCGCCATCACCGCGGCCAACTCGAGCAGCGTCGCGTCGGGTCGCACGGTGGCCGGCTTGGCGGGCGGACTGGGGAGGCAGTCGCCGACGGTCAGGGTCGCCGATCGGCGCCAGAACAGGTCGGCGTGCACCTCGTCGACGGTCCGCACCAGGGCCAGGTCGTCCATGTACGACTCGGGGATGGCCAGCCGCAACACCTGGGTGCCGGGGATGACGGCGATCGGCCGGTCGTCGGCATCGACGACGATCAACCCCGGCAGTCGATTGACCACCATCACCTGGACTGCCTTGGAGACCGGATCGTCGATCCGGATCGTGGGCGGGGTCACGGCGATCTCGTGTGCTTGCATCGCGTCGTTCCATCCAGTCCGCGCCAGAATCGTCATCATCATGCCTTTCCGGGCTGCTCCGGTCCGTCGATTACCCGAGTCTGTGGCGTCCGGCCCTCGCCGACCATCGGGTCCGACCCCCATTCCCGAGGGGGTGCGGCCTGTATGGACATCGCCGCGTTCGGCAGCCACGCTGAAGGGATGAGCTGGCGATCCGCGCGCACGCCGGCCACGGCGCTGTTCCGACGGGTGTTTCTGATCAACGGGCTGATCTTCGTGCTGGGGACGTTGGTCCTTGCGGTCTCGCCTGCGTCGGTGTCCTCGCGCATCCGGCTGACCGAGATCCCGGTCCTGCTCGTCGGCCTTGCGGTGATGCTGACGGCGAACGCCCTGCTGTTGCGCTCGAGTCTTGCCCCCCTGGATCGACTCGCTGCATCCATGCGGCGAGTCGATCCGCCCAGGCGCAGCGATCGCGTCGATGACCGCGGCGGTGGCGACCTGCACCACCTCATCGCGTCGTTCAACGCGATGCTCGACCGCTTGGAGACGGAGCGGACCTCAGCCAGTGCCTCGGCGCTCGCCGCACAGGAGAACGAGCGCCAGCGCATCGCCAGGGAACTGCACGACGAGATCGGGCAGACCCTCACGGTCGCACTGTTGACGCTGAAGCGGGCGGTAGACCGTGCGCCGCAGGAGATTCGGGGTGAGCTCGAAGAGACGCAGGAGACGGTGCGCTCCAGCTTGGACGAGGTGCGGGGGATTGCGCGTCGATTGCGGCCGGACGCGCTGGAGGACCTCGGCCTGCACAGCGCGCTCAACGCCCTGTGCAGCGAGTTCACCCAGGCCACCGGGACGGCCGTCGTCCGCAACATCACCCCGCAGATCGCGCGGTTGCGGCCCGACGTCGAGCTGGTCTGCTACCGGATCGCGCAGGAGAGTTTGACGAACGTCGCGAGGCACGCCGACGCGGGCAAGGTGTGGTTGGACCTGCACGCCGGTGCCACCGAGCTGAGGCTGCGCGTCGCCGACGACGGCCGCGGGGGCGTATCGGCCGAGGGTGCGGGGATCACCGGGATGCGGGAGCGGGCGCTGCTGGTGGCGGCGACGCTGTCCATCTCGTCGCCGACGGGTGAGGGCACCGAGGTGCGTCTCGCGATCCCACTGGCCGGGCAAGCCGGATGATGGGCGGCCAGCCTGCCCGGATCTTGCTCGCCGACGATCACGCGCTGGTGCGAAGCGGGTTGCGGATGATCCTGGATGCCGAGCCGGACCTGCAGGTAGTGGCCGAGGCGGCCGACGGCTACGAGGCGCTGACCGCGCTGGGTAGCACTCCGGCGGATCTGGCGATCCTCGACATCGCGATGCCGCGGATGACGGGGCTTCAGGCGGCCAGGGAGATCAACCGGAGTCATCCCCACGTCCGGATCCTGGTGCTGTCGATGCACGACAACGAGCAGTACCTCTTCGAGGCGCTCAAGGCGGGCGCCTCGGGTTACGTGCTCAAGTCGGTCGCCGACCGCGACCTGCTCGAGGCGTGCCGTGCGACGATGCGCGGCGAGCCGTTCCTGTACGCGGGGGCGGTGACCGCACTGATCCGCGACTACCTGCACCGGGCGCGCCAGGGTGACGAACTGCCCGCGACCATCCTCACGCCACGCGAGGAGGAGGTGCTGAAGCTCATCGCCGAGGGATATTCGGCGAAGGAGATCGCGTCGACCTTGAGCATCAGCGCAAAGACCGTCGACCGGCACCGGACCAACGTCCTGGCCAAGTTGGGGTTGCGGGACCGCCTCGCGTTGACGCGCTACGCGATCCGGGCCGGGTTGATCGAACCCTGACGCCGCGTCGCGAGCCGGATCGGAATGGCATGTCCGAGCAGCCCGATGCCCGCGCCGAGGATCGGCCAGATCGGCCAGAAGTAGGTCGCGTCGGTGGACAGGGCGACGGCGGTCCAGACGGTCAGCACGACGACGACCATCACGAGGTAGGCGGCCAGGTGCAGGCGCACCGACAGGCGGGCGGCGGCGTGGCGGGCCTCGTGCCTGCGGGGGTCGTGGCGGCGCAGCTGGTGGATCGGGAGGTCCGCGAGCAGGTGCCGTAGCTCGTCGGCGGTGTGGGCGCCGAACGCCTGCTGGATCCGGTCTTCGTACTCGGCCATGTCGAGGTAACCCTGGGCGAGGGCCTGCCCGAGGTGGGCGGCGGCGGCCTCGCGTTCGTGGTCTCCCACGCGGAGCGCGGCGGTCGGCTGGAGTGTGGTCATGGCGTGCTCCGATCTGGACGGGCCCAACTACAGTATTCCAACTATGACATGTCACTAGTGGAGCGTCAATGGCATCGGGCGCGGCATCGCCTCCGTTCACGTGTCGGGAGTTCGAGGCCGGGGTTGAATGACTCTGCATGGAGACCGAGAACAAGGTGGTCAGCGCCAGCGTCGACGTGGCCGCACCCGCAGATCGCATCTTTGCACTGATCGCCGACCCCAGCGCGCAACCGCGCTTCGACGGCAACGACAACCTCGTCGATGCGGCACCGGGGCAGCGCGTCCACGCCGGCGGCGACGTGTTCCTGACGTCCATCACCCAGGGCGGGATGCGGGAGAACCACGTCGTGGAGTTCGACGAGGGCAGGCGCATCGCCTGGCAACCGTCGGAACCGGACTCGCCGCCGCCTGGCCACCTGTGGCGGTGGGAGCTGACCCCGCTTGACGAGGGCCATACCCGCGTCACCCACACCTACGACTGGTCCCGCCTCACCGACGAGAAGCGGATGGTGCGCGCCCGCGCCACCGACGTGGACGCGCTGCTGGCCTCGCTGACCCTGCTGGCCGGGCTGGTCGAACGCGGCTGACGCCACGGCGTTCAGCGTTTCTCGGCGAACTCCCGCAGCGAGGCCACCTGCACCGGATCCAGCGACGGCCGTACGGTTGCCCTCGCCTTCGCGACGTCGGCGGCGGTGACGTCGGCGACGTCGATCGAGCGCCGCATCGCCGTCAGGGCCGATTCCCGAAGCAGCGCAACGCAATCCGCTGCGCTGTACCCGTCGAGGTCATCGGCGAGCGCGTCCAGGTCCACGTCGGCGCTAAACGGGATCGACTTGCCGGAGGTGCGCAGGATGTCCCGACGCGCATCCGCGTTCGGTGGCTCGACGAATACCAGCTTCTCCAGCCTGCCCGGTCGCAACAACGCGGGGTCGATCAGGTCGGGCCGGTTGGTGGCGCCCAGTACGACGACGTCGCGCAGCGGGTCGATGCCGTCGAGCTCGGTCAGCAGCGCCGCGACCACCCGATCGGTGACACCCGAGTCGAAGCTCTGGCCGCGCCGCGGCGCCAACGCGTCGATCTCGTCGAGGAAGACCAGCGACGGCGCGGAATCCCTTGCCCGGCGGAACAGCTCACGGACGGCCTTCTCCGAGGCGCCGACCCACTTGTCCATCAGCTCGGCGCCCTTGACCGCGTGCACCGACAGTCGGCCAGTACTGGCCAGCGCGCGAACGACGAACGTCTTGCCGCAGCCCGGCGGGCCGTAGAGCAGCACCCCGCGGGGCGGCTCGACGCCGAGCCGCTCGAAGGTGTCGGGGTGTTGCAGCGGCCACAGCACCGCCTCCGTGAGCGCCTGCTTGGTCTCCACCATGTCGCCGACGTCGTCCAGGGTCACCGATCCCACGGCGACCTCCTCGGTGGCCGACCGCGACAGCGGACGGATCACCGAAAGGGCGCCGGTGAGGTCGGTCTGGGTCAGCGTCGGGTTCTGGCCGTCGCTGCTGGCGCGGGCAGCGGCTCGCAGCGCCGACTCCCGGACCAGCGCCGCGAGGTCGGCGACCACGAAACCCGGTGTGCGCTCCCCGATTTCGTCCAAGTTGAGATCGGTGGCCGGTACCCCGCGCAGCAGCACCTCCAGCAACGCCCTTCTGGTCGCTCCGTCGGGAAGGCTCAGCCCGAGTTCGCGGTCGCACAGGTCGGGAGCGCGCAACCGGGCGTCCACCGCGTCGGGCACCGCCGACGTCGCGACGAACGCGATGCCCGGCGTGGCCACCGCGGCGCGCAGCTCGGTCAGGATCAGCGTCGCCACTGGCTCGACCGTCGACGGCAGGAGCGCGTCGACGTCGGTGATGAGCAGGACGCCGCCGCCGTCCCGCAGCGCCGCCACCGCCGAGGCCACGCTCGCCAGTCGCTCCTCGGCGCGGAGCGCCCCGACTTCTGGTCCGTCGAGCTCCACCAGCCTGCGCTCGGCGCACACGGCCCGCACCAGCGTGGCCTTGCCGACCCCCGCGGGGCCCGACACCAGGACGCCGAGATGGGCCTTCGCCCCGAGGGTTTCGAGAAGCTCCGGCTGATCGAGAGCGAGCTTGAGCCACTCCGTCAACCGGCCGGCCTGGGCGTGCGCACCCTTGAGGTCGTCGAACGACACCGGTGCGGTCACGGGGGTCTGGCGCGGCCCGGTGACCGTGTGCGCGGCGGTCGACGAACTGGGCGAAGCGACGGTGCCGTCACCCCACGCGACGAGCGAATTCGGTTGCACGCTCACCGGTCCCGCGGGATCGACCCCCGTCACGGTCAGCAGCTCCGAGGTCCAGGTGATGCCGACCGACAACGTCAACGCCGACGAGGCCTCCGACGTCGACGTGCCGGGGCCGAGGTCGCGCGGCAGGAGCGACACCGTGTCACCGACCATCATCACCTTGCCGAGCAGCGCCAGCCGCAACGTCGCCGACGACACCGACCGGGTGGCGAGCTTCGATCCGCTCACCGTCACCGAACGGGCCCCGTAGACGGTCACGGGTGCGACCAACACGATGGTGTTCTCGCGTAGGCCGGCGTTCGACAGCGTCACGTCGTCGAGCAGGGCCGTACCGACTGCGGTGCCGGCCGGGGCGACTCCTGCGACTGCCGACGTGGTGCGCGAACCAGTCAGCGACACCGCGTCCCACTCCCGAATGCCAAGTGCCGCAAGTGCTTCCGGATGAAGGCGGACGACCCCGCGCCGGGAGTCCATGGCAGAGGTATTGAGCCGCGCGGTCAGTGGCAATCGCCCCAGCGGCGGTTCGTCGAACGACTGGGTCACGTGGTCGGTCATGGGTCGCGTCCGCTAGTGCCTTGGCCCGGGGCGCCGCAGCCCCAGCCGGGCGACCGACCGGCGGTTGGGCGAGGCCCGGCGGGCGGCGCGGCGCACTGCCCGCCGCTGCTGTGGTTTCACGTCCCACGCCTCGGGGCGCGCCGCGACCCACCGCTGACTGCGAATGGTGAACGGGATGACGCACAGATAGCCGGCGATGATCAGCAGCACCAGGATGTAGGGGAACAGCAGCAGGCCCGCGGCGGCGGCCGCCACGATGATCAGCAGGATCGGCGCGGCGTTCTCCGGAACCGAGATCGCCTTGAGCGCGAGCGTCGGCACTCGGCTGACGAGCAGTGCCGCGTTCGCCGCCAGCCACGCGCAGACGAACCAGTGCGACGTCCACCAGCCCGTTCCGAACTGCATGAAGGCGACCAGGGGGCCGATCGCCCCTACGGCGCCGCACGGGGCGGGCATGCCGGTGAAGAACTCGCGGGTGTACGCCGGGCGGGTGTCGTCGTCGAGCAGGGCGTTGAACCTGGCGAGCCGAAGCACCACGCAGACGGTGTACAGCAGCACGAAGATCCAGCCGACCTGGGAGCCCTCCAGCATCGTCACGTAGATCACCAGCGCGGGCGCGACGCCGAAGTTCACCGCGTCGGCCAGTGAGTCGATCTCGGCGCCCATTCGCGATTGGGCGTTCAACGCGCGGGCGATGCCGCCGTCGATGCCATCCAGGATGGCGGCGGCACCGATCAGGGCCAGCGAGATCCACGGCTTCTCGTCGAGGGCGAACTTGATGGACGTCAGGCCCGCGCAGATGGCCAGGACGGTGGTGGCGCTGGGCAGGATCCGGAGCCCACGAGCGGGCGGGCCCGACGCGCGGGTCACGCCAACTCCGCCAGCACGGTCTCCCCGGCGATCGCGCGCTGACCGATCTGGACGAGCACCCTGGAGTCATCGGGCACGTAGGTGTCCAACCGGGAGCCGAAGCGGATCAGACCGTAGGTCTCGCCGAGCGCCACCTTGTCACCGACGTTCGCCGAGCACACGATCCGCCGCGCGACGAGTCCGGCGATCTGGACCGCGGCCACGTCGACACCCTCCGGCGTGCGGAACCACACGCTGTTGCACTCGTTGACCTCGGAGGCCTGATCGCGTTCGGCCGAGACGAACTTGCCGGGCCGGTATTTGATCGTGACGACCTCACCCGCGACGGGCGCGCGCTGCACGTGCGCGTCGAACACCGACAGGAAGATGCTGATCCGCGTCATCGGCACCTCGGGCATGTTCAGTTGCGGCGGCGGGGTGACCCGCTCGATCAGCGTGACGCGACCGTCGGCGGGCGCCACCACCACGCCTGGCCTGGTCGGTGGGACGCGCGGTGGGTGCCGGAAGAACCCGCCGCAGGCGCCGGCGGCGATCAACCCCGTGGTGCGCAACCAACGGTGTCGGCGGCCGACGGCGGCAATGCCGAGACCGGCCGCGATGAACGGCAGGCCTGCGGAGTGCACGGGAGGGACGGTGGAACGGACAAGCTCAACAAATCGGGAGATCTCGGACTCGTTGGCGGCATCGGCGGGTCGCGCGGGTCTGGCCATGGGCTTCCGATTCTACGGGGTCACCTCAGGTCCCATACCTGCACGGGTGATCCGGCAGGCAGTTCGGCGACGTCCTCACCGATCTCCAGCAGGCAGTCCGCCGACGCCAGCCAGCGCAGATGATGGGACGCGGGTGGTCCGTAGGTGGTGACCGTCGCGCCGGTGTCGTCCCCGAGCACGCCCCTGCGAAACTGCCGCCGACCCGGCGGGGACGTCAGCGCCTCCGACAGGGTCACCGAGAGGTGGGGCCGCTGCGGATGCGGCAACCCCATCGCCGCGCGCAACGGCGTACGGATGAACACCTCGAACGACACCAGAGCGCTGACGGGATTGCCGGGCAGCGTGA
>NZ_JBEVLO010000035.1:0-15870 GCF_040509115.1 Mycobacterium sp. | reverse complement strand
ACAGTCCCATCGGGGCGTCCGACGAGAGGTTCAGCGCGTCGGTGTTCAGCGCGGCGCGAAGGCCGTCGAGGACGTGATAACCGGGCTCATACGGCGCACCCCAGATGCCTTGGGGCCCTTCGTGATCGGGGATCGATACCGCCCAACCCTCGGCGAGCGCGGCGGATATCAGGAGGAACTCGATCTGAGCGAGGGCGCCGGTGGCCTTGGCGCCGCGACGCAGCGCGTAGGACGGGAAGCAGCTCCCGGCGACCGCGTCGATGGCGCACTGATAGGAGAGGATCGGCCCCATGGTGCCTGCGGGCCGGTCGGTGGGCACGACGACGGTGGTCACGGCGGCCTGGGGCCGTCCGTGGAGATCGGTGGAGCGGTAGAGGAGCTGGGTTGCGCTCAGCTTCTGCGGCACTAGGCCGAGGAATGCCAGCTCGACGTCGCGCGAGCGTAGAACGGTGCCTGGTCTGGCGTGTTCGTAGCCCGCGGGCGGCACGTAGAACGGATCGGCATCCGGAAGCTCGGGTCGCGCCCCGCGGCGCAGGTCCTCGTGGGGCGGTCGTCCGATCCATTCGGCACCGGTCGAGACGGCGGCACTGCCAGAGTCCATCCGGCCATTGTCTCTTAAGGATTCCTTAAATCAAATTAAGGGGGGCGTGTCAGGTCGGCGGCCGCAGCGCTGCGAACTCGTCGGTGACGCGGTACTGCCTCTCGCTGAAGCGGTACAGCGCCGCCGGTCTGCCGCCGCTTCGGCCGGATTTCGCGGTGGTTCCCGTTGGCGTGATCACACCGCGGCGCGCCAGCACGCGCTGGAGATTGGTGGCGTCGACTTGGTAGCCGAGGGCGGCGTCGTAGACGTCCTTGAGCGTGGAGAGCGCGAATTCCCTTGGAGCCAAAGCGAATCCAATGTTGGTGTAGGAGAGCTTGGCGATCAGTCTGGTATGGGCGTGGGTGATCATCGGGCGGTGGTCGAATGCCATGGGAGGCAAGGCGTCAACCGGATGCCACCGGGTGTCGGCCGGGAGTTCGGGTGTCGCGGGGGAGGGCACCAGGCCAAGGAACGTGGACGCGATGGTGCGGGTGCCTGGCACGCGGGTTGGGTCGGAGAACACCGCAAGCTGTTCCAGGTGGGTCAGCTCACGCAGGTCGACCTTCTCGGCAAGTTGGCGTCTAACTGAACTGATCATGTCCTCGTCGTGGCGCAGACGTCCGCCGGGCAGTGACCACGCGCCGCGTTGCGGATCCATGGCCCGTTCCCATAGCAGGACGCTGAGCTGCGGGTTTCGTGTCGTGAGCTGCCGTACTTGAAACACGACGGCGAGCACCTCGTGCGCAGTGCTAGTATCAGGCATGTTTTCGATCATAAGTCGAAAACCCCGTCAGGATCAAAGGAGACGGCCATGACGGTATTGGACCTCACCGAGGCATCACGCGGCAGCTGGGCCGCCCAGATCACCAACGGTCCCGGCGGGTACGGCGGAGTCGTACCCGACGAGGAGTGGGCAGCGGAGGTGCGCAGGCTCGCCGATCTCCGTGGGGCGACGCTGCTCGCCCACAACTACCAGCTGCCCGCGATCCAGGACGTGGCCGATCACGTCGGGGACTCGCTGGCCCTGTCGCGGATCGCTGCCGAGGCCCCGGAGGACACCATCGTGTTCTGCGGCGTGCACTTCATGGCCGAGACCGCGAAGATCCTCAGCCCCGACAAGACGGTGCTGATCCCCGATCAGCGCGCTGGCTGCTCGTTGGCCGACTCGATCACCGCCGACGACCTGCGGGCGTGGAAGGACGACTACCCCGACGCCGTCGTCGTGTCCTATGTCAACACGACAGCTGCGGTGAAGGCCCTCACCGACATCTGCTGCACCTCGTCGAACGCCGTCGAGGTGGTGGCGTCCATTCCCGAGGACCGCGAAGTTCTCTTCTGCCCCGACCAGTTCCTCGGCGCCCACGTCCGCCGGGTGACCGGACGCAAGAATCTGCACATCTGGGCGGGCGAGTGCCACGTGCACGCCGGAATCAACGGGGACGAGCTGGCGGCACAGGCCAGATCCCATCCCGACGCCGAGCTGTTCGTGCACCCGGAATGCGGCTGCGCCACGTCGGCGCTGTACCTGGCAGGCGAGGGCGCCTTCCCCGACGACCGCGTCAAGATCCTGTCCACCGGCGGCATGCTCGACGCGGCGCGCCAGACGCGGGCCCGTCAGGTCCTGGTCGCCACCGAGATCGGCATGCTGCACCAATTGCGCCGCGCCGCTCCGGAAGTCGACTTCCGCGCCGTCAACGACAGGGCCTCCTGCACGTACATGAAGATGATCACCCCTGCGGCGCTGCTGCGCTGCCTGGTGGAGGGCGCCGACGAGGTGCACGTCGACGCGGAAGTTGCGGCGGCCGGTCGCCTGAGCGTGCAGCGCATGATCGAGATCGGGCAATCCGGCGGCGGGGAATGACTGGCCACCGGGGTAGGACCGGAACGACCGGCGGGCCCAGTACGGCAACCTGCGGAGGGGTGGGGTACTGGCAGCAGCGCGCCGACGTCGTCGTCGTCGGGACCGGCGTCGCGGGGCTGGCCGCGGCGCTGGCCGCGCACCGCCGCGGCCGCCGGGTCGTCGTCCTGAGCAAGGCGAGCGAGACCGCGACGTTCTACGCGCAGGGGGGCATCGCCGTCGTGGTGCCTCGGACCGACGACTCGATCGAGGCGCACGTCGACGACACACTCGCGGCGGGTGGCGGATTGTGCGACGTCGACGCGGTCACCTCGATCGTCGCCGATGGGTACCCGGCGGTCGCCGAACTCGTCGACTTCGGTGCGCGATTCGACGAGTCGGCGCCGGGACAGTGGTCGTTGACGCGCGAGGGCGGACACTCTCGACGGCGCATCATCCATGCCGGCGGCGACGCCACGGGCGCCGAGGTGCAGCGCGCACTCGACCACGCCGCGGACACACTGGACATCAGGCGCAATCACGTTGCGCTGCAAGTGCTTCGCGATGCCGACGCGGTCACCGGCGTCCTCGTCCGCAGCGATGACGGGCTCGGCGTCATCCATGCCCCCTCGGTGATTCTGGCCACCGGTGGCCTCGGTCACCTGTACTCGGCCACCACCAACCCGGAGGGGTCGACGGGCGACGGCGTTGCGCTGGCCCTGTGGGCGGGCCTACCCGTCAGCGACCTCGAGTTCATCCAGTTCCACCCGACGATGCTGTTCGGCGGCAACGCCGGGGGGCGCAGGCCACTGATCACCGAGGCGTTGCGCGGCGAAGGGGCAACCCTCGTCGACGTGCGCGGCGATTCGGTGACCGCGGGAGTACACCCGTTGGGCGATCTCGCGCCGCGCGACGTGGTGGCCGCCGCGATCGACGAACGGTTGACCAGCACCGGCGACGAGTGCGTCTACCTCGACGCGCGCGCCGTCGGCGACTTCGCGCGACGCTTCCCGACCGTCAACGCCGCATGCCTGGCTGCAGGCGTCGACGCCACCCGTCAGCTGATCCCGGTCGTGCCCGGTGCGCACTACAGCTGCGGCGGTGTCGTCACCGACGTCCATGGACGAACCGAACTCGCAGGTCTGTTCGCCGCGGGCGAGGTGGCGCGCACCGGCATGCACGGCGCCAACCGGCTGGCGTCGAACAGCCTCCTCGAGGGCCTCGTCGTCGGGCGGCGGGCGGGGGCACTGGCCGCCGACCACGCCCTGGCGTCGGCGACGGTCCGCGCGGTCGCCGAACCGGTGTCCCGGGCCGCCGTGCCGAGGGCCGATCTGCAACGGGCGATGACGCGACACGCGTCGGTGGTGCGCGAGGCCGTCGGGTTGAGCCATCTCACCGAGATGCTCGGGACGGCTGCTCCGCGCGAACTGGTCGACCGCGCCGCGTTCGAGGACGCGGCACTGACGGTGACCGCGTCGGTGGTGGCTGCGGCCGCGCTGGACCGCGAGGAGTCAAGGGGCTCTCACCACCGCGCCGACCACCCGACCCCAGACCCGGTGCGCGCCACCAGCAGCACGTCGCGACTCGATTCCGAGGGCAGGCCGATCGTGGCGCGCGCGGTGGAGATGAGCTGCTGATGAGGCTCACCGACGACGAAGTCGCCGAGGCGCGCGCCGCGATCACACGCGGCCTCGACGAGGATCTGCGGTACGGACCGGACGTCACGTCGGTCGCGACCGTTGCCGCGGACGCCACGACCAAGGCGTCGATGGTGAGCAGGCAGGCCGGCGTGGCGGCGGGCGTCGACATCGCGCTGCTGGTGCTCGACGAGGTCATCGGCAGTGACGGCTACGGTGTGATCGACCGCGTCGAGGACGGCGCCCGGTTGGAGCCCGGTGATGCGTTGCTCGTGGTGGAGGCACCGACGCGCGGCCTGCTGACGGCCGAGCGGACGATGCTCAACCTGGTCTGCCATCTTTCCGGGATCGCCAGCACCACCGCGGCGTGGGTGGAGGCCGTCACCGGCACCGACGCCAAGATCCGGGACACTCGCAAGACCCTGCCCGGACTGCGGGTGCTGCAGAAGTACGCCGTCCGCGTCGGTGGCGGTGTCAACCACCGGATGGGCCTCGGAGATGCCGCGCTCATCAAGGACAACCACGTCGCCGCCGCGGGGTCGGTGCTCGCCGCTCTGCGAGCCGTTCGAGAGGTGGCCCCCGAGGTCCCCGTCGAGGTCGAGGTCGACTCGCTCGACCAACTCGATGCGATCCTCGGTGAGGATCTCGGTGAGACGCCGTTGATTCTGCTCGACAACTTCCCGATCTGGATGACGCAGATGGCCGTCCAGCGCCGCGCCGCCAAGGCACCCGGCGTCCGACTCGAATCCTCTGGGAACCTGTCGCTCGACAATGCGGCGGCCTACGCGGGGACGGGCGTCGACTATCTGGCCGTCGGTGCGCTCACCCATTCGGTGCGGGTGCTCGACGTCGGGCTCGACCTCTGAAGCCGGGCCTCGTCGTCGACGTCGCGCGCGTGTTCGGCGGAAGAGCAGGCCACCACCTGACCGCTAGGCTCTGACCATGTCATCGAGCGACCGGGTCGGGCGAGAGTCGCCGCGCCGCGGTGGCGCGCTGTCCGTAGTGGCCCTGGTGCTTTCGCTGATCGCAGTGGGACTCGGGGCGTGGGCGGTCTTCGGACCGGCGAGGAAGCCCGCAGCCGACGCTGCGTACACACCCACTCAACAGTCCGACGCCAAGGCCGCCATCTGTACCGCGGCCGGCTTGGTGCGCAGCGGAATCACCATCAACACCACCGCGCAGAGTTCGGGTGACGTCAGCGGCGCGCTCGCCGTCCAGGCCAATGCGAGAGGTGCGTTGTCCAACGGCGGCCAGTACCTGCTGGCCCGGCTGGACCCTGCGACGCCACCGGAACTCGCCGACGCCGTCGAGAGATTCGCCAACACGCTGCTGGACATCGGCGCGGGCGCCACCGCAGGCGCGCAGAACACCGATCCCGAGCAGGCGGCCCGGCTGCGCGACGTCGATGCGCAGAACGCCCGCGTCGTGGAACTCTGCAGATAGTCGAGCTGCGGCGCCGAAATGCACTCTGCCGCAGCAGAATTCGACGGCTCAAGTGGGTGCCGCGCGGCGCACCAGTGCCAACACCACGGCAGCGGTGGCGAACAGGCCGGAGAAGGCCCTGTTGAGCAGCGTCTGCTGGCGCGGCGTGTGGAGCCACTCCACCAGGCGTACCGCCAATCCCGTGTAGAGACCCATCACGACGACGTCGACGGCGATCATCGTCGCGACGATGGCCAGATACTGCGGCAGCAGCGGGGCGGTGGTCACCACGAACTGGGGAAGCACGGCGAGGAAGAACACCAGGCCCTTCGGGTTGGTCGCATTGATCAGGAATCCGCGGACCGCTAGCGACATCCGGCCACCGTCGACGACCGTGCCCATCTGCTTACGCAGATCGGTTGCGACCGAACGCCATTGCCGCACCGCGAGGTATCCGAGGTAGGCCACGCCAACCCACTTGATCACGTTGAACGCGAGAATCGAACTGGCCACGGCGGCCCCGAGTCCGACCGCGACGAGTGCCAGCTGCAACATCAATCCGAGTTCGAGGCCGAGGATGCTCCAGTAGCCGCGGCGAACTCCGTGGCTCAGGCCCGTCGCCATCGATTGGATCGCGCCTGCGCCTGGCGACACCGCGATCAGGATCGCCGCGCCGACGAATGCCAGCCATGCGTTCAACGCCATGACTGCAGTCTGGCAGGCCTCCGTCGATCAGCTCAACGGCTTTTCACGACACGTCGGCGACGAACGTCCCCTGTCGCTTCGCCAGCATTCGGGGGATCCGAGGCAACGTGGTGTCCACGGTGCCCGCGGGCAGCACCCGGGGGTTGGTCAGGTGCAGGTCCTCGCGGCCGACGTGGATGTCGGCCTCACCGGCGGCCAGCACGTTCTTGACCCAGTTGGTCTTGCCGTGGATCAAGCCGATCGCCAGCACGCTGCCCTTGCGGTACGCGGTGACGATGGTCTCGTATTCCTTGCCCGACGTGCGGCCGCGGTGCGTGATGACCGCGAATCCCGGCATGCGCTTGGACAGCGGGCGGAGCACCGGATTGACGTACTTGATCTGGAAGCGCTCCAGCCAGACCGGGATGAGCATTGGCACGCCCGGCGCGTGATTCGGGTGGTCTTCGCGTGAGGTCGATGGTGACATGGCGGCTCCCGAGATCTGATTTGTGCTGCTCTGGGACAATAGTCGACGTGAATGACTCGCCCGTGCTGATGTCCCGCATCGACCTGCGGGCCGAGCAGCTGTCGACCGCCCGGTTGCGCGCCGTGCTGCCACGTGGCGGCGTCGACGTGGACGCGGTGCTGCCCAGGGTGCGACCGATCGTCGACGCGGTCGTCGAGCGCGGCGCCGAGGCTGCTCTGGACTTCGGCGAGCGGTTCGACGGCGTGCGCCCCGCGACCGTCCGCGTTCCCGCCGCCCAGCTCGAGGCGGCGCTAGCCGAGCTCGATCCCGACGTACGGGCCGCCCTCGAGGTCGCGATCGAACGCACCCGCGCGGTGCACGCCGACCAACGCCGGACCGACAGCACCACCACGCTGGCGCCCGGTGCGACCGTCACCGAGCGGTGGGTGCCCGTCGAGCGGGTCGGCCTGTACGTCCCCGGCGGCAACGCCGTCTACCCGTCGAGCGTGGTGATGAACGTGGTGCCCGCCCAGACGGCGGGCGTGGAATCACTGGTGATCACCAGCCCGCCGCAGGCCGAGTTCGGCGGACTGCCGCACCCCACCATCCTGGCGGCGTCAGCGCTGCTCGGCGTGACCGAGGTGTGGGCGGTGGGTGGCGCCCAGGCCGTCGCTCTGCTGGCGTACGGCGGCACCGACGCAGACGGGTCCGAGCTCGCTCCGGTCGACATGATCACCGGCCCCGGCAACATCTACGTCACTGCGGCCAAGCGGATCTGCCGATCCCAGGTCGGCATCGACGCCGAGGCGGGCCCGACCGAGATCGCGATCCTGGCCGACGATTCAGCCGATCCCGTCCACGTCGCCGCGGATCTGATCAGCCAGGCCGAGCACGACGAAATGGCGGCCTCGGTCCTCGTCACCACGAGCACCGAGCTTGCCGATGCGGTTGACGCCGAAGTCGCGGCCCAGCTGAAGACCACCGTGCACCGCGACCGGGTCACCGCGGCGCTCACCGGCCGCCAGTCCGCCATCGTGCTCGTCGACGACCTCGACGCGGGCCTGCGCACGGTCGACGCCTACGCCGCCGAGCACCTCGAGATCCAGACCGTCGACGCACCCGCGGTGGCGGCGCGGGTGCGATCCGCAGGCGCGATCTTCGTCGGCGCGTGGTCGCCCGTCAGCCTGGGCGACTACTGCGCGGGCTCCAACCACGTCCTGCCGACTGCGGGATGCGCTCGGCACTCCAGCGGTCTTTCGGTGCAGACGTTCCTGCGGGGCATCCACGTGGTCGACTACAGCGAGGCCGCGCTCAAGGACGTGTCCGGCTACGTGATCACCCTGGCGCAGGCCGAGAACCTGCCCGCGCACGGCGAGGCGGTCCGACGGAGGTTCGAGAAGTGAGCGACGCCAAGATCACCCTGGCGGACCTACCGCTGCGGGACAACCTGCGCGGCAAGTCGCCGTACGGGGCGCCGCAGCTCTCGGTTCCCGTGCGGCTCAACACGAACGAGAATCCGCATCCGCCGACGCAGGCTCTCGTCGACGACGTGGCGGCATCGGTGGGGGAGGCCGCGTCCGACCTGCACCGCTACCCCGACCGCGATGCCCTGGCGTTGCGGGCCGATCTCGCCGCCTATCTCAGCGGGCACACCGGCGTCGAGCTGAACACCGAGAATCTTTGGGCCGCAAATGGTTCCAACGAGATTCTGCAGCAGCTGCTGCAGGCGTTCGGCGGCCCTGGGCGCAGCGCGATCGGCTTCGTACCGTCTTACTCGATGCATCCCATCATTTCCGACGGCACTCAGACCGACTGGTTGGAGGCGCAACGGTCCGAGAACTTCGGGCTCGACGTCGACGTCGCGGTCGCGGCAGTGACCGACCGCCAACCCGACGTCGTGTTCCTCACCAGCCCCAACAACCCGTCCGGGCAGAGCGTGGAACTCGACGACCTGCGCCGGGTCTTGGACGTCGCGCCCGGCGTGGTGATCGTCGACGAGGCGTACGGCGAGTTCTCGTCGCAACCCAGTGCCGTGCACCTGCTTTCGGACTACCCGACGAAACTCGTGGTCAGCCGCACGATGAGCAAGGCATTCGCGTTCGCAGGCGGCAGGCTGGGGTACCTGGCCGCACATCCTGCGATGATCGACGCCCTGCTCCTAGTGCGGCTGCCGTACCACCTTTCCGTGCTCACGCAGGTGGCCGCCCGGGCGGCGTTGCGGCACGCCGACGACACGCTGGGCAGCGTCGCCAAACTGATCGCGGAGCGCGACCGGGTGTCGGAGGCCCTGGCGGGCATGGGTTTCCGCGTGATCCCGAGCGACGCCAACTTCGTCCTGTTCGGCGAGTTCGCCGATGCGCCGAGGGCCTGGCGGCGCTACCTCGACGACGGCGTCCTGATCAGGGACGTCGGCATCCCCGGCTTCCTACGGGCCACCACCGGCCTCGCCGACGAGAACGACGTGTTGCTCGACGTCAGCGCCCGCGTCGCACGAACCGAACTCGCCTCAGCCGACACCAGTCCCGTAGGAGCCTCATGACCACCCCGGCGAATCGTCGCGCCAGAGTCGAACGCAAGACCAAGGAATCCGACATCGTCGTCGAGCTCGACCTCGACGGCACCGGGAAGACCGACATCAGCACGGGTGTCCCGTTCTACGACCACATGCTGAACTCGCTGGGCAGCCACGCCAGCTTCGATCTCACCGTTCATGCCAAGGGTGACGTCGACATCGAGGCGCACCACACCGTGGAGGACACCGCGATCGTGCTGGGCCAGGCGCTCGGCGAGGCACTTGGCGACAAGACGGGCATCCGTCGATTCGGGGATGCATTCATCCCGATGGACGAGACGCTGGCGCACGCCTCGGTCGACGTGTCGGGCAGGCCGTACTGCGTGCACACCGGCGAGCCGGATTACATGGTGCACAGCACGATTGCCGGTAGTTCGGTGCCGTACCACACCGTCATCAACCGGCACGTCTTCGAGTCGTTGGCGATGCATGCGCGGATTGCGCTGCACGTCCGCACCCTCTACGGCCGTGATCCCCACCACATCACCGAGGCGCAGTTCAAGGCCGTGGCGCGGGCACTGCGCCAGGCCGTCGAGCCCGATCCGCGGGTGTCTGGCGTGCCGTCGACAAAGGGCAGTTTGTGACGACGAGAGTCGTTGTCCTCGATTACGGTTCGGGCAATCTCCGCTCGGCTCAGCGGGCATTGGAACGGGTCGGCGCCGCGGTGGAAGTGACTGCGGATCCCGATGCGGCCGCCGCGGCGGACGGTCTGGTGGTTCCCGGCGTCGGTGCCTACGAGGCGTGCATGACGGGCCTGCGGGCCGTCGGCGGCGAGAAGATCGTCGCGGACCGATTGGCCAAGGGGCACCCCGTCCTCGGCATCTGCGTGGGCATGCAGATCCTGTTCAGCCGTGGGGTGGAGTTCGGCGTCGAGAGCGCCGGATGCGGCCAGTGGCCGGGTTCCGTGGTCCGGTTGGACGCCCCTGTCGTTCCGCACATGGGGTGGAACGTCGTGGCGTCGGCGCCGGAGAGCGCGCTGTTCAAGGGTCTGGACGCCGACACCCGGTTCTACTTCGTGCACTCCTACGCCGCCCAGCAATGGGAGGGCAACGATGCGGCTCTGCTGACGTGGGCGACGCATCACGTGCCGTTCCTGGCGGCCGTCGAAGATGGCGCCCTGAGCGCCACACAGTTTCATCCGGAGAAGAGCGGCGACGCCGGTGCGACGCTGCTCGCCAATTGGGTCGAGGGGCTCTCATAGTGAGTGACGTGCATGGTGAGTGACGTGTCAGCCGACAAGGAAGACCAGAAGTTGATACTGCTGCCCGCGGTCGACGTGGTAGACGGCAAGGCGGTGCGCCTGGTTCAGGGCGTGGCAGGCAGCGAGACCGACTACGGTTCGGCGCTGGACGCCGCCCTGGGGTGGCAGACTGACGGCGCCGAGTGGATTCACCTGGTCGACCTCGATGCGGCGTTCGGTCGGGGATCCAACCGGGAGCTGCTCGCCGAGGTGATCGCCAAGCTCGACGTCGCCGTCGAACTGTCGGGCGGCATCCGGGACGACGGATCACTGGCCGCCGCGCTCGACGCCGGTTGCGCCCGAGTCAATCTCGGCACCGCCGCGCTGGAGAATCCGCAGTGGTGCGCGCGGGTGATCGCCGATCACGGCGACAAGGTGGCCGTGGGCCTCGACGTCAAGCTCGAGGCCGGCGAGTACCGCTTGCGCGGTCGCGGCTGGGAGACCGACGGCGGCGATCTGTGGCCCGTCCTGGAGCGCCTCGACGCCGAAGGCTGCGCGCGCTTCGTCGTCACCGACGTCACCAAGGACGGCACCCTCAACGGCCCGAACCTGGAACTGCTGGCCGGAGTCGCAGAACGCACCAATGCTCCCGTCATCGCCTCGGGCGGCGTGTCGAGCCTCGACGACCTGCGCGCCATCGCGACGCTGACCGGTGTCGGTGTCGAGGGTGCGATCATCGGAAAGGCCTTGTACGCAGGACGATTCACGCTGCCAGAGGCGCTTGCCGCGGTGAGCCGGTAGATCCGATGCCACTGGATACCACCGATTTGGAGGGGTTGGTCGCCGAGGCGTCGGCGATCCTGGACGTCGCCGCCAAGCCGTTCGTCGTCGGTCACCGCGCGCAGTCCGCGGTGCGAAAGAAGGGCAACGACTTCGCCACCGAAGTCGACCTCGCCATCGAACGTCAGGTGGTGGCCGCGTTGGAGGCTGCCACCGGGATCGGCGTGCACGGCGAGGAGTTCGGCGGTGCGGCAGTCGATTCCCACCTGGTGTGGATCCTGGATCCCATCGACGGCACCTTCAACTACGCAGCGGGGCTCCCGACGGCGGCGATTCTGCTCGGTCTGCTGCGCGACGGTGAGCCGGTGGCCGGACTGACTTGGCTCCCGTTCACCGATCAGCGGTACACGGCCGTGCTCGGAGGACCGTTGTGGGCCAACGGAGTTGTCCAGCCGGAGCTCAAGTCCGCCGACCTGAGCGACTCGATCGTCGCGATCGGCACCTTCAACGTGGACTCGCATGGCGAGTTCCCCGGCCGCTACCGGATGGCGACGCTGGAACAGCTGAGCCGCAAGTGTTCCAGAATCAGGATGCACGGGTCGACCGGAATGGACCTGGCCTACGCGGCGGCCGGGGTGTTGGGTGCCGCCATCAGCTTCGGCCATCACGTCTGGGATCACGCGGCGGGGGTGGCGCTGGTCCGGGCGGCCGGCGGCGTCGTGACCGACCTTGCGGGCGAGGACTGGACCCCGACGTCCCGCTCGGCGCTCGCCGGGGTGCCCAGCGTGCACGAGCAGATCCTGGAACTCGTCCTCGCCGTTGGCGCGCCAGGGGAGTACTGAAATGGACGTCGCCATCCGCGTAATCCCGTGCCTCGACGTCGATGACGGTCGCGTCGTCAAGGGCGTCAACTTCGAGAACCTCAGGGATGCAGGCGATCCCGTCGAGCTGGCCGCCGCATACGACGCCGAGGGGGCCGACGAGCTGACGTTCCTCGACGTCACGGCGTCGTCATCGGGCCGGTCGACGATGCTGGAGGTCGTCAGCCGCACCGCCGAGCAGGTCTTCATCCCGCTGACGGTGGGCGGCGGCGTGCGCTCCGTCGCCGACGTGGACTCGCTGCTGAGGGCGGGCGCCGACAAGGTGTCCGTCAACACCGCGGCGATCGCCCGCCCGGAGCTGCTGGCGGAGTTGTCTCGACAGTTCGGCTCGCAGTGCATCGTCCTCTCAGTCGACGCCCGCACCGTTCCCGAGGGTTCGGAACCGACCCCGTCGGGCTGGGAGGTCACCACGCACGGCGGCAGGCGCGGAACGGGCATCGACGCCGTCGAATGGGCCCGCCGCGGTGCCGAACTCGGAGTCGGCGAGATCCTGCTGAATTCGATGGATGCCGACGGCACCAAGGCCGGCTTCGACCTTCGGATGTTGCGGGCCGTGCGCGGTGCGGTCACGGTGCCGGTGATCGCCAGCGGCGGCGCCGGGGCGGTCACCGACTTCGCCCCCGCAGTCGAAGCGGGGGCCGATGCGGTGTTGGCGGCCAGCGTCTTTCACTTCGGGGAGCTGACCATCGCGCAGGTGAAGGCCGCGATGGCCTCGGAAGGCATCGTGGTGCGATGAGCGCCTGCGCAGAGAACGGAGGGTCATGACGGCACCGCTGGACGGTTCGATCGCGGCGCGGCTCAAGCGCGATGCCAATGGGCTGTTCGCCGCCGTGGTCCAGGAGCGCAGCACCGGCCAGGTGCTGATGGTCGCGTGGATGGACGACGATGCCCTGGCGCATACGTTGGCGACGCGACGGGCGACGTATTACTCGCGGTCGCGTGGCGCGCAGTGGATCAAGGGCGAGACGTCGGGCCACACGCAGTACGTGCACTCCGTGCGGCTGGACTGCGACGGCGACACGGTGTTGCTCGAGGTCGACCAGGTCGGCGCTGCCTGCCATACCGGCGATCACACGTGCTTCGACGCCGACGAGATCCTGGGACCGGACGTCTGACCGGCTCGGTGCTCGGCATGTCGACACCCGGTGTCGGACCCGTGCCCCACAATGACCCGGTGACTCGCTCCGCATTGCCACCCGTGGCCGACTCGGCGGCGGCGCGCAAGGCGCGGGGCGCCTTCTTCACGCCGCCGGAGATCGCCGACTACGTCACGCAGTGGGCAGTCCGCTCAGCCGGCGAGCGGGTGCTCGAGCCCTCCGCGGGGGACGCGGCATTCCTCGTGGCGGCCTCTCGCCGTCTGAGTGCACTCGGCGCGCAGGCCTCCCCGGTGCTCGACGGCGTCGAAATTCACGCCGCGAGCGCCAGGACGGCCCGCCAACGGGTGCGCGACGCGGGCGGCACGCCGCGCATCCGCACCGCGGACTTCTTCGCAGTGGAACCCGACGCGTCCTACACCGCCGTGATCGGCAACCCACCCTTCATCCGCTATCAGGACTTCCGTGGTGAGCCGCGCAGTCAGTCCCGGCGCGCTGCGCTGAAGGCCGGGGTCACGCTGTCCGGCCTGGCGTCTAGCTGGGCGGCGTTCACCGTCCACGCCGCGCTGTTCCTGCAGGATGGCGGTCGCCTCGGATTGGTGCTCCCCGCGGAGCTGTTGAGCGTGAATTACGCCGCGGCCGTGCGGAGGTTCCTCTTCGAGAGGTTCCGCACCATCGAGCTCGTCATGTTCGACGAGCGAGTGTTCCCCGAGGCGGAGGCCGACGTCGTGTTGCTCCTCGCCGACGGCTTCAACCAGGGACCAAGTGAACACGCCGTCATTCACCGGGCCACCAACGCGGCCTCGCTGACGTCCGAGCTGGCGCAACGACGCTGGGCTCCTGTCGATCCCGCGGAGAAGTGGGTCAGCGGGCTGGTCGGCAGCGAGCCGGTGGAGGCCCTTCGCGGCGTGACGGAGGCGGGCTGGTTCACCACGCTGGACCTCTGGGGTGACACCACGCTCGGCATCGTGACTGGCAACAATGGCTTCTTCGCGTTGTCCGCCGAGCGGGTGGCCGAATTGGGTTTGCTTGCAAGTGATCTCGTACCGCTGTCGCCGCCCGGCAGCGCGCATCTGCGAGGCCTGAGCCTGTCGCGGGCGCTTCTGGATCGGCTGGAGGGCGACGGCAAGGCGGTGCACCTCTTCCGGCCCAGCGCCGAACCGTCCGCGGCAGCCCTTCGCTACGTGGCGGCGGGACGGGCGGCGGGCGTGCATCTGGCGTACAAGTGCCGGGTCCGGACGCCGTGGTACCTGGTTCCACTGCTCAAGCCGGCCGATCTGTTGCTCACGTGCATGAATGCCGACACCCCCCGGTTGGTGGCCAATCCGGTACGGGCGCATCACCTCAACTCGGTGCACGGCGTCTACCTGAACGATGCCGTAGGGCCTGCCGGGCGCGCCCTCCTGCCGCTCGCTGCGCTGAATTCGGTGACGGTTCTGCACGCGGAGATGGTGGGGCGCTCCTACGGTGGCGGCATCCTCAAGATCGAACCCCGGGAGGCGGACCGCTGGTTCGTGCCGTCACCCGGTCTCGTCGAGGCCAGGGCGTCGCAGCTGGCTGGGGTCAAGCGCACGGTGGCGGGGCTGCTCCGCAAGGGGATGCTGGCCGACGCGGTCTCGTTGGTCGACGCGGCTCTGGGGTTGGAGCAATTGCTAGGAGCCCCTGCGCTGGTCGAATCGGTACGCGCGGCCCGTGATTCGCTCGCAGCGCGACGGCAGTCGAGGTCACGCCGTGGCCGGTGAACCGCCGCAGAAGGTGTCGAGCCGGGTCACTGCCTGGGCCATCTTCGACCGCATCGTCGCCGACGCGGCACCGGGTGGGGTTCACACCAATCCATGGCTTCGCGGCACGGACGGCGGGCTGACCTACGTACCGGACTTCCAGGTGCTGCGTCGGGTTCTCGGGGTGCCGCTGTACCTCGACGTGCCGTCGACCACCGGGGTGCCTGCCCTGGCACTCGACGTCTGGTTGTCGTACGAATTGCGCCGCGCGGGATTCGACGTCGACGCGGTGTGGCCACGACCGTCGGATCCCAGGATCATGCCGAGCGCCATCGCGAACCTTCTGGCCGGCCTTCCGCAGCGGGAGCGCCGAGTGCTCGAGGGGCGGCTGCGCAGCAAGGCGATGAAGGGTGTCGTCGGGTCCAGCGCCAGCGTGCTCGGCAAGCACTACATGAAGCAGGTCGACGTCGTCATGTCGGACTGGGAGACCGGTCCGGAGCTACTCATCAGCACCAAACGCATGGACTCCAGCTTCGGTAAGAACGCCGCCAACCGCGTCGAGGAAAGCTACGGCGACGCCAAGAACCTCCGGCTCCGCCATCCGCTCGCGGCGCTTGGCTTCGTCTACGGCCTGCGTTCGACCATCCTGACGACCGAGCCGGACAAGGCCGAGTGGCTGATCGACCTGCTCCAGAAACTCGGTCAGGAGGACGACGCGTATCACGCCGTCGCCCTGGTCATGATCGACTACGACGCCGAGGTCGTCGATGAGGACGACGTCACGATCGAGGCGGATGCCGACGAGTCGGACATGCTGTTCGACGTCGTCGACGTGGCCACGGCAGCGGTCGACGAGGCGCTGGCTGCGCTGCCTCCAGTGGCCATCCGCCACGACACCGTGCCCGCTCCGCTGCAGCCCGCACGATTCCTGGCGACGATGGCCCGGCGCATCGTCGATACGACGCCGATCACGCGCCACCGCGAAGCCAGGCGTCGGATGGCCGAAGCCCGCGCCG
>NZ_JBEVLO010000034.1:0-8593 GCF_040509115.1 Mycobacterium sp. | reverse complement strand
TTGAAGACCTACGCCGAGAACTTCCCGCACGGCATGCCCACCACGCATGCCGACGTCATCAACACCGACCTCCTCGAATTCCTCAAGGCGTGAGAGGGCCGTCATGCCGCACCTCTTCACTCCAATGACATTGCGCGACATCACCTACGCCCACCGTGCTTGGATGTCGCCGATGATGCAGTTCGCTGCTGTTTCCGAGGGTCCTAGGACGGGTTCTGCGACCGACTGGCATCTGCAGCACCTGGGCTCACGGGCGGTGGCTGGTGCCGCGCTAGTCATGGTCGAGGCCACCGCGGTGGATCCGCTGGGGCGGAGCAGCCACCATGATCTCGGGCTATGGACCGACCACCAGACACAGTCCTTCCGCCGCATCACCGACTTCCTCAAGGCTCACGGCGCGGTGCCTGGTATTCAGATCGTGCATGCGGGACGCAAGGGATCTACCGGCATTCCGTGGACTGACGATGCCCTGCCACCCCATCAGGACTGGACGACCGTTGGACCCAGCGAGGTGCCCTTCGGTCGACTTTCGGCTCCCACCGAGCTGAGCATTGACGACATCGCAGCCATTGTTGATGCGTTCGCATCTGCCGCCCGTAGGGCCGTCGACGCCGGATTTCAGACACTGGAAATACACGGCGCGCATGGCTATTTGATCCATCAGTTTCTCTCACCGCACTCCAATCACCGCCGCGATCAGTACGGCGGCCCCCTGGAACATCGCATGCGCTTTGCGTTGGAAGTGGTCGAAGCAGTCCGGTCGAAATGGCCCGACGACCTGCCTCTTTTCTTCCGCGTTTCGGCCACTGACTGGCTGGCCGGCGACACCGATGACGATCGTCCCGGGTGGACGCTGGCCGACACTCTTGAACTGGCCGACAGACTCAAGCGGCTCGGGGTCGACCTGATCGACGTCTCCTCAGGAGGATCAGCACCTGACGCCGCTATCCCGGTCTCGCCCAGCTATCAGGTCCCGTTCGCGGCACGCATCCGCAAGGAGATCGACATTCCGACCGCCGCAGTAGGTCTCATTACCGAACCCGACCAGGCGGACGCCATCATCGGCGATGGAGAGGCCGACGCGGTGTTCTTGGCCCGAGTGCTGCTGCGCAACCCGGCCTGGATCCGGCAAGCCGCCGACCACCTCGGCCATGAACTGCCCCACCCGGTGCGCTACTCGCGGGCGTTCCGCTGAGATGCGCACCCTGATCATCGGCGGGTCACTGGGGGGCCTGGCCTGCGCCCACGAAATGCGTTCCACCGCAGCAGACGTCGCTGTTTACGAACGATCAGTGGACCGCACCCAGCCACGCGGCGCGGGTATCGTCATGCAGCGGGAGGTCGCCGACCTGCTCGCCCAAATCGGGCGGTCGGTGCCCTCGGTCAGCGTCTTGCTCGCCGAACGCCAACAGCTGCACCGCCACGATGAGCCGCACCGGTATACGGCTCCGCAGTGGATGACCGCCTGGGACACGCTGTATCACGCACTGCGCGACCCTCTCGGCGACCTGTGCATGCGAATGGACAGCACGCTCACTGGGCTCACCCGCGATGGCGGTGAAGTCACCGCGACGTTCGCCGACGGCTACTCGTCGACCGGCGACATCGTGGTAGGCGCCGACGGAATCGGCTCCACCGTCCGCCGGTTGCTCACCGGACGCGACGACCTCCGCTATAGCGGCTACGTGGCGTTTCGAGGGCTCGAACCCGAGGCCGACCTGCCCGAGGAAGTGGTGAATCTACTCGCCGAGCGGTTCACCATGTTCGCCGTGCGCGGCCTGCAAATGCTGTGCTACCTCGTGCCAGGGCTCACCGGTGAGACTTCGCCGGGTCAGCGTCGGGTGAACTGGGTCTGGTACGTCAACACCGACGAAGTGCGGATGGATCAGCTCATGACCGGACGCAGCGGCCAACGTTTCGACCAGTTCCTGCCGCCCGGAGAGCTCAGCGACGACTCCCAGACCGCCCTGCGCGACCTGGCGGATCAGCAACTGCCGCAACCGTTCATCAACCTGATCAAGCACTCACGGGTCTTTCTGCAGCCGGTGTACGACCTTGCCCCGGCCCGAATGATGGCCGATCACGTGGCCTTGATCGGTGATGCCGCCGGTACGGTGCGACCGCACACGGCCTCGGGTACCTCGAAGGCGCTTGGCGACGCCGCCGGGTTGGCGGCAGCCCTGGCCGACTGGGAACCCGGACGGCCCTTGGCCGAGGACTCGATTCAGGCTTGGGAACGCTCCCGATTGAGCCACCTGCAATCAGTGGCGCGATCGGGGATCCAGCTGGCCCGCCAATCCGGTCTCGGACCCGAAGGCCCGCAGTACCTGAAGATCGGTGCGAAAACCACTCGGCGGCAACGCGGGTGAGTCCAGCCCACTGCCTTTTGAGATCAGCGTGCCGGGCGTCATGGCTGTCGCAGACGTTCGGTTGGGCTCGATCAAACGCATCAACTGAATCTGGATCGGAAACGGGCCTCGGGCACAACACCGGGATTCAGTCAGATACGCCCTAATTGACTAACGCACGGTGACGGCGTGCAGCATTTCGCCAACTCCGTCGATACGGGTGCGCAGAGCATCGCCGGGTTGGAGATATCGCGGTGGAGTCCGGCCCATGCCGACACCCGCTGGGGTGCCGGTGAAGATGAGATCGCCTGGGTAGAGGGTGCATACCGCCGAGATGCGCTCGATCAGCGTGGGGATCGACATGAGCATCTGATCGGTGGTCGCGTCCTGGACGAGCTCGTCATTGACCCAACATCTGAGCCGGAGCGGGTCACTGCCTGCGATCTCATCGAGGGTAACCAGGGCTGGACCCGTCGGCCCGTAGCCAGGGAAACTCTTGCCCAGGGAGAACTGGGGGTATGGTCCGCTCATCTGGACCTCGCGGTCGCTGAGATCTTGGCCCACCATCAGGCCGGCAACGTGATCCCAGGCTGTGTCCGCGGTGACCTTCGTCGCCTCGATGCCGATCGCAGCCACGAGTTCCACTTCCCAGTCGACGGCCGAGCCGCTCAGCATGATGTGGCCGTGGGGCCCGGTCAGGGATGTGGCGAACTTGGTGAACAGCGGGGGAATGCCGCCGCTAGTGCCGACCATGCCAGTTTCAGCCGCGTGCTCGGCGTAGTTCAATCCGATTGCAAATACCTGCCGGGGTTGGGGGATGGGAGCACCCAGTTCCTCTGGGCTGTAGTCCCTGCTCGTGGTGAACTCGGACTGCGCACTAGCCCACGCGACGAAGTCTGGCCACTGTTGATACAGACTCATGGGGTCCGGCCCGAAGGCGCCGGCGCTGGCCTGCGCGATGTCCACCGCTTCATCCCGGCACAACAGGTGGGCCCGGCCGTTCAGGTTTGCGATACGCACGTCATCTCCTTGAGGAATCGCACTACGGGGTCGACTAGTTCGGGGGCAGCGAACCGCGCGTCGGCGTGCACTGCGCCTTTGACGATGTTCAGGGTGGAAACTCCGCCGGCGGCCAGGATGGCCTGATGCACTTGGACGCTCTGACTGAGGTCAACGTGTCGATCTGCGTCGCCATGGCTGACGTGCACGGGCGGTAGATGAGCTGCGTGGGACACGGCACGAGACACCGACGCCTCGGCTAGGGCGTCATCATCAAGATCGACGAAAAACGATCGAAGCGACGGGGCCTCGGCAGGATTGATCAGCGGATAGTGCAGTACGAGAGCCGACAGGTGCACCGCGGCTTGGTCGCTGAAAGCGGCGCGCGCCATGAGATATGCCCCGGCCGAGCTGCCCCAACCCGCAATAAGACGTTGGTCCAGGTTGTAGGTGGCTGCGTTGTCGCGCACCCACCGGATCGCTGCGAGCGTGTCGAAAAGCGCAGCCGGATAACCGGCTTCGTTGCTGAGGCGATAGTCGATCGATGCAACGGCAAATCCGTGCCGGGGAAGCTGAGCCCACGGACCCATCTCCTTGGTCCCCACGGAGAAGCCGCCGCCGTGGGCATAGATGACCACCGGGGTCGAAGCGGCGACGTCGGCGGGGACGTGCAAATCGAGCGTCAGCGGGCGCCAACCAGGAAGGACTTCGTACTTCACACCGAGATACGACAGCGCGTGATCGAAGATCTGAACCGGTTTCGGGGCCAGCAGTCCGGGGTCGGCCAACTCGTAGGCGTTCATGCTCACGGAACCAGGACGGCTCGGCCGCGGATCCGCTCGTTGGCGAGGTCATCGAAGGCCGACGCCGCGTCCTCCAGTGGATAAGGGTGGCTGTGCAGCGCCACCCTGCCCGAGTGCGAGAGCTCCATCAGCTCCACCAGCTCCCGGTAACTACCAACGCTGTTGCCGACTACCGTCTTCTGTCCGAGCACGAAATCGGCAGTGCGGGCCCGCAATTCGCCGCCATACCCGATGATGTAGTGCGAGCCGCCGGACGCCGTCATTGCCCACGCATCCTGCTCAGCACCGCCTTCGGCGACGAAGTCGAACACGACGTCGGCACCCCGGCCTCGTGTCATGTCCTTGACGTGCTCGACATGGGATCCGTCTGCGGTGATCGTGGCATCCGCGCCGATACTCTGTGCCAGCTCGAGCGCGGCACCGTTTGTGTCGACTGCGATGATTCTCGTGGCCGTCAATGCCGCTAGAGCTTGAATGCCTATGTGCCCCAGCCCACCGACTCCCTGGACGACGGCAGTTGTTCCGGGCGGGAGAAGCGGAATCGCCTTCCGCACAGCGTGGTAGGCCGTCAGTCCAGCGTCGGCCAGGGCGGCAACGTCAGCGGGGTTGGTGTCCGGGGACAACTTGACACACGCCCTGGCCGTGGTCCGCAGGTACTCCGCCATGCCACCGTCATGGTTGGAGACCCCTGGAAAGACTGCGCTGTCACAGGACATGTCATTACCGCAGCGACACCCCATGCACAGCCCGCAGGACGGTTGAGGATGCACGATCACCGCGTCCCCCACTGCGACGTTGGTGACGCCCTGCCCAACCTCTTCGATCCACCCGGCGTTCTCGTGGCCGAGGGTATACGGCAGCCGTGGTTGCATTGCTTCCTGCCATTGCCCCTCGATGATGTGGAGATCGGTACGGCACACCCCGGCACCACCGATGCGCACGATGACATCCAAGGGTCCGGACAGCGTCGGATCGGGCACTTCCTCGACCGATGGGGTCTTGTGGTAATCCTGAAGCTGCACGGCCCTCATGAATGGCTCCCTTCGCGAGACGGGTCTTGATCTGGAATACGGGGGCTGCGTTGACCGATGGGATTTCCGCGGTTTCGGGTGACGATCAACAGCACGGCTCCAGCCGCGACGAGCATCGGCCAGGCGACGAGTTGAAAGAGTGCGTCCGGGCGCCACCCGGTGTCCAGCAGCACCCCGGCCACTACCGGGGCGACGAGCGCCCCGATCCGGCCCACCCCCATGGCCAACCCCATACCGGTCGCCCGGATCGACGTCGAATAGAGCTCAGGACCGATGGAATGTAGTCCTGCCGCCGCAGAATTGACGAACAAGCCGATGACGACCGTCGCCATCAGTGTCGCGGCTACCGAGCTGAGTGCAAATGTCATGCCGAAGAAGGCCAGTCCCGCGGCCACGAATGCGACGACGGTGAGCGACGCCCGGGATGCCTTCAAGGCCAGAGCTGCGAATGCCAGCGTTCCGACGATGCCGCCGACGTTGAGCAGCACACCGGCTCCCACACTCTGCTGACCGGAGAACCCGGACTGCTCGAGTAGTCGAGGTGTCCAGCTGGCGGCGAAGTAGAAGCCACCCATCAGCACGAAGTACGCCAACCAGAGCGATACCGAGGTGGCCACGGTGCGCGAGCCGAAGATCGACCGCGCATGGGTTCGTGATTCATCGGATGTTTGGGCATCGTGGTTGCGCGATTGTCGTGATTCGGGCATCACCGCAGCCACCACCGCCACCAAACCCATTGTGAGCACGGCACCTACGACGAAGGGCGCTCGCCAACCGTGCTGCTCCACCAGGAGGGCGGCAACGGCCCCGCCGAGGATTCCGCCCGCCGGGAGTCCGGCTGCGTAAAGCGCGATCATGGTGCCCCGCAGGCGCTGTGGTGTGAGCTCGGTGATGATCACCGGAAGGCTCGCCACCGTCGCGCCGACGCCCAGTCCGGTGAGTACCCGGCCGAAACCCATTACGGCGGCGTTGGGAGCAGCCGCCGCGACGACCATTCCGCCTGCGCACATGACGAGCGCGGCGGTTGTCACGACGCGACGGCCGAATAGGTCGGCGAGGGGAGCGATGAAGACCGATCCCAGCGCCATTCCGCCCAGCCCGCAGCTGAGCAGGAGGCCAACTGCCGACTCGCTGAGCGACCACTGCTCGGCGACCCCACTTGCCGCGTACGCCATCACCAGAACGTCGAAGCCTTCGACTACGTTGATGAACAGGCACAGACCGACGACCGCCGCATTGAAGCGGGTCAATTTGGCGCCGCGCGTCGAGAGTTGTTCGGTCATCCCGTCATCCCACGCACGCCGTGGCGTCGATCTCGACGAGGAGATCGGGCCGCACCAAACTCTTGACGATCAACAGTGTGTTGGGCGGGTATTCACCCGGGCGGTAATGGGCCGAGAAGAACGCCCGCCGTGCGGCGTAGAACTCGGGGATGAGGTCGGCGGACGTCAGATAGGTCACGAACCGCACGACGTGCCGAAGCGAGAGTTCGACAGACGCAAGCGCTGTGATGATGTTTTCGTAGGCGCGAGAGGTCTGGCTGGTCACGTCCGGTCCGACGACGGCGTTGTCCTGGTCGAGGCCACACTGGCCGGCGACGAACACGAGTCCGCCGGCTTGGGACACGTGGGTATACGAACTCAAGGGCTCGCTGAGTTCATCGGGGTTGCCGTAGACGGGCAGGGTGGGCATCGTTAACTCCTCGAAGTGAGTGCCGAGATGGGGCTAGATTCGCTGCTGCGGGTGCCACCGGCGAGCACTGTTGCCAGCGCGCAACGCAGTTCGTCGGCCTCACCGGTTGTCTTCGCCCGCCAGGCCACGTGACCGTCGGGACGCACCAGTACGGCACCATTGCGCTCGATGGACACCGGCCCCAGCAAGTGCGGCAGCCGCTTGACCTGGAGCGCCGTGGTGACGGTCGCGGCGAGCGCCTCGCCGATCCGCTGCCATTCGTCGGCGTCCGGGCCGCATACCAGCACGAACGACGTGTCGAACCAGTCGATGGTGGATTCTGTTTCTTCGGCGTCGATCCAGAAGTGCGGGAACCGTGCCCCGGGCCGGTCGGTCGGCCAATACCGTTGTGCGTCATGCGCTGGCACCACTGAGCCGTCGTCGACGATCGCTCCGTCGGTGTAGATGTAGCCCATGGATTGGCCATCGCTGTGGAGTTGGTTGTCTTGTTCGCGCAGAAGTTGCCGCCACGTCTCAGGATCCTCGTCACGACGGTCGAAAGCCTGTTCCATCTTGTTGATGCGGTGCTGGTTTCCAACTGCGAAGGCGGTATTGGACTGTGCTACCGGGCGACGTTCAGCTTCGTAGGTGTCCAGCAAGGCGTCTCCGCTGTTGCTGGCGAGCACCGCAGCCAGCTTCCACGCAAGGTTGTGCGCGTCCTGAACACCTGAGTTCAGACCGTTGCCGCCAGCTGTGGGGAAACGGTGCGCCGCATCTCCGACGAGAAACACTCTGCCCACGCGGAACTGTTGCGCGACTTGAGCACTCATCTTCCAGTTCATGACATTGATGCGCTCCACGTCGAGGTCGGGCATACCCCATTGCTCGCGCACCGCCTCGACCAGTCGGGCCTCCGACATGGGCTCTTCACCATCGGCCAGTTTCTGCACCGACAGCCAGCGGTCACCGGTGGGTCCAGTGGCCAGGACGATGGTGTCCTCTTTCGCGCGGTCGCGCGGTCGCACGAAGAATCCGATTGCGCTGCGCACGTGGGGGAGGTGACCCACGTCGGCGCGGTAATAGTGGTTGGCCATCAGAGCCATCTGCTCCGGTCCATCCATCACCACTCCGAGGTGATCGCGCACTCGACTGGATGCCCCGTCGCACCCGATCACGTACTGCGCGCGCACACTGTAGGTGTGGTCATCGGCGACCCGGTGCAGTCGGACAGTGACACCTTCGGCATCCTGCTCGAAGTCCACGAGTTCCGTTGACCGCTCGACCCGCGCTCGCCGGCAGCTCGCGAGCTTGTCGTCGAGCGCCTCCTCCACCGCGTCCTGCGGGACGATGGAACGCGGCGCGGGAGTGTTGGTGGTCGGGGCAGGCTGGGTGTAGGCCACCAGCGGGCCGCTGAGGCTTTCACACCAACAGGCCACGTCGGATTCCTGCGGGAGGCCCGCCCGTCGAACCCGTTCCTCAATACCCCACACTCGGAACTGCTCCATCGTGCGGGCATGGCAGCCCCGGGATTTCGGATGGGCTGTGGTGGTCGGTCTGCGCTCGACCAGCAAACTGTCAATGCCGAATCGGTCGAGCAGCAGGGCCATACTCATTCCTGCTGGCCCCCCGCCGGCGATCAGCACGGGTACGTTCAACATAAACGGAGTCCTGTCAGTCGACGTAGGAGACGCGATCCTTGCAACGGTCGTCGTCGAGTTCGGGTAGCACTACGACGCGCTCT